>JAQWFB010000007.1 GCA_028704635.1 Candidatus Shapirobacteria bacterium
GCGGAATATCTTTCAATAAAACCGGCTTTAGGGCGATAAGTGAAACGAATTGGTTCAGTGCCGATCAAAGAAGAATCTTTTTCTAAAATATCAATATTTTTTTGAAGCCAATTTTTAGTGGGGAGGATATTGTCAGAATCAATTAAAGCAATATATTTACCAATGGCCTGTTTAAACCCAACAGCCTTACCGGCTTCGGCAGTTTTAAGAGGGTTTTTTAAAATTTTGGCCTGATATTTTTTGGCTATTTTTAGAGTATTATCAGTTGAACCACCGTCGGCAATAATTATTTCATAGTTTTTTAAATTTTGTTTTTTGATGGATTTAAGACAAGTTTCTAGAACAGAGGCTGCATTGAGAGTTGGAATAATAAAGGAAACTATCATTTTAAGTTTATAGTTTTAATAATAAGTCTGGCGCCAAAAGTGGGAAAGGCTTTAGCTAAAATTTGACTTTTAAATCGACCTTTTTGGTCGAAATTAATAGAATCTGAAGTAAAATTGATAATTTTAAAATTGTGTTTTTCAAGAAGATCACCGAGAGAGATTTTGGTGAAATAACGGATATGACCAGCGGAGTGATCGAGACTGGTTTCTATTAGAGGATTAACACCAAACAAAAGCATTAATCGGCGGCCGAGAGTAGCAATATTTGGAGTAGATAAAACTAAAAAACCGTTAGGTTTTAAAATTCTTTTAATTTCTTTCAGAAAAAAATCGGTGTCATAAATATGTTCAATGATTTCGCCAGCAGTGATGGTATTGAAAGTATTTTTTTGGTACGGAAAGGTAGAATGTAAATCAGCAATTTTAATTTTAAAACCTTTTTTTTGACCAATCTGAGCAACTTTTTTAGATATTTCAATTCCTTCAACTTCTTTATTTTTTTTATTTAGAATTTTTATAAAATCACCGGTGCCACAACCAAGGTCTAAAACTTTTTGATTTTTATCGACCAAAGCGGCCATTATTTTTAGTCTTGAACTTAAACTTGGGTTACCATAGCTTTTACTATTTTTATAAGTTTGATTATTAAAATTAGAAAATGATTTAGCTGTTGTCATTTTTAGAAAAATCTTTTAATTTTTTAAAATATTTAAAAGCGTAATTAAAAAGATGTTGTATGTCTTTTATTGATCGAATAGAAATTATTTTTTTAAAAATAAATTTGGGGGTGAGAATGCCTTTAAATAGATTTTGAACTAGTTTTAATTGATCAGGTGGAGAAATAGGCGATTTTATTACTGGCTGTCGCATATCAAAATCATCCCAATTATTGGTTAAAAGTAAATTATTTTTTTGGCAATATTTAAAAAGTGGGGTGCCTGGGTAAGGAATTAAAATGGTGGCTTGGAGACTGTCGGCTAGGCCATCTTTAAAAATTTGTCTGGCTAAATTTAAGGTTTTTTGAGCGTCTTCTAAAGTTTCATTTGGGTATCCGATAATTGCGGTAATGTGTGGTTCGAGTTTGGCAGCTTTGGCTATTTTTAAAGTTTTAACAGCATCAGAAGTTTTTTCATTCTTATTAATAAAATCCAGAGTTGATTGATTGGCTGATTCAAGACCATATAAAATAAAACGGAAACCGGCTTGGTGCATTAACTTATATTCTGATGAAGAAAGAGCGCCAAAGCGCATATTACAGCCGATTTTAACCTTTTTATTTAGGCCCCGACTAATTAAAGCCTGGCATAATTCTTTTAGCCAAGGACCAATGGGAAGAGTTCCTGAATCATCAAAAATTTCTTTAACGCCAAAATTATAAACTAAATTTTCAATTTCATTTAAAGTATGTTCGACAGAAAAATGGCGAAAGTTTTTACCTGGAAAAAGAGTCGTCCAAGAACAAAAAGTACATTGGCCCCACCAACAATCACGACCAGACATAATATATGATCCTGGTTTATATTTATAATTAGTATTGTTGTAGGCATAGAGTTGCCATTGGGTTAATTGTCGGTCGATAATCGGCAAGGAATTTAAATCGTGATTTTTTTGAAGTTTAAAAATTTTATCTTTTGGGGTTTTATTTTGATTTATTAATTCAATTAATTCGTCTAATAAAAAATCGTAATTACCACCAACTAAAACAAAATCGACTTTTGAATTTTTGATTGATTCTTCTGGAAGAGCGGTGACATGGTCTCCCATTAAAACAACAATCGGTTTCCATTTACATTCTTTTTTTATTTGATTAATAATTTGCCAATGTTTTTTAACGACCGGGGTTTTGGTCTCAATGGTAATTAAATCAGGTTTATTTTTTTGAAGCTGTTTAAACCATTCTTTATAAGTTAAATTTTGAGCAATAGCATCATCCCAAAAAATTTTTAAACCTTTACTTTTTAACAAGGTGGCGGCATAAGCGGGAATAATTGGATAAATTACATTTCCAGTATTTGTCCATTGAAATTGACGATTTTGAGATAAAAAAGGAGTGCCTTTTTTAGACTCTAATGGCGGGTAGGAAATTGAAATTGATTTAACCACCGATATACTTACCTGTTTTTTGATCGAAGGCGTGTGGTTTAAATGTAACTTCTTTTTTGAATAAGCCATGTAGGAATAGTATACCGTAGTAAATATGGGTTATCGGTATGGTAATTGTAGCTAAAAAAGAAATCTTAAATTTATTTTCTTGAAAAATAAAATAAAAAAATGTAGTAATTAATATTGATATATAAAAATATAATGGTAATTTAAAGAAAAAATTGTGATGAAAGAAAATTAAAAATAAAATATAAAGAGCAAAAATACTGGGAATAAAATAGCCAATTTTTCGACTAGTTTGGGGGAATTTTTTGGCAAAAAAACCACGTTGAATGGCGTAACGAGTAATTTGTTGAAGATGGGGAATAATTACTGACCTGCGGTGATGATAAACGATTAAAGATGGGTGGTAAAAAATTTTTTTATGAAATTTTTTGACTAAATTTAAACAAAGAACAGTGTCTTCGCCAGGCCAGTAAGAAGTGTCAAAACCACCAGCTAAATTAAAATCACTTTTTTTGACAATAAGGTTAACAGAGGGGTAATCATCAACAAAACGAGCTTTTTGGATGCTGTTTCGATAAATACCGGCACCGCCACTACCAAGCCAGCTAGACCAAACTAAACCGGAGGCTTTTTGTTTATAATTATCCTTTGAGGGAGTGAGACATGGCCCGCAAAAAGCAGTAAAATTGGGATTTTCTTTAACTAACTTAAAAGCATTTTTAAAATAATTTTTACTTGGAAAAGAATCATCGTCAAAAAAAACTAAATAATCCCCTTTAGCTGTTTTGGTACCGAGGTTTCTTTTTTCTGAAGGATTGGCTGACCCAGAAATTTCGTCGGTTATAACTAAGACCTCAAAATTTTTAATGGATTGTTTTTTTAATTTTAATAAAGTTTCTTCTAAATAAGGATTGGTTTGTCGAACTGGAATAATAATGGAAAAAATAGGATTTTTCATAATTATTTTCCAGTATTAATTCTCATTTCTAATTCTGGGTCATAAACCCACTTTCTTTTATTTTTATCATCATAATAATTTAGAATTTTGAGTCTATAAAAAACAGCAAGGGCTTCCATAAGACAACTATAAATAGTTTTAAGTCCAGTGGCGTGAGTTAAACTTTTAAAGTCGTAATTTAATTTAATTGGGGCTTCGTAAATTTTAGTAAATCCTAATTTATTGGCAACCGATAAAATTTCTAGATCAAAAGCATAGTTTTTGACCAAAAGACGTGGAAGAACTTTTATTAAAACTAGTCGTTTGAAAATTTTTAATCCGGCTTGAGTGTCGTGAACATTAATTCCTAATAAGAATTTGGAAATAATGTGAGCACCAAAACTAATAATTCGTCTATCTAATGGGTAATTCACCATTGATGCTGGATGACGCTTAGAGGCAACGATTATATCGGCGTTGTACCATTCCATGTGTTCTAATACTAGAGAAATTCCATTGGGATCGATTTCCATACCAGAATCAATAAAGGCAATGTAATCACCTTGGGTTTTGGCCATACCATAACGAACTGCGTAACCTTTACCGTGATTAGTTTTGTAACCAAAAGCCTTTAGGTTTTTTAATTTTAATTTTTTGATTTCTTTAAGTGATTTGTCGACAGAAGTACCATCAACAACGGCGATAATTTCATAATTGTAACGAATTTGTTTTAGAGTTTCGTTTATGATTTGAAGATCTTTTCTAATGGTTTTTTCTTGTTTGTAGACAGGGATTATGACCGATAGAAAATGATTACTATTTTTCATTTGACAACACCAAATTATAAAGGGCAAGTGTTTGAAGAGCAGTGTTTTGCCAATTAAAATTTTTGGCTCGAATTAAACCCAGTTTAGCATATTTTTGTCTTATATCTTGATTGTTCCAAAATTTTATCAATTTTTTTTCTAAATCTTTTTGGGAATGGGGATCAAATTTAAGACCATTGGAATCCATAATTTCATCTAGACAAGAATCTTGACTATATACTACAGGACAACCGGATTGCATGGCTTGAATTAATGGTAGACCAAAACCTTCAGCAAAAGATGGTTGGCAATAGACAGTGGCTAGGTTGTAAATAAGGGGTAGTTCATTGTCTGGAATAAAACCAGTTAATATTAGATCGTTGGTCTTAGATCGTCGATCGTAGATTGATTGAACCCAAAGAATATCTTGAGTCCAAGGATGATTTGGAATATCTTTTTTGGTAGCAGCAGAGCCGACAATTACTAATGGGTATTTTAGTTTTAAACAGGCTTTGACTAATGTTGGAATATTTTTATTCCAATTAATATCGCCGACAAATAGGATAAATTTTGATGGCAGTTTATATTTATTTTTGATTTCTTTTATTTTTTTTAAATCGGAGGAAACTTTAAAACTTGGATCAGCGGCGAGATGGGTGACAAAAATATTGTTTAATTTATATTTAGTGATTTGATTAATAATATTTTTGGAATAGTTTGAAACGGTTAAAACTTTATTGACTTGCAAAAGACGATGCTTTTGAATTAACCATTTTATTTCCCCTTTTATACCGACTGGAAAATGGGTTTTAAATTGACGGGGAATAAGATCATGGACAGTGACAACTGTAGGGATTTTAGTTTTTTTTGGAAGAGTTAATTTGAATGGATCAAAATAAGGATAATGGATTAGATTGTATTTTTTAGATGGTAGATCGTTGATATTTTTAATTAGATCAATTTGATAGTTTTTATAATCTAGATTGTTTTTAATTTCTTTTTGAAGGGCAGAAATCAAATTGGAGGTGTAGTGTCCGACGCCGCGAATAGCATTTGCGTCTTGTGTTGGAGAAATATCGATAGCAATTTTTATTTTTTTATCCATTTATTTTTTATCCCAATCATTTTTTAAGTCGATTTGGCGATTGGTTTTGACTAATTCCCAATATTTAGTGTAGTAAATTGGGAATCTTAAAGCAGAATAAAAAGAAAAAACAAAACCAGGAAAGCCATCGACATAACCACGGTGTCGGAAAAATGTTTTCAAAAACCACCAAGTTGGTTTATAAAGATAAAAGTTTATAAAGTTTATAAAGTTTATTTTTGTTTCTTTCTCTTGTAATTCTTGGGCTAAAAGGGTGGTGTAACGATTATGACGAAGAAGATATTTGGAAAAAGAAGTGTCGGCATAATGTTCTAAATCATTTTTAAGCCAACCCACCTCTCCTTCTATTTTGGCTTGTTCATGAACATCGACACACGGAAGACGACCTTTGCCTTTTTTATAAAATCTGATGGTTGGGTCGGGATATTGACCGCCTTTTTTTAAAAAAGCGCCTAAGAAATAATTTTTCCTCGGGATCCAAAAACCGTTTTGCTTAACACCACCAATATCTTTTTCTAAATATGAAATAATTTCTTTTTTAAGCTGAGGGGTGACAATTTCGTCAGCATCGAGTTGAAGAATCCAATCACTAGTACAAGCATCAATAGCAATATTTTTATTGATATGAAAAATTGGTTTGTTGGTGGTCTTGATTATTTTGACTTTTTTGAACTTAGAGGCAACCTCGATGGTTTTGTCTTGAGAATTACCATCGGCAATGATTATTTCGTCGACCCAATCAGATACAGCATTCAAACATCGCTCAATATTGTTTTCTTCATTATAAGTGGCAATAGCGACTGAGATGGTTCTTTTTGTATTTTTCATGGTTTTAAATAGATTTTAAACCCTGGCTGTTCATTTGGGAAATTAATAATTTTAATAGGTTCAAATGGAACTAATTCATCACTGGTGACAACTAGTGATCTTGAACGAATTCTACCCCATTCAATTTTTTGGAAATTGTATTTATTAAAATTTAGAACAGTAGAAAAACCGTATTGATCGGGGGTGGTTAGCTTTATTTCCTGCTGAATTTTTTCTGGCGGATATTTAGAAAAAAATAAAAATAAAATATAGGGTTGATCGTATTTATCGGTGACGTAAATTTTATCGTAATTATTTTTTTGGCTTTCTAAGTATGGAACTAATTGATCAAAGCCATATTCCCAAGCATAGGGATATCTTTTGGAATAATGAATAAAATAAGCATCGAAATAATAAGAGACAAAATATCCATAGACGATGATGAATATGATGGAAATTACCTTTAAAATATTTTTATTTTTAAAAAAAGAGAAGAAATAATAAATTCCCAAGGCGATTAAAATTGACAAGGGAATAACCATAGAAAGAGCCCGAAGGGCGGATGGGGCCTGGTAAGTCAGAGATGAAGCAATGGGAGCAATTAATAAAAAGGCAATAAAAAATATTTTAGATCGTAGATGATAGATCGTAGATTTCAATAAAAATATAATACCTAGGAGTAAAAATGGTAATTCGATTAAATAAATTTGGCCCATTTCGGGAACCTTAGAACGGGGAACTTCGTCTCCGTTAATAGTTAAGAAATTTAAATCAAAATGAGAAGTATATTTTTGTCCCCAAGAAATTAAATAAAGAAGTCTTTTGTTATGCATGACACGGTTTATCAATTTAACATTATTGTGGTGGTTGATAAGTTCATTGGCACGATTAATTGGACCTTGGTCAGCAGTTAAGCCGACACCGCCAATTCGGGCAGTTCCTCCATTGTTTAGAAATGAAAATGTTACAGGTAAGGCTAATAAAACACCAAATAAAACTGGAATTAAAATTTGAGGAAGGTTTTTGATTAAATTTTTAAAATACAAAACAACCAGTGTTAAGGCTAAAAGTGGAGCAATGAGGCGGGCTGAGTGGTAAATATAAAGCGATAAAACATAAAAAACAACAAACAAATTAAAATTTAATAAGAATTTTTCTTTGATTGATTTGAAGAAAAAATAGGTGCCGATGATAATAAAAGAGAGAGCGGCGGAAGATTCCCAGGCGCCGCGACTAAAATGAATGTGCCAGGGTGAAAGAGTTAAAACAGTGGCAGTTAAAAGCGCTAGTTTATTATTTTTTGATAAAAGAAAAATTAATTTATACAAAAAAAGGATAGTTAATATAGAAAGTATCAAATTTGGCAATCTGACAGCCAATGGTGTGAGGCCAAAAATTTTGACGAAAGGTATGGCTAAATATACATAGCCGCCCGGTTTGTAATCCCCAAATGATTTAAAATGAAGAGGCCAAGAGACGCCGTGTTCGTCTTTGCCGGTTTCGATAAGAGAATAGGCATTGTAACCGAGAGCAGCCTCGTCGGCATTGAGTGATGGCATGGAGCCAATATTAATAAAACGAATTAAAATGGCAATGACAACAATAATTAATAATGGTAATTTGTTAATTTTGGTAGGCATAGAAAGTGGAAATATTATTGATAGGACTTAGGGGTAAAAAATTTTTAAAGTCGGTTGATTTATTAATGTCTTGGCGATAAATTTCATTGTAGTTAAAAATAGCCAGTGTATTGGACTGAGTTTTAATTAAATTAAAATCTGGGGTGGTAAATTTAATGTTGTCTATTTTTTCAACTTTACCGGTGTCACCGGATGAATTTTCAATTAATTTGGCCTGCTGTTGATATTTTTGAGGTGGATATTGTGAATAAAAAAGGTAATAAATATAAGCTTGACCATAAAAATCACTCATGACTACTTGACTGTATTTATTTTGATTTTTGATCAAATATTCCATTGATTGTTGGTAACCGTAGAGAAAATCGTCTGGGCTTTTTTTGATCATATGATTTAAATAAAGGTCACTGTAATAAATAAATGAAATTAAATAAACGCCCAAAATTAAGCACTTTATAAAAATGTTTTTATGTCTGTCGATAATGAAATAAATACCAAGGGAAATAAAATAAACTAAGGGGATGGAAATGGACATTGATCTGACAGCTGAAATGGTATCTCGAGTGAGGGCGGCGGGAATAGGTGCTGCTAAAAGCCAAAGTAAAAAGAAAATATTAATTTTATCGATTTTGGGTCGACTTAGGGCAAAAAATATGCCTAAAAATAGGAAAATTAAACCGGGGTAAAGAATGACACCGATATAGGGAGCTGAATGACGTGGGCTTTGCCAATCACCTTCAAAGGCTAAAAATTTTGGAGAAAAATTATTAAAATAACGAAGTAAAAAATTACGACCAAAAAAAACAGTGTGATTATAAAAAATATTGTAATCTATTTGATTGCTTTCATTGACAATGGTGTTGATTTCTTCAGTGGAACGAGGGTAAGAAAAAAGACTGACGACTTTTAAACGATTGGCATTGCCAGAAAAAAATAGGCCATAAATTATAGGAATTGAGAAAATGAAAAGAGGTAAAACAAAATTTAACAACAAACTTTTAATATTTTTTTTGTTGACTATTTTTAAATTGGTCAAAAATAAAATAATAATCAAAAAAAGACTAATCATTTTACCGGCCTGATAAGTAAAAAGTGACAGACCGAAAATGACAGCAGACCAAAATAAATATTTATTCGATTTTTTATTAATATATTTAAAGAAAAGAAAAGAAGCTAGCACTAATTCAAAGGTCAAAACATTAGTTTCCCAAGCACCACGAGAGAAATGAATTGAATATGGGTTGAAAGCAGTGATGAGAGCGACCAGGACAGCTGTTTTATGGGATTTAGGGTTAATTTCTTTAATTAAAAAAAAGAGAAGAATTGGCAAAAGAGAACCAATAATTACTGACGGTAAACGGGTGGCGGTGACAGTTAGCCCGAGAAATTTTACAAATGGAATGGCAAGATAAATGTAAAGACCGGGCTTATAATCGCCGAATGATTTAAAAATAATAGGTAAGGTTTGGCCATATTCGTCCTTGCCGGTTTCAATAATTGAATAGGCATTATAACCAATGGCGGCTTCATCCCAAAGAAGAGTCGGATATTCCCCTATTTTGTAAAACCTTAAGAAAAAGGCAATTAGAAAAATGACGATTAAAAGTAATTTGTTATTTTTGGTCATTGATGATTAAAATATCAAAAGCCGGTTGTTGGTTGAGAAAATAAATAGTTTTGATTAATAATGTATTGTTACTTTTATTATAATTGCCAGGAGAGGTTATTAAAAGGGTTTTTTTGTTTACACTTTCGGTTTCTTTTTGAATTTCCCAATCATTAACAAATTTGAATTTATCAAATGCATTGACCCAATACCAATCGGCATGGAAATCCCAATTTAAATTAGAATCAGCTTGATAAGAAGATGGATTCCAAGGCCAATAGAATAAAACAAATTCATGGGCTTCGCCATATTTTTTAGTAAATATAATTTGATCGTAACTACTATAATTTTCTTTTATATAATTGACAGTTTCTTTATATCCATACTGCCAAGAACTAGAATAATTTTGGGCATAGTTGTTAAAATAATTTTTGAAATATGAAAATGATTGAATAATTAAAATTATTAAAAATAAAATAGTAAAAATTGTTTTTGTTTTGGGATTTTTTAAAAAGGAAATGGTTTTAAAAAAGCCATAAACTATAAAAATTTGAGGCAACGGTAAAATAGACATGGCCCGAATAATAGGAAAATCACCAGTAGTGACAACAGCAGGGGCTAAGCCGATTAAAAACCAAAATATTAGAAAAATAAAAACCCCTCCGTCCTTCGGACACCTCCCTTTGAAAAATGGGAGGCTTTTTATTGATTTTAAAATAATTATTATTAGTCCGATATAGAAAAATGGTAGACAAACGGAATAAAGAACACCTTCACCAGGAATATTAAATTGATAGTTTTGGGTGCTGTTGAAAAATAAAATTTTAGGGTTAAGAAAATTTAAATAATTTTGAGTGACAGTGGTGGTAAAAAGAGTGGCGCGATTATATTTTAATTTGGCGACTAATTGGCTACCTTGATAATTATTACGATTATTTTCAATTACATTAATAGAGGCTGGATTAATAACAAAAACCCAGCGACTACGAGCTTGAGCATCTTTATTAAAATTGTTAATTAATTGCGGGATTATTAAAACGGAGAGAATCAATAAACTGATTATAAAAAATTTTTTATTTTTTAAAATTTTTTGTTTAAGTTCTTTAAAAAAAATAATAAAATAAATTAAAAGTAAAATTGGAACGACGATTTTACTGTTATGATAGGCATAAGTAGAAATAGAAAAAAAGAAAATGCCGAGTGGAAGAAATTTTATTTTTTTAATGGCTTTGATTAAAAATAAAAGTCCAAGAGAGAAAAAAAATTGAGCCACTGTTGATTGAAAAACACCGCGCGATGGGAAAAAGGTCCATGGAGAAATGGTGACCAAAAACATTAACAAAAAAGATTTATTTTTATTTTTGAAAATTTCCTGGCCGAGAAAATAAGCAACAATAACTAGTCCAAAACCACAAAGGGCGGAAACCATTCTAATCGTCCATTCGTTAATACCAAAAAAATAAATAAAAGGCATGGAGAGATACATATTGAGGGTCGTTGGGTAATCGCCGTAGGCTCGGAAATTAAAAATAGGCCAAGATGTTGACCATTGGTCTTTACCGGTGCTAATTAAACTGTAGGCGTTGTAACCATGGCTAACTTCGTCCCAGTTTAGAGCGACTGGAAATTTATTAAGCTGATAGAAGCGAAGAAAAAAAGCAACTAAAGCGATTAAAAAAAATAAAAGAATTTTTTTATTTTTCATTTTTGCGTTTTAGTTTAATACCTGTAACTATAATCGAAATAAAACTGATCAGACTAATTAAATTAGCAATATTTCTAATAGGAGTATTTTTTAATTTTAAAACAATGGAATGGTTGCCGGATGTTAGATTAAATTTAATAAGGCCTAAATCTTGATCGATTTGAAAATCTGATTTTTGCCTGTCGATATAAAGTTGCCAATTAGGAAAATAAACTAAAGGTAGAGTAATTTGGGCATTTGAGTTAGCAATGGCGGTTAAAATTACCCGGTTACTTTTTTTGACATAGTAATTTATGACTACACCTTGAGAAACGATTGGTTGATTGGGGGCAAAAGCAGTAGGAAAATTTTGGCTGTATTTTGGCCAATAATCTTTTAATCCAGCAGCGCTTTGGGCTAGGATTCTGTCTGAAGATAATTCCTGATTGTCGGTTAAATTTGAATACCAAATGTCTTCTTTAAAATAAGAAAAATTTAAAAGAATAGTAGTAATAGAAATAATAACCACAGTTAAAATTTGAAGTTTTTTGTTGTTGATTAATAGAATAATAGAACCGGCGATAAAAGAAGCGGCAAAAATGGCAATAGATAAAAACCTCCAAGGAAATTGATAAAATGACATAAATGGGAATAATTTCCATATGAAGGTAGATTTATTGTGGGTTAGGAAAACAAAAAATAGGAAAATAAAAAAGAAAAGAAGTGGGAAGCTAAGATTTTTTTTGTTTTTTTTGAAAAATAAAAAGATGATGGAAATTAGTGGCAGTAGCCATTGAATGAGGCCAATAGAAAAAGCCATGTCGTCGACTGGGCCCCAAAGAGAGGCCCCAAAACCCCAAAAACGGGAAATAAAAAGTTGATCAAGGGTGGCAAAATGAATGATATATTGAAAATATCCTTGAGTCATAGTGTCGACGGTGACTAAATTTTTTTCTAAAAGAGCCGGAAGAACAAAAAAGGAACTGAGACCTAGGGAAAACAAAACTGGAATAGTTAAATTTAAAATTGATTTGAAATTTAATTTTTTATTTTTAAATAACAAGAAAAAGGAAAAGATGACTAGAACTGGAGCGATTGCTAAACTAGTAAGATTATGGCTTAGTAAAAGAGCGGTCAGGGAAAAAATTAAGAAAAATTTATTTTTATTAGAGTTTATAAATTTGGTTAGAAAATAAAAAACCCAAGGAATAATATTGATAGCTAGCGATTCGGCAATGGCGCCGCGAACAAAACTATCAGTGGCTTGATATGGGGCTAAAAGGAAAATGATAGCCGAAACAAAACCACCTAAATTTCCCCAAAAAAGACTCGCAAAAAAATACATGCCAAAAATTCCAATTACATGACATAGGGCAAAAGTAATTTTTAAACTATTGATAAAACTGAAACCTGTAAGATGAAAAACTTCAGCGACGCCATAAGCCAGAGGTGAATAATAATTAAAAAGAGGATAACCATAACCCATTCCCCCATCTTGAATAAAACGACAGGGAATTTGGCCGTCTTTTAGACATTTATCAAATTGGTCTAAGCGGAAAACATGCATGTCGTCCATCATGGAAAAATAACCTGGCTGAAGAAGACGGTAAAAAGTGAAAATAGAAATTAAAAATAAACAGATTAGAAGAATAATATTTTTTTTGAATTTCATTTATTAAAATTGAGATTAACTAAATAGATTTTTTCCTGATTAGAATAAATTTGTTTAACCCCATCTGTCTGATTAAGACTAATTGAAGTAGTGTTGTTTTTATTATAGTCTTCAATACTCAATTTTAATCTTATCAACTCTAACTCTGGAACAATAAAAACGGATCCGGGAGGAATATTTTTGAGTAACGGAGACCATTCCATGTGACCAAGATAATATTTATTTTCGGTTTGCATGCCAGTAAAGAATTGATTATTTTCAGAAATTAACAATGAAGCCGGAGATTTATTGTTGTCTACAGGAAGATATTCACTGTAATTTAAAAAAAATGGAATAAAAGATTCGGAATTAATAAAGTATATTTTTGAAAAGTTGGTATTAACGGCTTTAATAGTGGCCTCTTTCATACCAAAATGCCAATTTTTAGCGGAAATGTTGGGATAGTGAAAATAATATTGGTGGATAAATCGACCAAAGCAGATTACATACAAAAATAGAATAAAAGCAATTAAAAATTTGGATTTAGTAATTTTAAAAATTTGTTTAAGTCCAAGAATGGAAAAGAAAATTAAAAACGGTAACATTAAAATAAGACGAGTGGCATGAGGATAGAGAGAATCGCGAGTTAAGGCAAATGGGACAGGAGCCAATAGTAAATTTAGTAAAAAAAATAAATAAAATTTACTATTAGGTATTTTTTTTAAAAGAAAAACAGAAATTCCAGTGATAATTAAAAAGAAATCTATGGGGAATAGATTGCCGGTGGTTTGAGTTCCTTGTCTAAGATTTTCATCGCCGGTTAAAAATAGAAAATCGGTTGAAAAAGCAGAAAAATAGTTTTTTGTAAACATTTCTAACCATTGGGTTACTTTGTTGTAAAAAATTTTTGAAATAAATGTTGTTTTGATTCCTATCTGCTGGCCATAAACCATAATAGAATCTTCTTGACGAAGATTATCGACAGTTTTACTAACGGTTGGGTCGCTAAAAATATTAATATAATTAAAACGGTATCCAGCTCGGCCTTTGAGGGTGTCGGAAATTATTGGTAAACAAATTAAAATTACTAAAAAAATGACCATTAATTTATTTTTGAGAGAAATTTTATTTATAGTTTTAAACCAAATTAAATAAAGAGTTAAAAAAATAAAAATTAGGTGTAATTTTGCCGTACTATAGGAATAAGTGAGCAGGGAAAAAGAAATGATGGAAATAAAAAGATTTTTAATTTGATTATTTTTAATAAATTTTATCCAAAAATAAATTCCTAAAAGGGTTAAAAAAAGCATATTAGTTACAGCAAAACCAGTGCGACTGTAGTGAAAAAGCCATGGCGAAATGGCCAATAAAAATCCACCAATAATTGACCAAATATTACTGTTTAATAAAAGTTTAATAATTAAACAAAAAAACAGAACTGTTAAGACTCCAAAAATGGCGGCTGGAATTCTAACCGAAGAATCGGTGTGTCCGATAAATTTTTGAGTTAGGGCAACTGAATAAATAAAAAACGATGGTTGCCAGTCGGAATAAGAATGAAAATGAATAGGAAATTTGTTGCCGTAATAATCGGTGTGATATTTATTAAAAATAAAAGCTTGATAACTAATGTCCGCTTCGTCGGAATATAAAGATGGTGGAACAGTGGTGTTTTTGTATAAATAAAGAAACAAAGAAAAAAATAAAAGCAAAACTAGACTTAAAATATAATTTTTTTTCATAATTTAGATGGTAATAAACCTTTCACAAAAAGTTTTTTCATTTAATTTTTCAATGTTTAAATCTTTAATAGAAATGTTGTTTGGATAAGTAACTAAATTTAAACTTTTACAAGTTGACCCTCTATAAATTGAAAAAATTCTGCCGGCGTCTGAAAGACGACTTATATAAAGTTTTGATTCTTTTTCGTCAAAAGTAAAGTTGTCGGTATCAAAAATTAAAGTGTAATTGTTTCCAGAAGGAAGGTATTTATTGTTATTTATAAAATGAATTTGATTAAATGAAATATTGTCTCTTGATTGAGAATAAATATTTTTAACTAAGTCAAAGTTATTTTTTTGATAGGAATTGGTAAAGAATAAATAAGACCGAAATAATACTTCTGGCTCTCGGGTTAAAACATAAATTTCCCTGTTTTTGTTGTTTTCTAATTTTAAATAATTAGAAATAACTCGGTGGCTGAACGAGAAAGATTCTGGTTGATATATTGGAGATTTGAAAAAATATATGTCAATAAAATTAATGAAGCTTAGTAAATATATTAAGACTAATGAAAATCTAAGATATTTATTTGAAAAAATTTGCCAAAATAAAAGAATGCCGGCAGCAATAAGAATAAAAAGAAATGGGTATTGAAATGAAGAATGAAAAATATAGGAGGGTATGGTGTCGGAACGAATGGCTTCTGGAATTGGAGAAAGGAGGATAAATAAAGAAATTAAAATTAAGAAATTTCGATTTTTGATATATAAAAAAATGATTCCCGTTATTATTAAGAAGGCGTCAATATAATAGAAATATCCCATTTTCCAAAGAGAGCCAGTGGCGGCGTGGTCGCCTTCTAAAAAAAGAATATCTGTGGAAAAATTATAAAGATATTTTTGGTTAAAATTTTTAAGATAAGCAGTATATTTATTAGTTAATAAATAATTTAAGGGCTTGGATTGAATTGATTGTTGTCTTTCTAAATTTACTTGATTTACTATTTGAGGAGAGTTTGGGGTTGCTAATTCACTTACCCTATTACCAACTGATTGACTTGGTAATGTGATTATAAAATTTAAAGTGATCAACAATGAAGCTAAAACGGCAATTAAGTAATGTTGACCATTTTTGTTATTAAATTTCCATAAAAAATAAGAACTGATGGTGATAAATGGAAAAAGTAATATTTTGGTGCCAATGTATGAATTGAAAGCTAAAAAGGCAGTGATTATTGATAAATAAATATATTTTGGTTTTTTAGAAGTTAGGAGATAAAAAGTTAAAAGATAAAAAAATATGGCTATTGGAGCATCAAATGAAGTACGACTGACATAAATACTCCATGGATTTATGGCGGCGACAAGGGTGGAAATTATAGCTAAACTGAAATTTTTAGTAATTTTAAAGGTTATTAAATAAATTAAAACTATACTGATACAACCAATTAAGACATAAGGCAGTCTGGCTGTGAAAAGATTAGTGGGAAGAATGCCTATTATTGGAGCAAAAATTAAACTCGACACTTCTCCAAGTTGAAACGGATTAGTGTTACCCTCGATATTACTAAATCCATAGAAGATTGATTTAGCATTTAACACAAAATGTAATTCATCATCGTTAATGCCGGACGGAATTCTTTCTAAAAAAACAAGTCTAATTATTCCAGAAAATAATATTATTAAACACAAAATAATTAGTCTTTTTTTCATTTGAATAGTTTATTCTATCTTAAATAAGGATAAAAATATTGGTTAAAAGGAGTAGGAGTAAAAAGATAACAGAGTAAAAAATATTTCTGGATTTAAAATTATTTATTTGTTTGTTCAAGTTATCTTTAAATGATTCTTTTATATTTTTAGCAGTGAAAGTAGTTTTGAAATTTATATTTTGAGTATTTGGATCCCCATAAATATAGAGAAGATTATCTTTTTGGCTATTGCTACTAATTTTTAAAAGGAAAATATCACCTTTTTTTGAATTTAATGGTGGAAATTTAAAGTTTAGCCAACCAGGATCTTCAATACTACGACCAGAAATACTAAATGATCGTAGGGTTTCCTGATTGTTATTTTGGATTTCTATATAGACGATATCTCTACTTTCTAAACCAGGATTCTTTAATAAAACAGAAACAGAATTTAAGTTGTTTCTGTCGGAAATAAAAGATTGGGTGTAAGAATGATTAATATCTAGAGGTAAAATTTTTTCAAATGATGTTTGAAAAACTCCTGGTCGTTCCCAAATAAAAATAGTAGGCAAAATTATAAATAATAATCCCAAAAAAGATACTTCAATAATAATTGAAATTAATAATTTAGTTATTTTTGCCATAGTAATATGATCCAATAATACCGAGCAATAAAAGCAAATTATGAATGTTTTTTTGGATGGTGGATGGGTTAATTGACGTTTTTAGGTTGATTAGTTGGTAAGGTGAAGTTAAATTAATAAAATTTGAATCGATGGGTATTAAATGTCCCCAAGTTAAATAATTATCGTTAAACAAAATAATATAAGCGAATATAAGTGCAAAAAATATTATGAAAAAAATTTTGTTTTTTATTTTGGAATTTATGAAAAAAATAATTATAAATGGAAAAAACCACATAATCCATTGGGGGTGAAAATTAACCAGGCCGATAAAAATTAAAAAGGTTTGCAAAATGGCAGTTTCAAATTTATATTTTGATTTGGAAAAGTAATAAACAATTAAAATTAAAATGAAAAGAACAGGAAAAATTGGTAGGCCAGAAATTTTATATTCAAGAATTTTTTGAGTTAAACCTGAACCAAAAAATGAATCATAAAAACTTTTCTGTTTTAAAAATGGAAGAATGGTTAAAATTAAAGGTATAAGAGAAAAGACGGCATATTTAGTATTTTTGAAAATATTCTTTTTGTCGTAGAAAAATAAAAATGGCAAAAACATTATTGGATACATTTTAAGAGCAATAGCAAAACCAATGGTGAGGTATGACCAAAATTGTTTATTGTTTTTTATAAAATAAAAAGAAAGAAGAGTCAAAAATGCAGGAATGATGTCAAAATTTCCAAGAATATAAATTAAATAAATTGAAATTGGATTAAAAAGCCAAAAATATAATATTTTTTTATTTTTATATATTTTATATAAAATATATCCGGTTAATAGGTCAAAAACTAAATAAGGTATTTTTAATACCAACATAAAAAAGATCATATTTGGATAATTATTTTGAGCTTCTCCCCAATCATTGAGCCATTGATATAAATCATTGGGATATAAAGGTGACAAAATAAAATCAACTGAACCAAAAAAATAGTAAGTAAATGGTAAATAGACATAAATATTAGTGTATGGAAGATTGGATTTATTTTTATCAACAAAATCATAAATATTTAAAACACCATGGGAAAGATATTGCATGTGAAATAACTGGCTTTTGATGTCGGGATGATAAAAAAAAGGCATGACTAGTAGCCGAATCAAAACAGCCAGTAGGATTATTTTTTTATATTTTGCCATTTTTGACCAGACCAAAGAATGGAATTAATGAGGTAGTGTTTAAATAGACCATGATATTTTTTACTGCCGGGAATTAAGCGGCGCCATTGATTAGAAGAATCCGCTAATTTGGCACCACTAACGCCATGACGATGAATGATTTGACACTTGGGAAAATAGATTACGTCTTTACCTATTTTGTTTATTTTTCGACAAAGATCCAGGTCTTCAAAATAGAAAAAATATTTTTCATTCCAGCCACCGATTGATTTAAAAAATGATTTGCGAGTGAGAATGCAACCGCCAGAAACAGCCCAAACTTTGATGGGATTATCAGTTTTGGGAGTATATTTTGAATAAGAATTTTTTTGGTTTAAAAAAAATTCTTTAAAGGCATTTAAGGCTGATTGTTTGGGAAAGACTGATGCTTGAGGGGTTAAATCTGGATTTAAAAATTTTGGGCCGATAATGCCAATATTATTTTTATCTTTAAAATATTTAAATAAATTGTTAATGGAATCATCAATTAATTCGATATCTGAATTCATGAAAAGAATATACTCATTTGTAGCTTGTTTAAAACCGATGTTATTGGCTTTGGAAAAACCCAGATTAGCACCGTTTTTTATAATTTTGACATTTTTTTCTTGAGAAAGAAGTTCGACAGTGTTGTCTTCAGAGCCGTTATCGACAATAATAATTTCCGGATTATCTAAAAATTTATTAATAGTTTGAACACATTTTTGGGTGATTTTAGCAGTGTTCCAAGTGACGATAATGATAGAAATATTCATAAATTTTATTTTAAAAAGTAAAAATTTCTGGTAATTTTCCCCAATTAGCAATAATGTATTGAAATCCTTGAAGATTCCATTTATTCATTTGCCAAAAAACTAATAATAAAGATATTATCCAGATGATATAACCTAATTTAAATTGTTTATTAAATATTTTTATATTAATTGTTAGATATTTTTCAGTTATATATAACAATATGAAGAATAATAATGAAAAACGAAAAATACTATAATTATTATTGTTTGTTTTATAGGTGAAATAACCCCAATAGAAAGAAGATAAAAATGGCAAAATATAAAAAATAGCTAGAGATATAAGGCTTGGTTCTGTTAATAGTTTATATAAGAAATAACCTGAAGCAATAATTAAAAAAGGCATAAAAGGAAGACTGTACCAAGGATAATTTGAGCCACCTAAAAATAGAAAGACAAAAAGATAACTGGTAAAGACGGTAATAATATAAAAATGTTTTTTGGTATTTTTATAACAGATGGTAAATAGAGAAATTAGACCGAAAATCCAATAGCCTTCTTTTGGAAAATTTTTGAAATTTGGACCAATTACTGATGATAAAAAACCCAATGGACCATAAAATCCTCTATTCGCTTGATCAAAAAGGAGTTTAAAAAAAAGATCTGGAGCTAAATAATACATATAACCGTAATAAAGGCTACTTATAATAATAAAAGGAATTAAAAAATAGAGATATTTTTTAAAAGGTATTTTTTCTTTAAATAGAAAAACTAAGACGGCTAAAATTATAAAAATGGCTGATTCTTTGGTTATAAAAGCTAATCCTGAAAAAATACCGGCAGTTAATAAAAGTAATGGAGATAGTTTTTTATTTTTGTTTTGAATAAATAAAATTATTAAGGAAAAAATTAAAAGTGAAAAAGGAATTAATATATTTTCAAATAGAGCAAATCGAGACATTAAAACAAAAGTGGTAACAGTTGAATAAATTATTAAAGATAAAAATGAAACGATTAAATTTTTATAAAGAAGAAAACCAAAAATAAAAATTAAAACACCGGTGATTAATGATAAATAAAGTGCTATTTGACGATATTCAGCTGGTTTTAAACTATCAAAGGAGGAAACATCGCTTTTAATTCCTAAAGAAAAGAGAAAACTACCAAAGATTGGATGATCGAAAAAGGGTTGGACAAGCCTAATGGTTTCTTTACCTTTACCAATATCGACATCGGTGACAAAAGTAACTGGATAATTAAAATCAGAAATATTTTTAAGGGTAGGATTTTGATTATTGACGGTAATACTGACTCCGTTGAAACCTTTATTATGAGTTTTTTGATCATCTAGTATTTTATAAACATCCATGTTTGTCCAACCGGTTGGAATACCAGTTTTTCTAAAGGTATCGCCAACAAAAGGATAATTTCTTTCATCAAAAATAGTAGTATCAGGAATTCTTTCATAACCTAACCATTTTATGTAATAAAAATGGTGAGAAAGGAACAAGACCAAAACAGTGATTAAAAAATATATTATATATATTTTTTGTGGCTTCATAAAAATTTTTTAAATATTTCTCGATCAGTGAGTTTGGGAAAAACGATTGGCGGGGCGGATTTTTTGATTTGTTTTTTGGCGGCACGAATAATTTTTATATAATTGGGACCGGATAAAACTCGGCCAATCAGAGTAAATTTATTTAAGAAGAGAAGTTGTGGATCATCGATATTTCGCCAAACAGACAAAAGACGATTTCTTTCTTTGACATAATTTAAAAGGCTTTTAGGAAATTTGGACATAGTTGATTCGTGGCGATGTTCAATAATACATTTTGGTTCCCATAAAAGTGTATATCCCGATTTCCAAGCTCTGAGACCAAGATCTAAATCTTCACAATAAAAAGGTTCGTAAACTTTATCAAAACCACCTAATTTTTGAAATAAATCTTTTCTAACAATTGAACCACCACCAGAAAGCCAACCAGTAATATGAGTTTTTTTAATATCTTTACCTGGTTCGTGTTGAAGATAGCCATTTTGCCAGAAAATCCTGGCCCAATTTTCATTACCTAATTCGGCAAAACCAACTCCAAAAACTTTTGGATCGGAAAAATGATGGAGAGCGTTTTTAATATAGTTTTGATGAGGAAAAATATCACTATTTAACATGACGACCAAATCTCCTTTACTTTTAAAAATGGCATTATTGGAATTTTTTCCGAATCCTAGGTTATTTTTATGAGTAATTAATTTTAATTTAGAATATTTTTTTTTGAGCTCTTTTATATAAATAACACTTTTATCAGAGGAGGCGTCATCGGCAACAATAATTTCTTGGGCTTCAGGACTCATTTTAATCACTTGTTCTAAATTTTTTTTAAGTAAATCTAGTCCATTCCAATTAGTAATAATGACCGATATTTTCATGTTATTTTTTAATTAAATTAAGTAAATCTTTTTCAAAATTATCTTTTGAAAATTTTTGACATTTGCCAATAGCTTTTTTAGACATTCTTCTTAAATCATCCGACGATTCTATTAAACTTTTGGTTTTAAAGACTAATTCATCGATAGTTGTCCATAAATATCCGTCAACACCATCGGAAATAATTTCGGGAATACCACCTTTGGCAATTACGACAGGAACTAGGCCAGAAGCCATGGCTTCAACAACAGTCATACCAAAATGTTCAGTGTTTTCTGGATGGGTCATTTCGTCAACATCAAATCCAGCGGCATGCCAATATATTTTTGATTTTGAATAAATTTCTTTTAAATCATCAAAACTGGGATTAATTATAAATTCAATTGGAAACCCAGAAGCTTTTTCTTTTAAATATTTAAGGTAGGAATTTTGGTCAGGGTTAGTAAGACTGCCACCGGCCAATATTAATCTCCAATTGGCTACTTTTTCTTCTTCAAATAATTTTTTAAAAGCATCGATTAAAATGTCCTGTTTTTTGGCATTTAAGATATTATCAAAACGACCAACCGATAAAATAAAATTCTTTTTATCATCTGATGGTTCAAATTTATCAACATCAACCGGCGGATAAATAATATTAATTTTGGAAGGAAGACTGTCTTGATAAAATTTGGCAGTAAATTGAGAATTACAAATTATTTTTGAAAATAACAGTAATTTTGAATTATTAATTATTTTATTTAAAATATTTTGATTATCAGAGAAAGGAACTTGGATATGGAGAAGATTTTGTTTAGCAAAAACAATAGGAATGCTACCATCGCCTAAATAAAATAAAATATCGTATTTACTGGTAGTCTTTAATTTATTAAAAAAATTAATAAATTTTTTGTGTATTTTTTGAGGATTAAGAGAATGGTTGATGAACTTGGATAAATTTCTCTCTTCTTCAAGAAAATCAATTTGTTTTGGTTTTAATTGAAAAACATCTTTAACTAAATTTAAACCATCTAACTTTAGAGAGAATCTTTTTGTAGCTTTTTCTATTAATTTTTGGTCACCAGACCAAAATAAATCAACTTTATAACCATGTTTTAATAAAATTTCAGCAACTGTTAGACAATATCTTTCGCCACCGCCTAATGTGTCCAAATAGGGATCGTAGATTGCAACTCTTTTTACCATCAAATTTATAATAGCATTAAATCTACTTATTTTGTTTTTGTTGAATTTCCCAAAGGCGGGCGTAAATTAAAAAGGTATCGAAAGTTTCAAATAAAACGGAAATCCAACCAACAGTGCCGTCCTTCCACATTTTTTGAATAATTAGTCTTTCCCAGATTTTAGTTAACATCATTCTGATGAAACGCCACCAAACAACAGGTGGATGATTGTTTTGAAAAAGAGCCTGAGCCTCCATATCTGTCCAAACTAAGGTTTTATTGACCATCGAAGTGAGGTCACGATGAGTGTAATGGAGAAGATCCGATTTTAAATGCTCTAGGGGGCCGTCAATGACAGGTTCTTCATGAAGGATGCCTTTGTAGCCTTTAAAATATTTTTTACAATAGAGACGTTTGACATAGTCTGGATAAGAACCGCCATATCTAACTCTTTTACCTAAATAGTGATTGGCTCGAGGAATGGCATAGTGGGAAATTGGGTTATTTTTAATGTTTATTTTTTTAATGATTTCTTGTTTTAATTGTGGAGTGATTCTTTCATCAGCGTCGATATATAAAATCCAATCTTTGGTGGCATTATTAAAACCTAAATTACGCCATTTGGAAAAATTTTTATTATATTCATCAATTGCTTTAACTATTTTTATTGATGGAATAATTTTTTTAGCAAGAGCGACAGTGTTGTCAGTGGAATTGGCGGCGACAAGAATAATTTCATCAGCCCAATCGCAAGATTTTAGACAATCGACAATCATTTTCTCTTCGTTGCCAGCTAAAATGATAATGGAAAGATTTTTTATGGTCATTTCCAGCTCCCTTTATTCATTTTATTACTATAAATATCTATAATCGCTTGTTTTTGCCATCTTGATTTACTAAATAATATTTTAAGAGATTCTCTAAAGATGGCGAATTTTGTTCTTGTTTTGGCGTATTTATAGGCAAAATAAATTCTGTTACGAGTTATAAAATAATTTTGTAAATTTCCTGGGCCATTGGTTGATCCAGAATTTAAGTGCCAAATAATTGATTTGGGGATGCAAGCCATTTTAAAACCGGCATTTTTGGCTCGCTGGCAAAAATCAACATCTTCAAAATACATGAAATAATTTTCGTCTAATTTCCCAATTTTTTGGAAGACTTGACGACTGGCCATTAGACAACATCCACTGATAAAATCAACATTATTAATAATTTTATTAAATTGATCATTATCAACTTCATCAATACTAATATTACTGCCATAAATATTATTCCAATCGATTTGACCACCCATCGACCAAATAACTTTGCCTAAATCTTTTTTTTGATACCGATCTTTATGGTATTCAAAACCGGGAGCAAAATAAATTTTAGGGCCGATAATATCGTAATTGGTTGATTCTTTTAATAATTCTTCTAAAAAATTTGGCTTAACTAAAACATCGTTATTTAAAAGGACTAAAAAATCAAATTTATTTTTGAGAGCGTAATCTATACCAAAATTATTACCACCAGCATAACCATAATTTCCCTTAGTATTAATAATTTTTACTAATTTATTATTTTTATATTCTTGATTGAAAATTTTTAGGGAATCATCTGAAGAACCATTGTCAACTAAAATAATTTGATAATCAAAAGAATCGTGTTTTATTTTAAGAACCGAAGTAATAGTCTCAATAGTAAGTTTTGCTTGTTTCCAATTTAAAACAATGATTGCAATTTTTTTCATGAAACTAAAAGTTTTTAGTTAGATAACTTAAAGTTAGACGAATTTTGAGTAAAAGTCTTTTAAAAAAATTGGCAGAATATTCTTTTCTGAAATATTTATTAAACCAAAAATCATATTCGAAAGTAGTTTCTTGACTGGCAGAGACAAAAGATTCTTTGGTGATGGATTTTTCTTGACAACCTTGTTTTTCCCAAAGTTTGACATAAATTAGAGCAATGGCAAAAGCTTGAAGAAGGGAAAAAATTAAACCATGGAAACCATCTTTGTAGCCTTCGGCAAAGAAAAAACGACTATTAAATTCTTGGATTGGTTTCAAAAGAAAATCGCTGGTTTTGATTTTATAATTTTGAGCAAATAATTCATCGGCCTGAATCCCACTGTAGCGAAGAGCTCGAGTGACAAATTGACTAACACTGGTGTAATTATTGTGTTGGATGGCCATTTTTTCGGAGTCTAAGAGAGTGATGCCATTGCCTTTGGTTGTTGGCTGACTGTGAATTTCTTTTTTCCAAGTGACGGCTCCTTTTTTAAAAAAGCGAATTAAATAATCAGGCCAACTATTAGAATGGCGAATCCATTTTCCAAAAATAATATTTTTGCGAGGAATTTTAACAAAATCAACATCGGCTCTTTTTGTGACAGAGAGCAACTCGTTTTTTAATGTCTTGGTTAAAAATTCATCTGGATCAAGGAGTAAAATCCATTTGCCAGTGGCCTTGGAAAGGGCAAAATTTCTGGCTGGTTCGACAAACTTCATTGGACGATAGGAAAAAACTTGGGCTCCAGCTTTTTTGGCAATTTCTTGGCTGCCATCAGTAGAATTCATATCGACAACGATTATCTCATCGGCTAAATTTTTAATGGAACGGAGACATTTATTTAAAGCTTCGGCTTCATTTCGAACATTGATGACGGCCGAAATATTAGGTTTGTTTTTCATAATTGAATGTCCTATTTTATCATCTTTGGACTTTGTAAATCCTAACTTGGCTATTATTAAAAATTTCGTTAATTTGAAGATCAAAAGTACTTAAAGAAAATTTCTGATCACTGACTAAATAAATATAATCGATACTATTGTTGACAAGAAAACCACGAGCAAAAAATTGGTCAGTACTGGAAAAGAATTTTTCTTCTTCAGCACGTCTTTGTTGCCAGTTAAAACCAGTAATATCTAAATTCATTTCATCTTCTAAAAACGTTTGTTTGCCACTAAAGGCGGAAACATAGGCAGTAGTTTCATAAGCATACAAAGGAATAGGGGTGGTCATTTTATCTTTTTCATATTTATCATAAGGATAAGTTAAAACAAAGCCGTCGTTTTGATTTTTTAAAAAATTTAAAGCCTCAATTTCCGAATTAGGCAAAGAACTTGGAGGGGGGTTGCCGAAATAATCCTTTAAAGTACTAAAACTGGTAAGACAAGAAATTAATAATAAAATTGAAACTAATGTTTTATGTTTTGACCAGAGTTTTGATAAAAATTGGGCGAAATAAAAATTGGCAAAAAAGAGAAAATAATAAAAAAACTGAATAGTATTCCAAGCAGTCCCCTTTTGAATAAAAAGGAGGGGAGTTAGGAAGGAAAAAATAAAAATAAAAATAATTAATTTATCAAAATCATTAATTTCTTTTTTAACTGTCTTGGAAAAAATAGTGAAAAAACCCAAAAATCTGGTGCCAAGATTACCAATTAAAAAAATAAAAACCAATCCAATCTCTAAAATTGCAGAAATTAAAATATTAGTTTGATTGAATCTGAATGAGGCTAGTTTTGGTAAGTAAAATTTATCAAGGGATTCGATCATAGAATGAGTAAACCAAAATGGTTTGAATTCTAATAATTGACCACCTTTTAAAACACCTAAACCAAAAAGAATTAAAAGTGAAATTAAACCCATAACTAGGCAAATAATAAAATTGAAACCAAAAATTTTTTTGGAACGAATTGCATTGTAAAGCCAATAACAAGAAAGGGCTAATCCAATTAAAATTCCGGCGTAGACCTTAATACCGCTTAATAGGGCAAAAATCATACCAATTAAAATCGCGATTTTAATTGAATTAGAATTATGATGTTTAAGCCAAAGAATTAGACCAAGCAAAATTACTATTAAAGATAAAGCAAAAGGTGGATTTAATAGAGTGGAAACTGATTGCATCGACCAAAATAAGGATTCGCCTCCTATTTGATGATTTTTAATTAGAGTGTAAATCCAACCAAAAGATCCAGAAAAATAATTTAATAAAACAAAAAAAATACTGGTAATATTATTTTTAGTAATTAAAAAAGCAAGTTTAAAAGATAAAAACCCAATCAATAAAGAAAAAATAATCGGCAGTATTTGAAAATAAAGAAAACCGGAATCAATGGTGGTTATTTTTGAAATAATTGCGACTAGAAAATCAAAACCCCAATGGTAATTCTGCAAAATAGAACCCGAATATATTGGATTTTGAGGAGGAATCTGTTGTTTTAGTTGATTGATTAAACTTAAGTGCCAAATGGCATCGTGACCATTTGGGCCCCAAAAACCTAACCCAAATTGATATTTCAGACCACTTCTAAACATGGTTAAGGAAAATAAAATTGTACTTAAAACAATTAGAATAACAGATAGTTTTTTTATTTTTTTGTTTTTAAACATGAGAGTTGACGCCAAAACCAAATAATTTCATCTTTGGAGAATAAAAAGGTGTAAAAACCGTAGACTAAAACTGAAATCAAAATTTTGCCGATAATGTTGACTAAACTGCTCAAATTTAGAGATTGAAATATTAGGCAGGGAATAATCATTAAAATAGTGGCAATAGTAGGGTTGGAAATGGTTTTAATAATTTTAATGTCAAAAACTTTTTGGGCAACAAACCAAACAATAAAAGAACTTAAACTAACAATTAAAACAGCATAAGCGGTTCCAGTGTAGCCAAATTTATAACTTAAAAGAGGATAAAAAAATAAAGTTAAAACAGTCCACATGATCATAAATTTAGTGGTAAGAGTAATTTTACCGATGGCGTTAAAAGCATTGGTTAATGGAGTGGTAATTGAGGCAATAACGACACTGATGGCATAAAAATAAAGAGGGAAAATGGCCGGTGACCATTTTTTATAATTGGGAATCAAATTAATTATATCCGGAGCAATTAAAGCAATGCCGACAGTCATAGGAAACACAACCAAGGCGATAAAATAAAGACTTTTCTCGAGTGATTTTTTTAAAATTTCTTTATGGTCTTGAAGACGGGCAAAAGTGGGGAAAGTAACCCTCATAATAGCATCCATAAAACTTAAGGGAATTCTGGGGCCTTTTTGAGCCCAGGAAAGAATACCAAAATCAGTTCGACCAATAATACCGGCAACTAATAAATTTGATAAACGATCTTTGGCCATGGCAATAAAAGAATTTAATTGAAAAGGAATACCGTATTTAAAAAGTGATTTAGCTGATTCCCAGTTAAAAGAAAAACCAATTGGCCAAAAACTATATTTGTAAATAATAATTAATCCTAAAAGACTGCGAATAAAAGTGGCAATAGCATAGGAATAAACATCAAAACCTAAAAAGGCAAAAAGAACAGCAAAACCATAAAAACAAGCATTTTCAATAATATCGACAGTGGAAATCAATTTGAAATTAAGTTTTCTTTCGAGAAGAACGGAAGGAATAGTTTTGAGTGAAGCACAAATAAAAGAAAAACAAAGGGAAATAAAAATCCAAAATTCTTGAGGGCCATAACTTTTATTTCGGCTAAATTCAGTAAAAATAAAAAAAGTAACAATTAAAGAAATAATCACCAAAATCTGCTGAATAGTAAAAGTTGTTTGTAATTCTTCTTTTTTTACTTCATCTTTTTTTTGAATTAAAGCAGCCGCTAAACCGAGATCGGAAAAGTACCCTAAAATACTGACAGATTCAGCAACAATAGCAAAAAGGCCGACTTCGCCAACGCCTAATAAAATAGTTAAAAGAAAAAACCCAATTACAGAAATTGCTTGAATACCTATATTCCTTAGAGATAAAAATAAAACATTTTTAGTAGTTTTATTTTTTATTTCTTGAAGATTAATTTCTTCCATAAAGGTATTAATAAATAGAACATTAACCCTAACCAGGCAAACAAAGAAATATAATTAGAAACGATTCTAATTGGAGTATTTTGTAGTTTTACGTAAATTTGATGATCACCGGCTTTTAGATCGATAACCATTCGACCAAGTTCTGGTTCGATTTGATAATCAATTTTTTTACCTTTGTCAGTAATTTCAAAATTTGGAAAAGCTAATTGAGAAATAGTAACCTTGGCATCTTGATTTAAAAATAAATTAAAATATAGCCAATCTGTCCCCTTTTTTTGACCAGACATATTAATTAAGGCTTCTTTTGGGTCGATATTATCGATATAAGGAATAGCAGCTGATTTGGCGGCAGTACTGGCTGTTTTTGGTAAATAATCATAGATACCTGAGGTGATTTGATTATTCCAGGCTTTTCCAGAAAATTTTTCTTCATCGGTTAATGGCCCACTTTGAATTGGATGAAAATAATTTAAATTGAGGATAATTAAAGTAATAGTGATTATTGAGGTGGTAATAATCGATACTTTTTTATTAAAATATTTTTTTAAAATAAAAGGTAAGACGCCGACTGAAAGTGATAGTAAAAAAGCTGTATGGTTTAAAAAGCGCCATGGAAATTGAATTTTTTGAATGGGAGTAAAAATTTGCCAAATAAAAGTTGATTTATTATGAACCATAAAAATACTTAATAATCCAAGAGTCGAGAGAAACAACGAAAGAATTATTTTTCTATCTAAAGTTTTTTTTCTAATTAAAAGAAAGGCGGAAAATAATACTATTAATAGTGGAATAATCCATTGAAGGTATCCAACCATAAAAGACATGCCATCGTTTGGCCCCCAAACAGATGGTCCATCGCTCCAAAAATTACTGAAAAATAATTGGGAAATTGAAGCAAAATGAACCGAATAGTTATAGTAACCTTCAAACATAGATTCGACTTGAGTGTATTTAGTTTCAAAAAGCACTGGTAATGTAAAAAACGCGGTTAAGGATAGAGCAAAAATTCCGGAAAATAAAAATTTGAAAAATAAAGGAAATTCTTTAAATATTTTTTTAGACAAAACAATTTTATTCTCGACAAATAACCAAAATAAACACCAAGCCAGGAAAAATGGAGTGAAAGTTAAAACCATTGGATTGTGTGATAACAAAAGACCGGCATAGCCTAAGGCAATACCGATTATATTTTTACACTTGCCGTCTTTAATAAGTTTGTAGGCAAAATAAAAAATTAAAGGAAAAAAGACAGCTGCCCACGCTTCATTGTAAGCACCACGAACATAAATATTGAGTGCGTGGTAGGGAGCATAAGTATAAAAAAGAGCGGAAAAAATACCACCGATTTGGCCAAAAATAGTACTAACCAAAAGATACATAAAAAAGGTAGATAAAATGATTTGAGTAATAGCGATTAACTTGGCTGAAGTGACAAAAGAAAAACCAAAAGTGCGGTAAACTTGGCCAACTATATAAGGCATGGGTGGATAAAAATTAAAAAGTGGATATCCATATTCATAACCCAAATCAGGAGACCAACGACAAGGAATTTGACCATCCTTTAGGCATTTTTCCATTTCCAATTGACGAATCATTTGCATGTCATCATGCATGTTGTAATAACCGGGTTTAAGCAAGAAAAAAAAGGCGGGTATTATTAAAATGAAAAGGATTGTGGGGAATAAAAATTTTTTATTTATTTTAAATTTCATATAAAAGTAGCTTGTCGCCGTCTGGTTTGTCAAATGATTTAATGATTTTAAATTGATTTAATTGATTGGAATCTATTTTGACACGCGATTTATTCATTAAAAGATAAACTTCGTCTCCGTGATTTTTGGCATCAATTAAGTCAGAAGGTGTTTCAGTAAAACCCAAACCTTGTCCAATTATTGTTAATTGTGGAACTTTATTACAATAAATTTGAAGACCATTTGGAAGAGTGCCAAAAGCACCTTCAGTACCGATGATTACATTGGCAACTTGCGATCTTTGTTTTAGAAAATCAGCTGATTCTTTAATACCCCACCCAGATGTCCAATCTGAAAGATAACCAGTTTCAGTAGAATATATTTTTTGATGGAAAGGGTCAACGGAAATTTTGTAGATAAAATTTATATTTAAAGTGAAAACGGTAATAATAAAAATAAATTTTAAAATATTTGATTTGATTTTGGTTAAAAAATTTAGAAAACCGATAGAAATTAAAATAATTAAAGGTGGAAGAGTGAAAAGAATGTAGCGAGCAGTAAAAACCTTAGCCATAGCAGCGTTGGCAATTAAAGGTAAAATCCACCAAAAAATTAATACTAAATATTTAAAATTTAAATTTTTAGATTTTTTAGTTTTGATTAAAAGTAAGATTAATCCGACAAGACTAAAAATTAAAAGTGGCCAGGAAATATATTGATTATAAAGAGACAAGGTGTCTAATAAATGTGGGTTTAATGGATCAAAAGGATGTTTTAAGATTTCAGAAATTGACCAAACATAATCTTTATTACGAACAGCAATTTGACTAAATTGAGGTCCAAGACGGAGAATATTATAGATTAAAAAGGCAATAATAGATGAAATTATCGGAAGAATAATCAATTTAAAATTACGGTAGTTAAATAATAAAAAAGTGACGAAGGATAAAACAATGAAATATATTGCTGGTGATTTGGTGAGCCAAGAAAAACCTAAAATTGCGCCTAAAATTAGAGATAAATCTAGTTTGGGATATTTGGATAATAAAAAAGAAAATAGTAGAGCCGCTAGGCCAAAAAATGAGAGTAAGGTGTCGGCTAGAGCCATGCGGTCGAAAAAAAACGTGAAAGGAATTAGACAATAAATTAGAGAAGAAAAAATTGATGAATAAAATTTTTTGTCGATACTGTTTTTAATAAATTTAAAAATATTTTTTTCTTTATCTTCATAATTTAAAAAAATAGCCGTAGTAAAAAATAAAAGCAAAATAAGGCCAAAACCAGCAAAAACAGAAACAATACGTCCAGAAATGAGTGGATCGGAAATTAACTTAAGAGTGACAGCATTGATCCACATAAAAAGTGGTTGTTTACCATCAGTTTGAGGAATAAATCGAAGGGTTTCTTCTGATTGTATTATTTGAGCCCAGCGAATATAAATGGCTTCATCACCAAAAACAGGAATAGAAGTTAAATTTTGGAGGCGAGAAAAAAAATAAAATCCGGAAATTAAAATTAGAAGAAAAAAACAAAAGAACTTATTTTTTGTCATAAATGCCTTTGAAATTATTGATTAAGACACGTTTAATTTCATTAATCATTTGAATTGATTCTTTTCTGTAGCGAGTACCATTATCACCTTTAGTGTCGCTAATGTCCTCGTTTTGCCAATCAACTTCGACTTCTTTTATTTTATAACCCCATTTTTGGGCCATAAATAAAAGTTCAACATCAAAAGCGGAAACGCGCCAACCTTTTTTGTCTGATTTGTCTTTAAAAAATTGAAGATTTGGAAAGAGATCTTTAGCGACTTCAGTTTTAAACATTTTAAAACCACATTGGGTGTCAATAATATTGTGTAAAAGCACAGCTCGACGAAGGGAGAGGAAAACTGCTCCACCGATTTTACGAAAAAGAGTATTACCTTCACGAGAAACGCCTCGTGAGCCGATAACAACATCATATCTTTTATTAAAAAATGGCAATAATTTATTCATTTCTTTTAATGGAGTGGATTGATCCATATCGGTAAAAAGTACGATTGGATATTTGGCTTCTTGAATGCCGCCCCAAACAGCTGATGGTTTGCCACCATGGGGTAGATCTAAAACACGAAAACCTTTATGCTTGGAGGCAAAATCTTTAATTAATTTAAGACTTTTGTCGGTTGATTCATCGTTGCAAATTATTACTTCCCATTGAAATTTTTGAGTTTTAAGAAAATCAAAGACTTCGTCTAGAACACCTTTTTTTAAATTATTCTCTTCGTTGTAGCAAGGAATGATTATTGAGATTGAATTCATTAAATGATTATACAATCAATTTGATTGATTGAAAAATAGACGTTATGTTAATATTAAAAAGTGTTAGAAATAAAACATATCCTTAAAGGAAAAGCTATAATAGTATTAGGGTTTATTTTGGTGATTGGTTTAATAATGAGAGTTTATAATTTTGAAAAGTCGTTTGCTTTTGCCCATGATCAAGATTTGTATTCTTGGATTACCAAAGACATTGTCGTGAATAAACATCTGCGAACTGTTGGACAAATAACTAGTGTTGATGGTGTTTTTATTGGGCCTCTCTACTATTATATTATGGCTCTGAGTTATTTATTGTTTGGTATGAATCCAGTTAGCGCCATTGTTCCACTGACATTCGTTGGTTTATTAACAATAATAAGTTTTTATATTTTGGGTAAAAAATATTTTTCAAAAAGAGTTGGGTTAATTATGGCCTTTATTTACGCTGTTTCTTATGGAGCAGCTCTTTATGATAAATGGTCGTGTCCGACTGAATTAGCGATTCTTTGGACGGTTTGGTTTTTATATGTGATATTGGGAATGTTTAGAAAAAATTTGAAATTAATGCCATTTTTTGGTGTTTTAGCTGGACTTACTTACCATATTCATATTGCCTTATTACCTGTTCTACTAATTCCAATTTTAGCCTATTTTATGTCTGGTGGAAAATTTAAGGAAAATTTAAAACAAATAAAAGTTAAAAATATTTTAATAACTTTATTGTTGTTTATGTTGGTTAGTAGCCCTTTTTGGATTTTTGAATTGAAACACAATTTTTCTCAGGTTAGAAGCGTGATTACTGCTTCCCAAAAGGATCTAGGTCAACCAGTAGGATTTGTAAAATTTAAAAAAGTTGTTAATGCATCTGCAATTGAGATGCAACAAAGATTATTGATTGGGTTACCAATTAAACCAGTGGAAATTGTTTGGCCTATTTTTTTATTAGTAACTTGTGTTGTTTATAAATTTAAAAAAATAAAAGGAAAAGAATTAATTGCCTTTTTTATTTGGTTTTTTATAATTGGTTTAGCCCAATATACCTCGAAAAGAATAGTAAGTGAATATTATTTCACAAATTATCTGGCTATTTTTGTAATTATAGTTTCTTTATTTTTAGATATATTTTTGAGTAAAAAATATTTAGATAAAGTTGTTTTTGGAATTGGCGGAATTTATTTGATAGCTAATTTTTCTTGGTTGGTAAAAATTACCAATCAAAACAACGATTCTTATTTATATAAAAAACAATTAGTTGAATATATTCGGGCTGATCAATTAAAAAAGGGCTATCCTTGTATTGGGGTAAATTATGTGGCTAAATTTGGAGATGGAGTGGGGTTTAGGTATCTATTTTGGTATAAAGGAGTTGAAATAATTAAACCAAGCGGATCAGTACCAACATACAATGTGATCGTTCCATGGGAAACAAGTGCTAGTGAAATTAGTGAGAAGTTTGGAAGATTTGGAGTAGTTTTACCAGTGCAAAAGGAAGCCTCGAACAATGAGTGGTGTAAGGCAAAAGAAAATCAATTAGACCCATTATTGGGATATACGGAATAAATTAAAAATAAATAGTTATTTTACAGAATTGATTAGTTGATTAAATTCTTGCTGAATATTTTTATTACTGAAAATACCACTACTCATGCTCTTGGCAACATCGTTTGATTGTGAATCTAAAATGTTAATAGCTGTTTTAAAATCATTTGAATTTAATGCTTTATTGTAAGAATCACCAGTGTCATTAAAATATCCTTCAATTAATTTTTCATACAATTTAATTGTATTATTGACAGTAGTAATATATCCAAAATAATAAGTATCATTAGGAACAGAAGGATAACCATTACCACTTGTAATAAAAACAAGTATTCCTTTTTCTTTAGTTGCTACTCCCAATAAACTATGAGAAGACGAACATATAGGGAAAATTGTTCCCAGAAAAGAAATTTTATTTGGAGTACTGCTGTCATAAATATAATTTTTAAGAAAGCTAGCAGCGCCTGTTGTACTGCCTTCTTTTAATAAACTATAAAAACTTGTAATTTTATTTTGTTCATCAACTGTTCGATTAGTGCATTCTTTTGTACATGGATTACAATTTTTTGTTACATTATTTATATTGTAATCATTTACTTTATAACCAAGTTGAATTAATTTACTGTCATTAAAAGCAATGGTCGGTTTTGGTGTGTTATTTATTTGTTGAGGTGTTGTAACTGATGTTGGAATATCAGTTGGAGTTACTTCAGAAGTATTACTAGTGTTTTGTTTAATTGGAGATTGTTTAGAATTTTTATTATTTAAAATAAAAATAAAAGAAATTATTACTATTAGTAAAATAGTAAAACAAACAATAAATAAATATTTAAAAAGATTTGTTTTAGGAGTTATTGGTTGAATAGGTAATGTTTCAATAGGTTGATTTGCAGTATTAGTGTTGTTTATTTCTTCCATAACTTATATTATATACTATTTTTTACCATCTGAATTATGGACTAGCTTAAAAAGCTTAATTCCATTTACCTCCCATTGATTATCGATTTTTGCCCAACCAAAGGCGGCAACAGACCACTCTGGGTTGTTAATAGGATTACATTCAATTTGGAAGGGTTCGCAAACAACAAATAATTGTTCAGCCAGTTTATCAGGAAGATTAACTATTTTTGCTTCTTTATTACCTAAAACATAACGATATGGAGGATCATAATTTTGCTTAGCAAGTAGGGCAAAATTAAAATCTTTGTTGTTGGAATTAGCAATAATTAAATCGGCAATTTGATTGACGGTTTTTAATTGACTGTTGGGTTGATAGCGGAAAGGATTTTCTAAAAAAGAAAAAATAGTTATTAGAATTAAAAAAGGAATGCCTATAAATTTAAACTTGTTAATTAAAAAACCAGCAAGAATAAAAACAACAGGGAAAAGAAAAGCAAAATAGTGGTCGTAGATATGTTGTTTGTAAAGAGCCAAAGCAGTTAAACCAGACAGATACCAAAAGAAAACAATCCAAAAAGTAGTTTTTTGTTTTTTGAACTTTAAAATAAGTGGGAAAAGACTAATAAAGAAAACTATGCTGACGATTAGACCAACCGTTCCATTTTTACCAGCCAAAAGTCGAGTGTTTACTTGATTAAACATTGCAGGCAATTCAGGAAGGGCTTTGTAGGCTTTAATGTTGACGGTGGTTTCACGATAAGTAAAAAAACTTAAAAGAGCCTTGGAATTTTGACCGTCATGTTTAATATCAAAAAGAATTTGAGGAGTTAGGGATAAAATAAAAATAAAAATGGCTAAAAAAGTGTATTTTAAAAATGGCCCTGCCTGCCGGCAGGCAGGTTTTAATTGTTTTGATTTTTTCTGAATAAATTTGATGAGATTATAAAGCCAAAAAAGACCAATGAACGGTAAAAGGGCTAAACCAAGATAATGGCTGTTGATGACCATAATAAAAGCCAGTGATGCATATAAAAAGTAGTGGTATTTTTTAGATCGGAAACTTTCAAAAAAGAAATAAACAAAAAGTAAACTGAAAAACGGCATAATGTTGGGATTCCAAATAAAATTGGAATATTTAATGACTACTGGAGAAATGGCGAAAAGAAAGGCAGAAATTAAACCGACCGAACGGCTAAACCAACGCTTACCAACAAAATAAATTAGAAAAACGGTGGCAATATTGAGAAGGGCAATAAAAATAGCTGGGCCGACTGGATTGTAGTTGGATAAAAATAAAGATGGAGCAATTAGATAATAAAAGTAAGGGCCGAGATACATGTTGCCGATGCTGGTTTGAGGGCCAATGAAAAATAAATTGCCATGTTGAAGAAAATCTTTAATAATAACGACATCTCTTCCCTGGTCGCCTAAGAATTCCATGTAGTCTGAGATCTGATAAAGACGAAGAAAAGAGGCTAATATTAAAATAGAAATTAATAGCCAGTGTTTTTTTAAAATAGTTTTAATCACGGTGAAAATTAATTTTAAACCAAAGTCTGAAGAGGTCAGAAAAACTCTTAATAATGACTCTAATATTTCGGCCGGTGGCTTGACCCTCGACTCGAGGATAATGATGAACGCCGATTTCGACGATCTTAAATCCGGCTTTTTTTGATTTGATTAAAAATTCACTGCTAATAAAAGCTCCCCTTTCGGCTTCTAGTTTAGGAATAGTGTCGACTACTTTTTTATTAATAAGTTTAAAACCACAATCAATGTCGGTGACATGAAGACCGAAAAGAATGAAAACAACTAATTCCCACATTTTTGAGGTAATAATGGCAAATTTAGAAACCTGACGAGCAAGGTAGTAACCAATCACAACATCGGCTTTAGTTTTTTGTTGTTTTTTAATAAGTTTAGTGACCTCGGTGAAATCGAATTGGCCATCAGCATCGGTGAAGGCAATCCATTGATACTGAGAGTTGTAGAGACCGCTTTTAAGGGCAGCACCATAACCACGATTGGGATTGTGGGTGATTATTTTTATTTGTTTTGGATATTCCTTTTTTATTTCTTCTAGAACTTTAGCCGTGTTATCTTTAGAGCCATCATTTATTAGAATTATTTCCCAATTTTGGGCAATTTTTTTAAGTACAGGAATGGTTTTATCAATAGTACTTTTGATATTTTTTTCTTCGTTATAGCAAGGAAAAAAGACTGAAAGTTCATTGATTAAAAATTTAGTCATGAGTAAAGTATAAAGCAAAAAAGGACTAAAAAACAGGTACATCGCTTTTTGCTTGACAAATAGACCATATGGCAATATAATAGCCTATAATTAAATATTAATAACGCAGGTGGAACACAAAATAATAAATATTAGTCTTGCTTTGGGCGCGATGGCGGTATTGTTTTTATCGCTTTTCAATCCTACAAAAGCTTTTGGTTACAATGATAGTAATAGTACAAAAACTATTTCGATTGACAAAAAAGTCCGATCTATTGACGATTCTCAATATTATGACAATATTGAATCTTCAAAAAAGACTTTTTATGAAAAAGATGTAGTCGAGTTTCAGGTTGAAGTTAAAAATATTGGAACCGAAGTTGTCTATAATGTCAATGTTAAAGATATGTTGCCAAAATATTTATCTTTAATTTTTTATCCTGGCAAATTTAATAGTGATCAATATATTGTTGAATGGAATATTGACAAATTGGAAGCTAATGAAGGTAAAAAATATTTAATTAGAGCTAAAATTAATGACAGCACTAAATTAAATGTTTCTACTAAACAAACCAATAAAGCTGAGGCTTGTGGTGCTGGTCAATGTGATGTTGATACTGCCAGTTATTTTATTGGTAAAGCTACTGTACCAGCTACTGGTGCTTCAGACATTGCTGTTAAAACAATTTTAGTTACTTTATTAGCCGCTGGTGGATTTTCTTTAAGAAAATTCGTTAGAGAATATTAAGCTAGTTAATAGATCGTAGATTTTAGATCGTATAAATCCCCTGCTTCGGCGGGGGGTTTTTGGTTTTTAAAACCCTCCGCCCTTCGGGCACCTCCCTTGACAGGGAGGCTTTTTATTTAGTGATGAGGCGGAGACTCATGATTCCAAGTGTTGAATAGCGACTGGAAAAATCCTGATCAGCACCAAACCAAGGGTCGTGAATCTTGTAATTGCCATTACTTCCGCTAATAATAACAATAAAATGCATTCCGACGATTGTGCTCATTCGCATTTGAGCGATGACATAACGACCAGCCTTTAATTCATTATCTACTGTTGAAGCGTTGTATGAAACTTGTTTAAAGGTATATCCTGACGGAGGAGAAGGAGTGAGCATGTAAGCAGTGTTGCTCCAAAAAATACTGGAATTGGCAGCATAGGCTGATGGGGTAATATCGAAGCCGAGTTTTTTGTAAGTCATAGAAACACTACTGAGGTAGCATCCGACTTCACCAATAGTGTCATTTGAACTTCCAATAAATTGTTTACACCAACGTGGATCCCTTTGGGAATAAAAATTACCATCACTACCCGTTCCGGGAGATGAAGACAAACAACTACTTCCACCGGCTGAGTTAGAGAAGCTTTTTAAGGCAGCTAATTGTGATTGAGCTGCGGCTAAAAGTTGTTGGTATTTTTTCTCATCATTTTTTGTGCTTTCTAAAAGTTTGTCTTTGGCGACTTTTTGATTATCAAGAGTGGTTTTTTGAGTGGCTAATGTTTTTTGAAGAGTTTCCATTTCTTGTTGTTTTTGAGTTTTGGCCGTTTTTTGGGCATCATAATTAGCTCTGACTGTTTCCATATTGATTAGACTGGTTTGACTGGCTTTTTGAACATTGGCAACATATTTGTATTGTTCTAAAAAATTATTTAAGTCAGATGAAAACAAAAAAGCAAACGGAGGAACTTTTTTTTGAAGTTTATAATTGTCAATTATTTGGAGAACATAAAGTGAAGAAAGTTTGTTTAGTTTAGTGTTAAGGCCATCAATTTCAACAGTAAGACTGGCTATTTCCTTTTCAAGATTTTTGATTGAATTTTCAGTTTGAGTAATTCTTAAAAGAGTTAATTCATATTGCGAAGTTAAAATTTTTATTTGATTAGCAAGAGTGTTTTTGGCAGTGCCTAGTTCGGAAAGTTTTTGAGTGTATTCGGTGATTTTTTTTTCTAAATCTTCCCTATCATCAGCGTATGAAATAGTTGGGCTGAACAAAAAAAAAGATAGTGCTAAAAATAAAAAAAAAGTTTTTTTAAACATTAAACCTTAAAATTTAATATATCTTTTGGCTCCGATCCAACTGGCGATGAACCCTAAAAGAGTTCCGGTTATAATTTCAGCAAACAAAAGAATTAAATAAAAATTGACATTTAAATCGATAAAAGTTATCGGCTGAAAAAAAGAATTGATCGACTTTTGAAAAATTAGGGCAAGTAAAAAACTAAAAAGAAAACCAAAAATACTACCAAAAAGACCGTATATTATTCCTTCCAGTAGGAAAGGTTTTTTGACATAAAAGCTGGAAGCACCTAAAAGCCGGCTAATTTTGATTTCATCTTTTCGGTTAGTGATTTTCATGCCAATAATAGTGATCATGGTTAAAAATGAAATAGAAGCAATTATTAAAATAATGGCAAAACCAACCTGTCTGGTGGCGTTAGTCCAATTTAAGAGAGAAGTGATGATATCTTTTTGATAGATAATTTCATCGATGACATTGGTTTTAGTCGAATAATTTTGATAAATCTTTTCTAATACTTCCGGCTCTGAAACTGTAATTTCAAAAGAGGCTGGTAAAATACTAGCAGTTACCATTTCAGTTAAAAGAGGATTGTTTTTATTTTGTTCTTTGTAGATGGTTAAAGCTTTTTCTTTGGAAATGAAGGTGATTTCTTTAATTCCCTGGTAACTTGATAAATCTTTTTGTAAATTTTCGACAGTGGCAGTATCAAGACCATCTTTTAAAAACAAAGTGATTTCCGGTTTAGTTTCAAAATATTTTAATACTGTGGAAAGACCAGAATTAATTATGATGAAGGTGGAAATAAAGAAGAAACTTAGAAACATTGCCGTGGTGGCAATTAGACTTTGAAATGGAGAACGTCTAATGTGGTGCCAAGTAGTTTGTAGTGGGCTCATGATTTTTTAGAAATATTATAATCTTTAACAATTTCACCATCGTTAATTTTAATGACTCTTTTGCCCATTGATTCGACAATTTCGTTGTTGTGAGTGGTCATAATAATTGTGGTGTTATTTTCTTTATTTATATCTTTTAAGAGCTTGACTAAGTTCCAAGAATTTTCTGGATCTAAATTACCGGTTGGTTCATCGGCTAAAATAACTTCTGGCTCGATAGCTAAGGCTCGGGCAAGAGAGGCACGTTGAAGCTCGCCGCCGGCAAGCTGAGAAGGAAATAAAAATCGGCGAGTGCCAAGATTAACTTCTTTGATAACTTTGTCGATGCGTGATTGAATTTTTTCTTTTGGATAATTAACAATGTCTAATATTAAGGCAATATTCTCTTCAATGGTTTTATCGGAAATGAGTTGATAATCTTGAAAAACGACACCAATTTTTCGGCGAGTATTATTGACATCATCTTTATTGCCATTAGAAAGATCAATATCACCTAATAAAATTTTTCCAGAAGTAGGTTTGAGTTGATTTAAAATAAGTTTTAAAAGAGTTGATTTACCGGCGCCAGAATTACCAATAAGAAATACAAATTCTCCTTGATCAATTTCAAAGCTAATGTCTTTTAGGGCATAGACGATGCCAAACTTTTTATCGACTTGATCAAAGACAATTTTCATAATTTATTTTATTCTAAGATTTTGATAATACCAACATCAAGAAACCAACCAGCTTTTGTGGAAGCATTAGTTTCTCCTTTAATTTCAACCTTTTTACCGACAAACAGATCAAGATCGGCTGTTGATGAAGTTAGAGCGGCGTATTGAGTCTTACCACCTTCTCTCTGTAAGGTGTGAGTGCCTTCGCCATTAATACCGCCTTTAACAAGGGTGCCGGTGGCGGTGTCAGTAAAAGTTTTTCCGGTGTCGCCATAAGATTGTCCGACGACTAATTCTTCTGCGCTTTTAATATCATCTGCTGAAGTGACATTTCCTTGAGTAATATTACTAATAAGGCTTTCGTTAGGACTACTGAGAGGCCAAAGGCGAGAAAGGCCAAAACCAATACCAATAGCTAAAACTACAATCATAATGTAGGGGAGTTTTGAGTTTTTATTTTTTTGAGAAGTGTTTGAAGTGAAGTATGGGGTTTGAGTATTTTGAGATAAATTTTGGATGTCCATTTTAATTTTAAAATCTAATAATTCAGTATAACAAAAAATAGAAATTTTCTTAAATTAAATCCCTATTGATTTAGAATTTAATTCTAATATTTTTTAAACCCATATAGATCATAAATAAAAGGATGGCAATTACTAAATAAAATTGAAAATGTTTTGGGTCTAAAAGCATTTTCATTAATGGTGTTTTTTGATTAAAAATAAGATGAAATATTACTGAAATTGGTAAGGTTAACCAAAGCCAAGCGCTTCGAGAAATATTGAGATGAAAAATGGAAAATAATTTTGTTAGAAATGGTGAAAGTAGAAAAACAAGTAAATAAGCGGTGACAAAATCAAAGGTGGCAAATGGACCGATTTTAAATTGTCGAAAAAATGTAATATAGTTCATACTTTAGTATATACATATTTGTATCAGAAAATGCTTATTTAACTTTATCGGAGATGAATTGATGGAAACCTTGATACTTGTCGTCGTTGGTGGTGAATATCCATTGTTTAGTAAAATTGGTTTTTTCTGGGTGATAAATTATTCCATCGGTACTATTGGTTCCAATTGGTATTTCAATTTTATTAAGAGAAATATTCTTTAAATTTTTATTTAAAATTAGACCAACTTGTAAAGCATCAGTGTCGGAAAGAGTTTTGGAAAGGTTATTTTGCCAAAAGAAATAAAGATTTTTTAATTGATCTGTGGTGTTAACAAAATCTCCTGATTTAATTTTATTTAAAATGGCGTCAATTAAAAGTTGTTGACGTTGAATGCGGCCAATGTCGGTGCCACCTTGGGCGACAGTTTCGGCGCTTTTTCGAGAACGAACAAATTCGGTAATATTATTAGAATCTAAATGAACCCACCCTGAAGGAAATTCTATGGTTTTATAGATTGGAATTGAGGGTGATGGATTTTTAATGTATTCTTGATTGGGATATTGATCATCAATAAAACCTTTTTCTAGATACAAATCGACACCGCCGATGATGTTGACAAAACTGATTAAATTATCGGTAGAAATAATAACGACATGATCGATGGATTGTCCATACAGTATTTCAAAATTTGATTTTAAAAAATCAAATTTATCTTGATTTGATTCTAAGCTTAATGGGTAGAGATTGTTTATTTTTACCTCTTTTTCATAAAACCAAAGATCTCTGGGTGTGGAAATTAAATTTAATTTGAAAGTTTTTAAATTCAACGAGGCAAAAATTATGGTGTCAGTAGTAGTGGTTTTTTCGAGAGCATCGTCGCGTTTATCAAGACCCAAAATTAAAAAATTAATTTTATTTTGTGATTGATAATGATTTGATTTAACTGAATTGTAGACGGTCTCGATTAAATAATTTGGAGATTTGCCTATAGATCGGGAAATTATACTAGAGACAACGACTATTGAAAAAATAATTAAAAAAATAATACTGAGAATAATTTTGGTAATTATTTTAAACAATTTCATGTTTATAGCTTTAACTCAGCTTCAATAAAAGCATCGAGGTCACCATCGAGAACGCCAGTGGTATCGGAAGTTTCATGTCTAGTGCGTAAATCTTTGACCATTTTGTAGGGATGCAAGACATAGGATCTAATTTGATGACCCCAACCAGCAACAACATTATCACCTTTGATATCTTTTTTTTCTTGACTTTGCTTTTCTTGTTCGATGGCCCAAATTTTTGATAATAAAACTTCCATCGCCATGTTGCGATTTTGTTCCTGAGAACGTTGGCTTTGACTGCAAACGGCAATACCAGTGGGTTTATGAACAACACGAACCGCAGTGGAAACTTTATTGACGTTTTGACCACCGCAACCACCGGATCTGTAGGCAGAAAATTCAATATCTTCTGATTTAACGGCAACAGTGTTGTCATTTTCAATAACAGGGCTGACTTCAACTTTAGCAAAAGAAGTTTGACGAAGTTGATCGGCATTGAAAGGAGAAAGTCTAACTAAACGATGAGTGCCTGATTCGTGTTTAAGATAGCCATAGGCATAATTGGCATAAACCTTAAAATAAACTGATTTAATACCCACTTCTTCACCAGGTGTGATGTCGATTAAATCAAATTTCCATCCCTTGCGTTCAAAATATTTCATATACATACGCTGCAACATTGCAGCCCAATCCATAGCTTCAGTGCCACCCTGCCCTGAGTGAACTGAAAAAATAGCACTATTTTTGTCGTATTTACCTGATAAATATGTTTGTAACTCTAAACTGGAAATTTCTTTCTCCAAGTCTTTTAGTTGAGATTCCATTTCATTTTTCAAAGTGATGTCTGGTTCGTTTTTTAAAAGATCTTCAAATTCCTCTAAATTTTGGATATTTAATTCGATTGAATCAATACTTTGAATATTTTTTTGAAGGTCGGAAATATTTTGAAGAAGTTCTTGAGCTTTAATTTGATCTTTCCAAAGATCTTCTTCTTCTGATTTTAATTTTAAATCATTTAATTTAATTAAATTATCATCATAAGACAATTTCGATTTTAATATAATTATTTTTGATTTAAGCTCTGAAAGTGAGGACATAATTATTGTGACTCGATACTTCTGAGAGTGTTTTGATAAATATTGTTGATGATCATTTTTTGAATTTCTTTAATTTGTGTTTGAGGAAATCCTTGGCTTTGTTCTTTAATTAAATTTATTTTTTCTTGAATTAAAGTTGCCGCTGGGTTTTGGTTTAAATTTTCTAATTGTTTTCGACTGTTTTCTGGGATTGATAGATAAATATTATTGGAAATTTCGGTTGTTTTCCCAAGAATAAAATTTGATTTTTGCTCATCAACAGACAATGTAGAATCAATAGTTTGAAATGAGTTTGTTTTTTGTCCGGAGATAAAAGAAATTGTAAAAAAAACAATAATACTAAATACGGCCAATCTAATTAATGATTGAAAAGTAAATCTGGTGTGTTTCTTTTTATGTTTATGACCAGTGGACACAATATGATTTTATCATTAAAAAGGGGTTTATTTTGATTTTTCTGTAAGGTATTCCGTGATTGGAGCATCGCCGATAATACATTTCTGGTCTTTTTGGTCGACAAGGAAAGGAACAGGCAAGCCCCCATTGCTTAATTGATCTGGACAAATTTGTTGAACCATTTTAGAAAAAGTGGTCTTGTTTGACTCATTTTCGTAAACTTCAAGTTGGCTGATTTTTAATTTTTGATCAATTTGGTTGGTGGAAACAAATTCTTCGACAATTTTACAGTGAGGACAGGTGGTGCCATAAAATAAAATATAATTGTTCTGTGGCATAGAATTATTCTGAGTGAGAGAAGCTGGTTTTTTAGAAGTGAGAAAATAAAAACTAATTAAAAGGGCAATAATAATTAAAGTAGGAATAATTTTTTTTATCATTTGGTTTTGGTGGTAATGTCAATTATTTTGTCACCTTGTTGAATTTTATCTAAAATATCGAGGCCGGAAACAACTTCGCCAAAATTAACATAATCACCCGTTAAATGCTGACAACCTTCGGTGGTAAAACAAATAAAAAATTGACTATCATTACTGACTTGATTGGTTTCACCAGTTCTGGCTAAACCAAAACTACCTCGAACAAAAGGAATATTGTTTAATTCAGAGGCTTGTTTGCCACCACCCATACCAGTTCCAGTTGGATCGCCGCCTTGAGCCATGAAACCAGTAATGACTCGATGGAAAGTTAAATTTTTATAAAAACCAGAATCGGCTTTTTTTATAAAATTAGCGACAGTATTGGGAGTTTCTTTTGAATATAATTTAGCAATTATTTCACCGTCTTTGGTTTTAATAGAAATAAGAGTTTCTCCAGTGTTTGTTTTAGCAGAATCAGTTGAAGAGATTGGGGCTTCGGTAACAACAGGATTTTGCAAAGCAGAATTGTTCTCTTGAGTAGGATTGTTTTCTTGAATAGAATTATTGGTTGTATCTTGAGTCATATTTAGATTTAAATTTGTTTCTGTATTTTTATTTGTGCAAGCAGAAAATAAAACAGAAGAAAGAATAATTAAGCTAATAAGTTGAAGTTTATTTTTTAAATTCACAACAATTATTTTAACAAAATCAGAACTCTTTTGGGGCCATTATCAATATCTTCTTTTTTACCAGATGGTGGAAAATCGTGAATACTCTCCATGAGTAAGCTGTAGGAATATTTAAAATAAGCACCGGATTTAGTACCAACATCGTGGACGATAAATTGCTTTTTGTTGTCATCGTAGCCAAGAATTACCAAACTATGATAGTAAGGCCCGCCTGAATTAAAATGTTTATTTTCTTTGTATAAAGTTTTTCCGTTGCCAGTGACGACAATTGGAATATTTTGAATTAGATATTTTTTAAGGTCTTCTATTGTGGGAGTTTCAATGATTTTTGTTTGATAACCCAAATATTTTTGAGCCACTAAATTCATTTGCTCAATATTTATATCATGAGTAAAACCTTGCTGATTTTCAAATTCGATCATTTTTAAAATGGCGTCGCGATTTTCTGTGGTGGTAATGCTTTTATTATTTTTATAAAAATAATCAACAGTTATAAGAGATGCTTCTTCACAAGCGTCTTGCCAAGGTTGATCCCAATTTTTTTCTGGAGCTTGTTGAACGAATGCAGTTTCAATTAAATATTTATTTGGTAGGCCAGATTCTAAAATTTTAGTGGGTTCTGGAGCAATATTTTCTTTAACTTCTTCTATTTTGGTAACTGTTTGAGTAATTTTGTTTTCAATATTTTCTTTAGTTAATTTTTTAGGGAAAAGAAAACAAGTTAAAAGAAAAATGAGAACTAATAAAATCAATGCCAGTGGAATTATTTTCTTGATAAAAAACCTCATAGTTTCTATTATAATTTAAATAATTAAAAAATTTTAAATTAAACCTAATTTATTGCAAATTTTAAATATTATAGTACAATGCAAGGATGCCCAAATTTACAGATATAAGAAATGTTGCTGTTATTGCCCACGTTGACCATGGCAAGACCACTTTAGTGGACGCAATGTTGAAACAAACCCATACTTTTAGAGAAAACCAAGCGGAAATGAACGTGGACCGAATCATGGATAGTAATGATTTGGAAAGAGAAAAAGGAATCACAATTTTATCTAAAAATACCTCTGTTTTTTATAAAAATACTAAAATTAATATTATTGATACTCCTGGACACGCTGATTTTGGCGGAGAAGTGGAAAGAGTTTTAAATATGGCTGACGGAGTACTTCTAATAGTAGATGCTTCTGAAGGGCCACTTTCACAAACTAAATTTGTTTTAAAAAGAGCTTTGGATTATAAATTAAAAGTTATTTTGGTTATTAATAAAATTGACCGAAAAGACGAAAGAATTAAAGATGTGGTAGCTGACACTGAAAATTTATTTTTATCTTTAGCTGATGACCCAGAACTTTTGGATTTCCCAATTATTTATGCCATTGGCCGAGATGGAAAAACATTTTTAGAAATGCCAGAATCGCTCGATCAAGCTGGTGACATGACTCCCCTTTTTGAAACTATTTTAAAAACAATTCCAAATGCTGAAAAAGATTCCGACAAACCTTTCCAAATGTTGGTTTCGGCTTTTGAAAAAAATGAATATTTAGGTAGATTGGCTTTGGGAAGAGTAAGCCAAGGGATGGTTAAAAAAGGTGATTTTATTTCATTGGTTAAGGCTGATCAAAAAGTAGTCGGTAATTTTAGGGTGGAAAAAATGTATGTAAATGAAGGAATTTCAAAAGTGGAAGTGCAAGAAGCTAGTGCTGGAGAGATTATTTATATATCAGGAATTTCTGCAATTGAAATTGGTCAAACTTTAACTTCAGTGGATTGCCAAGTGGCTTTGCCAGCAATTGAAGTGGCTGAACCAACTATTAAAGCTAGTTTTGGACCTAATACATCGATGTTTGCTCGCGATGAATCAAGATTTTTGACCAGTCGAGAACTTAAAGAAAGATTAAGAGAAGAAGTAGAAGCTAATTTGGGTTTAAAAATTGAAGACGATCCAAATGATAGTATTCGCATGTTGGTTTCTGGTCGAGGTGAATTGCATTTAGCTATTTTAATCGAAAAATTACGACGTGAGGGTTATGCAATGGAAATTGGAAAACCAGAGGTTATTTTTAAAACAATTGATGGAAAAGTATTTGAACCTTTTAATGAATTAACAATTATTGTCCCTGATGAATTTGTAGGAACTATTACTTCGGAACTTGGTAAAAGAAAAGCGGAAATGCTTGATATGCAAACTGATGAAAAAGTTGGAACCAGACTTACTTATAAAATTAGTGAAAGAAATGCTTTGGGTTTAAGAAACACCTTAGTGACTGAAACTAAAGGGATGGTTTCTTTGAATACTTTATTTTTAGGATATGAACCAAAACAAGAAGAAAATAAAAAAGAAAGAAACGGAGTATTGATTGCCTTTGAATCTGGTAAGGCTTTGTCTTTTGGATTAGATTTGGCTCAAAAAAGAGGTATTCTTTTTATTTCTCCAACTGAAATGGTTTATGAAGGACAAGTTATTGGTCTTAGACCAATGATTGGCGATTTGGAAATTAATATCTGTAAAGGTAAACAATTGACTAACATGCGCTCGGCTGGAAATGATGATGGTATTACTTTGGCACCAGCAACAAAATATACAATTGAAGAATCTTTAGATTTTATTAATAATGATGAATTTATTGATGTGACTCCAAAAACAATTCGTTTGAGAAAAAGAATTTTAAACAAAACTGACAGATTGCGAGCTTCGAGAAAAAATTAATTTGTGTTAATTATTTGATCTTGAATAATTTGGGTTTGAGGAACAACGACTTTAGTCCAATTGACCTGACTCATTGTAGTTTCTATCCATTTAGAAATTGATGCAGTTAAATTAAATTGCGAAAAAATATAGACTAGTACAGAGGCAACAATTACGGTACCAAAAAGAGTGCCGAGAGAACGAAAGATACCAACTAAAAAATTAGACCAAGAAATTTTGAACGGGTTAGTGTAATTGTCTATTTTTTGATTGATTTTTTGCAACTCTAAAAGTATTTCTTGATTTTGATCCATATTATTTATTAATTGAACTTTTAATTATATTGTTTATCTCTAAAAATTTTTCATTAGAAAGTTGTAGATGAGGAATGGATTTTAGGGCTGGTTGAATTGAATCATCTAAATTTCTGGGGATAATATGGATATGAGCGTGTTCGACTTCGTTGCCCATGGTGATAAAACTAATATATTCCGGATTTAAGGCAGAATTTTTGATATCAATGGCTATTTTTTGAGCAACTTGCCAAAATTCGCCACAATTAGGAGAATCGTAAACCCAACGAAAATGAGTTTTTGGAACTAAAAGAGTGTGTCCAATGGCGATTGGATTAATATCGAGAAAAGCTAAAAAATTATCATCTTCATAAACCTTATGACAGGGAATTTCCCCTTTTATTATTTTACAAAAAATACAATTATCCATAGTGTATAATACAACAATTTTAGTTGTTCTTTAAATTAAAAATAGAAAGGTGTGTTTATTATGGGAAAAATAACTCATTTGGGTTATTATGATGGAAATTTTCAGTCTTTAGGATTTATCGCAGACGGAGAAGGTAAAAGTGTTACAGTAATTAACCCAGGTGTATATAACTTCCGTGAAGAAAAACATGAAGTAGTAATAATCGTTGTTGCCGGTGAAATAATTATCAACGGAACTAGGTATAAGCCATATCAAAGGAAGAATATTAAAAAAGGCGAAGCAATAATACTAGAAACTGAGAATACCTCTATCTACTTAAAAGAAACAAAAGGTTACAGAAAATAGAATAACTAAAATGGTTGGAGATGAAAACTTATTAATTTATTAATAAAATTCATCTCCAGCCTAACTACTTTTCTAAATCTGGATATACTAATTTGAGATTTTTTAAAAGAATCTCAGTGGCTTCGGCTAATGATCCATTAATAGTGGCACCGGCAGCGGCAATATGACCACCACCACCAACAGCGGTTGATATTTTAGATAGATCATACTTGCTCGCATCTCGGGTTCTGAAACTGATTTTGACGGAATTTGGTTGATATTCAATCATACTAATCCCAATATCCCACCCGGTAACTGATTTAACTACATTGGAAACCTCTGAACCATTGATGACACTATTACTAATACCACTTTCTTTTATGGTCTCGAAATCTAGGGAGGCTATGGCAACTTTTCCCGAAAGATAGGTTTTAACTGAACCAAGTATTAAAGATAAAAATTTTAGACGATCGGGATGGTCATTATTTTCAATTTCAAAAATAAATTTATCAAAATTAGGATTTATTTTAGAAAGATTGGCAACAGCCAAAAAAGTTTTATAAGTGGTGTTAACGTATTTGAAACCGCCAGTGTCAGTGTAGATGCCAACAAACAAACAAGAAGCAATTTCTTTGGTTATTTTGACATGATTGTCTTGAAGTAAATTGTAAATTAATTGGCAAGCGGCTGGTGTTTTGGCATCAACTAAATTGATGTCGGCAAATTTTGGGTTGCTTTTGTGATGGTCGATAATGATGGTTTTTAAATTTTTACTGAAAACAATTTCACCCTGTCTAGAAATTAGCTTTGGGCTGGCAATGTCGGCAATGATAAATAAATCATAATCGTCTTGGTTAATTTGAAAAAAATTCTTAGGTAAAATTTTATCGACTCCAGGAAGAGTTGAAAAATTTTTAGGAAATTCAGAATCACCACCAAGAAGAGTAACTTTTTTACCCATTTTAGTTAAAGCGTGAAATAGAGCTAAATTTGCACCAATTGAATCGCCGTCGGGGCTGGGATGGAGAGTGAGTAAAATATTTTTAGCTTTTTTGATTTCTTGCCAGATTTTTTTATTCATATTTTTAACTGAATTTTGGATAACAACATTTTTTGTATTTTTTGCCTGAACCACAAGGACAGAGATCGTTGCGACCGATGACTTGATCATTTTTAATTGTAACTTGCTTTGGTGGTAGTTCTGGTTCGGCTTGAGGATTTTCTGACATTGAATCTCCCCTGCCCTCGGTGACATTTTTGGGAATTAAATTTGGATCAGTGACCGGTTCGAGGCGATACAATTTGCGAACTAAATTGTATTCAAACTGAGACATTAATTTTTGAAACATTTCAAAACCTTCTTTTCGATATTCGATTAAGGGATCTTTTTGGGCATAGCCGCGAAGACGAACACCATCACGCAAATCGTCGAGGGCAGTTAAATGTTCAACCCATAAAGGATCGAGAGTGGAAATAATGGCAAAGGAAGTTATACTGTTGGCTAAATCGGCACCAAAATAATCAACACGTTGTTGCCATTGATCGGTGAGAGTTTTGATTAAAAACTCAGATGCATTATCGGATTTTTCTAATTTATTTTTAAGTTCGGCACGTTGTCGAGGATCGAGGGGTAATATTTCACAAAATTCTAAAACTACTTTTTCAGAATCTATTTTTCCACTTTCATAATCTGAATTTATGGAAACAATGGAATTAATTTGAGTCTCGATATTTTTAAAAATGGTTTCTCGATTTTTATCAGGATTATCCCTTTGGTTTAAAAGTGTTTGATCGCGTAATTGATAAACAATTGTTCGTTGTTTATTAATGACATCGTCATATTCGACTAAATTTTTACGGGAATCAAAATTGAAACCTTCGACTTTAACTTGGATTTGTTCGATAACTTTAGAAACTAAAGGATGAGTTAGTGGGACATCTTCGGGCATATTGAATCGACTCATTAGAGAACTGATTTTTTCTCCACCGAAGACACGCATTAAATCATCGTCAAGAGCGACATAAAACCGAGAAAAACCAGGATCACCTTGACGACCGGAACGACCACGAAGTTGGTTGTCAATGCGGCGAGATTCGTGGCGCTCAGTGCCGATGACACATAAACCACCAAGGGATAAAACTTCATCGTGTTCTTTTTGCCAAACTTTTTTATCAACATCATCTTTTGGACCACCAAGAATAATATCGACACCACGACCAGCCATGTTGGTGGCGACAGTGATGGCACCTTTTTTACCAGCTTTAGAAATTATTTCAGCCTCGGATCGGTGATTTTTAGCGTTCAGCATTTGATGAGGTAAACCTTTTTTCTTTAAAAGATTAGAAACTATTTGGTTTTTTTCAATTGAAGTGGTACCGATTAAAACTGGTTGACCAGCTTCGTATCTTTCCTCAACAAAATTGGCGACAGCAACATATTTTGAACGTTGAGATTTGAAAATTAAATCCCCTTCATCAATTCGCTGTTTTGGATTGTTGGTAGGAATCGGAACAACATCTAAATTGTATATTTTTTTAAACTCTTCAGATTCGGTGGCGGCAGTTCCAGTCATGCCAGCGAGTTTATCATAGAGACGAAAATAATTTTGAAAAGTGATGGTGGCCCAGGTTTGAGATTCTTGTTGGACTTTAACACCTTCTTTAGCTTCAACGGCTTGGTGAAGACCATCAGACCAACGACGACCATTCATTAGACGACCAGTAAATTCATCAACAATAATTATTTCACCGTCTTTAACGACATAATCTTTGTCTTTGTGAAAAATTGCCCGGGCTTTGATAGCATTTTCAATGTAATGAATGGTTTCAAAAGATTCCTCATATAAGTTAGAAACGTTTAAAACTTTTTCAACTTTGCGAATGCCGTATTCTGAAAGAGTGGCAGAACGAGTTTTTTCATCGATAACATAATCCGTTGGTTGAAGTTTTTCTGTAATTTCGGCAAATTTATAATACTTATCGACGGGCTGATTGTTGGGAGAAGAAATAATTAGAGGAGTTCGGGCTTCATCGATTAAAACAAAATCAACTTCATCAACAACGGCAAAATAATGAGATCGTTGAACGACGCGACTTTGATCGGGGGCCATGTGGTCACGAAGATAATCAAAACCAAATTCATTATTGGTGCCATAAGTGACATCGGCTAAATAAGCCTCCTGACGAGTGACGGGACGTAGATGGGCTAAGCGGTTATCGATAGTTTCGCTTGGATCAGTATAATTTGGATCCAAAATGAAAGATTGTTCATTGATAATACAAGACGTGCTGATACCTAAAAGACTGAGAGCTTTTGGATACCAACCAGCGCCGACACGAGTTAGATAATCGTTTGGGGTAATAATGTGGACGCCTTTTTCAGTGAGAGCATTTAAATAGGCTGGAAAAACCACGGAGTGAGTTTTTCCTTCCCCAGTTTTTTGTTCGGCAATAGCACCTTGATGAAGGGTGATGGCAGCTATTAATTGAACGTCGTAAGCTCTTTCGCCAATGACTCGGCGAATGGCCTCACGAATGACAGCAAAAGCTTCAGGCAAGATATCATCGAGTGTTTTGCCTGTCTTTAGGAGTTCTTTGAAGTAAATTGTTTTTTGAGAAAGTTCATTGTCATTTAATTTGGAAATTTCTGATTCAAAATCGTTAATTTTTCGAATAATCGGTTGGTACGATTTAATGCGGCGGATATCTTCGTCAAATAAATTTTTGAGTGACTTAAACATATGGGTAATTATATATTAAAAAAACACCTTCTGGACCTTTCCAGTCTAATGAATGGAAAAGTCCAGATTGAGGTGGCTCCTCTAGCTATTGTTGGGCCTAATAATCTCGAAACCAGTGTATGGTTGCAAGACTTTCGGAATTTTAATTGAACCGTCGGATTGTTGATGATTTTCAATAATGGCTAAAACGGCACGGTCGGTAATAAGAGTGGCATTTAAAATGTGGACTAATTCGTTTTTGCCGTCGATTTTAACTTTAGTATTTAAACGACGAGCTTGATAATCTCCACAATTACTGCATGATTGAGTTTCACGATAAGCATTTTGACCAGGAAACCAAGTGTTGATGTCGTACATACGACGATTTGGTTGAGGTAAATCACCAGTACAGGCTTTGACAATTTGGTAAGGTAATTCTAATTCTTGCATTAATTCTTCTTCATTGGCCAACATTTCTAAACACATGGCATCGGAAATTTTGTAGTCGGGAAGTGTAAAAACATTCATTTCGACTTTGTTGAAAAAATGGACACGAAGCATGCCTTTCATATCTTTGCCGTACGTGCCAGCTTCTCTCCTAAAACAAGGCGAAAAATTAATATATTTAATTGGGAAAGATTTTTGATCAATAATTTCATCCATATGGTATGGAACAACGGAATGCTCGGAACTACTAATAAAAATTAGATCATCTTCGGGAATTGAATAATAAGCACCCATTAAATTTTTATTGCTGGCGTAACCACATTTCCATTCAGTGTCACTTTTGATCATAACTGGAGGAATCATGCCAATAAAACCTTTTTTGGCTAATTTAGTGAAAGCATAGAACATGACTGCCATTTCTAAAACGGCGCCCTGACCTTTGAAATAACCAAAACGAGAACCAGAAAGTTGGGCAGCTTTTTTAATATCAATGATGTCGAGTTTTTCGCCAAGATCAGCGTGATCGAGTGGTTGAAAATCAAATTTAGGAATTTCACCAACGGTTTTGAAGACAACATTGTCGGCGTCGTCTTTACCAATTGGAACGTCGTCGGCGGGAATGTTGGGAATTTCTTCTAAAATAGAATTTTGTTTATCTTCGGTGGTTTTTAAATCAGCTTCTAGAGTTTTTAATTTTTCTTTAATTACAGAGGCTTCTTTTAATTGATCATCAGTAGGCTTACCTTTTAAATTGCGACTTAAAGCATTTTGTTTAGAACGAAGAATTTCAACTTGGGAAAGAATTTCACGGCGACTTTTGTCAAGTTCTAAAACCTTGTCGGCAAGCGTGGAATCTTTTTGGCGATTTGTAAGCGCAGTTTTAATGAGGTCAGGCTGTTGTCGTAATAAATTAATATCAATCATTTGATAATTTTATTGTAGCAAAATCATTGAAAAAAAATGCCCGCAATTTTATCGCAAGTTTTTAAAATCCCTATAAATCTCCCTTTGACAAGGGAGACTTTTATATATTTTTATACATTAAAACGGCATCAACAAATTTATCTTTGTGTTTTATACCTCTAGGTAAACGACCGAATTCAACAAAACCCATTTTTTTATATAAATTTTGAGCAATAGGGTTATCGCCAAAAACTTCCAATTCAATTATTTTTAAACCCTTAATTTTTTCAATTGATTCGGAAATAACTAATTCCATTAATTTTTTACCAATTCCGTCACCCCGATAATCTTTAGAAACTGTTATTCCAAATCCACCAATATGGCTTTTGATTTTATCTTTGAGTTCAATATGACTGGTGGCGATTAAATTATCACCAATAAAAGCCATAAGAAAAACTAACTCTGATTTATTTATTTTTTCAATAAATGACTTTAACCATTTTGTTTCTTCTTCCAAAGTTTGTTGTTCTCCTTGAAGAGTTAAAAAAGTTTTTTCGAGAGAAAGTTTATTGATGTAATTCATTAAAATTTCGGCATCATCGATCGTGGGATAGTGGAAAGAAACTGTTTTACCAGATTTGGTGGTTGATCGGGAAATTATATTTTCCATTAATTGATTATAGCCCAATCTCTGAGGCGATTTGTTGCATCGATATTAAACAAACTTCAATAAATTTTTCGAGAGGAATATTCAGGCCATCTTTTAATTCACATTGAGAAACTTCGTCGCGACGAGTGCCAGCGGCAAATCGGGGCTCTTTTAAAAATCTTTTTAAAACTGATGAAGTTTTTACATCCGCTAATTTTCGAGATGGATAAATCAAAGCAACAGCTGTAATTAGTCCAGTTAGACTGTCGGCACAAAAAATTGACCATTGGGCTTTGGAAATTGGTTTGACACCAGAAATTTCTGGAGCATGGGCTTTTATAATTTTGTCGACAGAATCGGTGATTTCTAAATTTAATTTTTGTAGAGCTTCTTTGGTTTTATTGGGATGAAATTCTTTAAACTCGCCGACATAATCGATGTCGTGAATTAATCCGGCTAAAAGCCAATCCTCTTTTGGTGGTTCGTTTTCGTCCAATTGATTATTTTGTTTTAAATAATCATGAATTCCACCCATGCAGGCTTCGAGAGCAAGAGAATGGAAATAAATATTTTTTTCTAAAGTTTTTTTTGCAGCGTCTTGAAAAAGTTGACGATCCATTTTTTTAATCTTCCTTTCTCATAGATGGAAATAAAATGACGTCTTTGATAGTTGGTGAGTCGGTGACGAGTTGGACAAAACGATCAAGACCCATTCCCCAACCAGCGGTTGGTGGCATGCCGTATTCGAGGGCACGAATATAATCACTATCGAATTGGGAAGCAATTTCAGAACCTTGGTCGGCTAATTTTTGCTCATCCATCCATCTATCTGATTGATCTTTGGGATCATTTAATTCATTGTAGGCTTTCAAAAATTCTGTGCCACAAACAAGCAATTGAAAAGATGCAATTTTAGTTGGATCGTTTTCTTTACGTTTGGCCAGAGAAATCATTTCAGAAGGATAATCCATAATAAAAGTTGGCTCAATTATTTGGGGGCGGACATGTTGTTTATAAAGCTCATCAAAACAAGCACCGAGACCGTAAACATTTTTTAAATCGACTTTTAATTTTTTATTTTCTAATTCTTTTTTAAAATCTTCTTCTGATTTAATTTGATCAATGTCGATGCCGGTTTTTTCTGAAATAGCGTCTTTGAATGTGAGTCGTTTAATTGGTTTTTCAAAATCTAGTTCAGTGCCTTGGAAAGAAATCTTAAGAGTATTTTTGGTAACCATTAATAAATGCTTGATTAAATCTTCGGTAAATTTCATCAAAACTTCGTAATCAACATAGGCCCAATAAAATTCAATTTGAGTAAATTCTGGATTATGAAAACGAGAAACACCTTCGTTTCTAAAATCACGACTGACTTCGTAGACCTTTTCAAAACCGCCAATAATAAGGCGTTTTAGATATAATTCATCAGAAATACGAAGGTACATGTCCATGTCGAGTTCATTGTGATGTGTGACAAATGGCTTGGCAGCAGCGCCACCGTAAACTGGTTGCAAAACAGGAGTTTCAACTTCCATAAAACCATGATCATCTAGAAAATGGCGCATTTCGGATAAAACTTTAGTTCTAGTTTCAAAAACTTGACGGGATTCGGGATTGACAATTAAATCAACATAACGTTGACGATAAGCGATTTCAACATCTTTTAATCCGTGGAATTTTTCTGGAAGCGGTCGAATATTTTTGGCTAAAATTTGGAATTTTTCAACATTAATAGTTATTTCACCGGCTTGAGTTTTAAAAATAGTTCCAGAAACAGAAATAATATCACCTAAGTCTAATAATTTGGTTTGAGACATTTTATCGGCTAAGGTTTTTTCTTGAAAAAAAAGTTGAATTTTACCAGCTTGATCTTGAAGATCGGCAAACATAATTTTACCGTGACCACGGAGAGACATAAGACGACCAGCGATCAAAACTGCATTGTCCATCTTTTCTTTGGCATCAACAGTACTTATCTTATTTTCGAGATTTGGCTGAGGGTAAATATTTGAATTAAGACTCTTAAGTTGAGAAAGTTTTTCCTGACGCTGTCGTTGAAGTTCGTTTTGTTTTAAGTCTGCCATAGACAATTTTAGCAGATGGAAACGATTTTGTAGGTTATTTTTCCAGCTGGAGCACTGACTTCAACTTCGTCATTAATTTTTTTACCGATCAAAGCCACCCCTAACGGAGATTGATCAGAAATTTTATTAGCGTTGGGATCGGCTTCAAGATGGCTAACAATATTGAATTCTTTTGTTAGATTACCAGAGACTTTAATTTTAACTTTACAACCAATTTCGACCTGGTCACGTTTACATTCGCCACTAATAATAGAAGCGTCTTCCAAAGCCGTTTCTAAATTATTAATTTTTTCATCAACAACTTCCAATTCTACTTTAAGTTGGGCAACAAGGCCATCTTCACCAGATTCGTCTGGTTGGGCGACTTCTTCAATTTGAGTAATTAAATGCTCTTGTCTATTTTTAAGTTCGTTTAATTGTTCGACTAGACTATCGTAACCTTCTTGAGTTAACAAATTTTTGTGGCTCATTTTTTTTAAATAAATAAAAAATAAATCCCCAGCTCTTAAGGCCAGGGGTTTGGGCTATTGGGGTATATATTAGAGTAAATACTTTTCTTTGTCAAATGTTTATGTGTACAATAATACATGTTTGATTTTTTTAGATTAGTTCCCAAGAAAAGATCGGTAAAAATTAAATCTAAGAGTGGTGTAATTTTTA
>JAQWFB010000015.1 GCA_028704635.1 Candidatus Shapirobacteria bacterium
TTTTCATCTTTGTTGCTTGCTAATTTGTTTATGAGTTTTAATATATCATTTTGCGCTTTAACATGAAGATGTTGATCTGGCTCATCTAATAAAAGCACTAAATCATTATGCTCAATATCTTGTGCTTTTAATTCAAGCCACAAAGACAAAAACCAAACCAACCCCTTACTTCTTTGTTTTGGTGACAATCTTTGCCCTTTTTTAGTCTCAACATAAAAATTTATATATGATCCACTTTCACCATCTCCATTTCTTTTTTCAAATCCATAACTTACAGTGACTTCATTCTCACCATGTATTCTTTGCCCCCAATCAGTCTGAAAATCAATGGAAAGGGTATCATTATCTTTATCTTGTTTAACGCTACGAGTGGAATCATTTTCATTATCCTTTGAAAGGAAGTCTGTTTTCAAAATCTTTTCAAGATTTTTTACTGCACGATAACCTTTCGTATCTGTTTTTTTATCTTTCAAAACAGAGAGAAGTATTTTATCTGGCAACAAATCACAAAAATCATCAAAGAAAATAATCCTTGGGGTAATTTGCCAAAACAATTCAGCAACTTTTTCGTTCTCAGTATCAGCTACAACAAAATATTTCTCTTTTTCTTTTGGTTCCTCGCCCTCAGCTGGTTGCGCTGGCTTATCCAAAATAGAAGCACAAAAAATCTTAAAAGTTTTGTCGTCTATGGAAGTTATTATTTTGTCAGATTCTTTTGTCCGAGTAATAGTAAACTCTTTTAGTTTATTAAGATTATTTTCATCCAGCACTTTCTCTGATTCTTCTATCTGTAAACTATATTCGTCTTTAACAACATCGGTCAAGATATCTGCTAGATTGTCATCATCATTTATTCTATATGTGCAACTGATAACCTGAACTGGCTTTTCATCAATAGAAAAAGGGGTTGAGTCTGCCTCAAATTCGCCTCGCTCAAAATCGTAAAGTGCTTTTAAAATTGAACTTTTACCAGATTCATTTTGACCAGCAAAAACCGAGATATTATCAAATTCTGATAGTTTTACTATCCCTGTATCATCAATCGATCTGTATTTTTTGATTTGAAAATTTAGTAATCTCATATTATTTTCCTGATTTTCGTCTATTACATTCTTTACATAGCATCTGGCAATTTTCTGCGGTCGTTTTTCCTCCCTCGTGCCATGGATCAATATGATCTGCTTCCATTTCTCCTATTTCCCATTTTTTGTTTTTATTCTCACCTTTACAATCTGGACAAATACCATTTTGTCGTTCATATGCTTCTCTTTTCATATTTGGTGTAAATGCACGAATAGAAAGATATTTTTCTTTTCGAGTAAGCACATACGGATAAATGCCCGATTTTTTGGTTACATCCTCATCTTGCATTAATTCTTTTATTTCTTTTTCTAGTTTTTCTGAATTAAACTTTTTTTCCTTAAATTCATTGTAAAGTTCACCCCAATTTACACCCGACATCTCTTTTCGATAATTTGGAAAAACTCCTCTCACCCAATGAATTACACTTTGAAAATATTTCCACAATTCATCTGCATTTTTATCATGTTGGTGCGTTGCCATGTATTCTTCAATCTCTCCATTATTTATCCAAGAAATTGCGGTTTCTAAATATTCCTGTCTGATAGGAGATCCCGTTACTAATTGTCCTCCGTCATTCGCAAGCAAATACGCTGCACAATTTGTTTTACTAAATTTCAATTTTGCGTCAGAAAGCCAAGGTCCAGTATATACAGCATTTCGTAATTCTTGAGGAAATAATTTTTCACCAGCGATATTAATAATTTTAAACCAATCTAGTTTTTCTTTATCATTTCCTTCACAGTGATAAATCATCAGATCATAATTCATAACCTGCTCTTGCTCTTCTTTAGTTAAATTATGAAACATTGCAATTCTGCCATTAAATTCAATTGAAAAATCTCCATTTACAAATTGTGCGATACTGATTGTTCGCTGTTGTCCATCAAGCACTTCAAAAGTTCCGTCTTCTTTTTTTACCCAATACATCACATTCAAAGGAAAACCATTTTTAATAGTTCTGATTACTTCATCTCGTTGTTTTCCGCTATATACAAACTCTCTTTGATATTTTGGACGAATATCTAATTTACCACCAAAAGCACTAACGCCTTCTTCGGCACTGTCTTTATAGTCTTTTACGACTTCCGCAATTTTAATTTTGTGTAAATCTATTTTCATATTATTTTTCTGGCTTTCTATTTTTAATAATTATTCTCATATAAGGAATAACAGCAGAACCATCTTCTTTGTAATAACCAAGAACAGGATGATCTTCCTTAATTGATCCGGTTCCACCGCTTTTATAATAATCCTCAACAAATTTTTTACTTAAACCTTTTGGGGTCAGTTCTCTGTATAAATCGCCTTGTCCTTGCCCAACTATTTCAAATTGTTCTGGATTATATTTGTGTAAAAAGGTTATCGGAACACCAATAAAACCTTCATAATCAACTGGTATATCTACCACCTTAGGGACTTCTATCGCTTTATAGTTATCATATAATGGGTAATCTTTTTTATTATTATAATATTTCTTATAAAGTGTAATTTCTTCATGTCTTTTGCCATGATCTAAATTAGTAAACCATACAACACCAGCGACAAAAGCATATTTTTTTCCATTTTCTATTTTGTGATATTTTTCATAATTATCAGGAATTTCAAACCAACGGTTAGATCCATTCATGGTAATCCCTAACCACAATTTGTTTTCCTCAATAAGTCTGAAAGTCTCTTTATAAGTTATTGCGTTTTGATTACCAATAATCAGAAACTTTTTATTATATTCAACCAATTGTGCAACATATTCTCTAAACAATGAAAATGGCGGATTAGTTACAACAATATCTGCTTGTTTTAAAAGCTCAATACTTTCTTTACTTCTAAAATCTCCCTCGCCCTTTAATGGTGACCATTCGTTGTTTTTATTAGCCTTCAGTTGTTCGGCAATATCACGCAAATCAAATGCACCATCACCATTTAAATCACCAACTTCATTGATAATGAATTTGTTAGCGGTTATCTTAGGACGGCCTTTTGGCGTGGGTAGTTCCTTGATGTCGCCAAATAGCACCAGCTGCGTATTGGCTATGGGAGACGGCTTGTAGCTCGTAGCAATTAGTTTTTTTAGACCAAGAGCATTAAAATTTGAGGCAAAATACTTGAAAAAATTACTTTCAAAAGGATCATCGCAATTGCAATACACGACTTTACCACGAAATTGTTCCTTATAGTGTTTCAACTCCTTTTCAATATCAACAAGCTGAGTATAAAATTCATCTTTCTTTGCCTTATTGGCGCTGCGTAAATTTTTATTTGAAGATATCGCCATAGTTTTATTTCATTAAAACATCAAGCGAAACGCCTAACGCGTCCGCAATTTTTTTAACTGTATCAATAGTTGGGTTAGGGGTAGAGCCAGCTTCAATTTTGGCAATCGTATGAAAAGCCAAATCCGCCTTTTTTGAAAGCTGATCCTGCGAAATGCCGAGTTTGTTTCGG
>JAQWFB010000003.1 GCA_028704635.1 Candidatus Shapirobacteria bacterium
AAAGATTATTCAAAAATATATTGAGAACCAGGGTAAAAAAGATTCAGGGCAAACTTTATTTTAATTTTAATAAAGTTTGAAATGATCCCTAATACCCCGACCGTAAGGTCGTGGGTGTGTTTTATTATCAAAGCATGAGTTAAATACAAAGCATAACTATATTTACCTAAAAATACTAAAAATTTATTTCCTAGCCACCTTCCCCAAGATTGCTCTCCCAAAGTCGCTGCCACCAATAAAATTCCTGTCGGAATTGTCAAAGATATAAACATTAACTGAACCAAATTTTCATTTGAAATAGAATAAACAAAAACTCCACTCAAAATTATTAATAAAATCGGAATTAACCCAATTGGTTTTAAAATAATTTTTGGTAATTTTAAAAATTTTTGTTGCCACCAATCTAAATTAGATCCAATAGTGACCCCAACTATAAAATAAATCATCAAAGAGGGAACCATCATTCGCATTGCCAAAATCCTTTGACTGATAAGATTTAAACCATAACAAAATAAAAAACTAGACAAAAATAAAAAAGCTTTCCATTTTGATGATTTTTTTTGATTTATATACAAAAAAATCGGCACAAATAAAACTGGATACAAAATATAAAAAAATGTTTCTGTGATTAAACTCCAATAAACACCATCTAATTGACCAATATAATTTCCAAAAGGAAGCGTTAAGGTTGCATTAATTATTCCAGTAATAACCCATTGTAAGTTTTTATCCCAAGTTTCATAAAAAACTGGTGATGGAATTTTTAATAAATAAAACACATACCAACCGGCCACCACTACCTGAAAACTTATCCAAAAATAGGTCAAAATTTTTCCAATCGGTATTTTTTTTCCTATATTTAAAACTAATTCCCAAATAATTCTTGCTATCATTCCCACTCCCAAAACCACCAAGATTTGATTCAAAATCGTTAAATTTCCATTTATTTTAATAATCGTTAAACTGACCACCATCACTAAAAATGCCGGAAATAATCGGGCATATCGTCTCGACCAAAAAGCAATCTTTGATTTTGGTCTGGGATATAACCACGCCATCAGAAAACCAGTTAATAAAAACAAAATTGATACTCCAACTTTTCCGTTAACCAATAAAAAATCCAGGTACCTATGAATTATTACCGGCGTTGATTCGTACCAAATTTTCAACGGAATATGATTAAAAATTACTAATAAAATTGCAACTCCTCTCAATCCATCCAATGCTGTTAGCCTAATATTTTTATTTTTCATTAAACTTTTCTTCAAACCTCTCCATTAAAGAATAACAGCAACCACAAAATATTTGTTTATAAAAACCTTTAGTTTCTAAATGTTTACAAATATTTTTGGGCACCAAAAATTCAATTCCTACTTTTTCTCCAATTTCTTTTCCAATCTTTTCAATCATTTCTCCGTTCTGATATTCACTAGTCAGTAAAGTCGAACTAAAAGCCCCAAATCCATTTTCTTTGGCAAATTCTGCTGTCTTTTCCAATCTCAACCTCCAACATTTCTCACATCTTATTCCTTTTTTTAAAGCCTCCCTGTCAAGGGAGGTGGCTCCCGATTTATCGGGAGACGGAGGGTTTATTTCATCAAACCATTCCCTTGGCTTCCAATCAGCCACCACCATTTTTAAATCTCCAATCATCAATTGCATTGCCTTTAATCTCGATTGATATTCCGATCGGGGATGAATATTTGGATTGTAATAATAAACCTCAATTTCGTTTTGTAAGGGCGAATCATGATTCGCCTCTACAGTTATCGACTCCACCATTTTTAATAAACAATCAGCACAACAGGCATGAATTAAAAGTTTCATTTTTTAGCTAAAAATTCTTTCATCTTCTCCAATCCTTCTTTTACTTCTGCTTTTTCAAAATGTTTTCTGGCTGGTTCTAATTTTTCAATCAACCAATCCGCTAGTCCATTTTTTAAATCCAATGGATATAATTTTTCATTTTTATAATCCTCAATCAATTCATCCACCTTAGTGTAGACAATATCTCCACCAAATTTTTCTGGTCTACTAATTTTAAAATTACCTGTTTTTTCTCCCCAAAACACCAAAGTTTGTACCCAATTAATTAATGGATTAAATTCAATTTCCTTTGGTGGCCCGTAAGCTTTTTTAATTTTATTTCTAATTTCCTCTGGTGTATCGTGAATAAAAATTGCACTACCCGGTTTTGATTTACTCATTTTCAACGATTCTTCATCATATGTTTGAAGCGAAGCGGAACCCCGCTCCTGCGGGGCCGGCCCAGTTAATCCCGCAATTAAATTTTGATGAATTGCCACTGGGGCAATAATTTCACCTTTATTATTTTTCAATGGATTAATCGTTAATTTTTTGGCCACATCTCTAGCTATCACATGAGCTTTCCTTTGATCCATTCCCGCATGAGCTAAATTGACCTGCATCGTAAAAATATCCGCCACTTGCAATGGGGGATAAAACAATGTTGCCATATCCACATCATTACCTTCTTTTTTTCCCATTATTGAAATTGATCTCAAATCTCTCGACAAAGTTACATGTTTACCCACTTCCATAAAAGTTTCCCAATGAACAAAATTTTTCTCGTACAAATCTTTACCAGTCACAAAATTCACTTGATTTTCTTCCACCCCAAAACATTTTAAAGAGGCGATTAATCCTTCTTTAAAATAATGTTCCGTTGCCCAACGAATATTTTCCCAATTTCCCCCTAATTTATTATTTAAATAAGAGTGAAAATCTGCCATTAAAATATTACATTTAACTCCCGCTTTTAAAAAATCAGCAATCTTTCCCATTGAAATTAAACCAGTTCCCAAATGTACCATTCCTGATATTTCAAAGCCAATATAATGATTTAATTCAGTTTCGTTTTCTATCAATTTTTTCAAATCGTCTTCAGTTAATACTTCCTGACAATTACGGGTAATTAGCCTAATTTTTTCATTTATCTCCATAACTTAGAGTATAAATTATTTTTTCAAATTTTACTACTTATAATAGCTTTTAATTTGAAACAAAATATACCAAGATAATCCAGCTCCAATTATCAAACCTCCCAAATCAAACTTTAATAAACTTAATAAAGCGCTAATTAACGAAATATAAAACAACAACCTCCAGGATTTAATTTTTCTTTTAAATAATCCCGGTATCGCCATTATTTGCAAAATTATCATTACTACTCCTAATAAAACTGAAACAATATAAAAACAACCTTTAACCCCACCCAAAAACACCAACGATGTCATCGTTATTGCCACTCCCATAAAAGCCAATATCACCGGTACCGATAAAATCAATAATATTACTGCCAAATATGGACCACATTTTACTATTATTTTTTTAATTTTTTCTGGCAATGAGGGAAACTTATTAATAAATAATTCCGATAGTTTTTTTTCTAAATCATCCAAAATCATTTTCCGTTTCTTATTCTTTATAGTCATTTTGACCAACTCTAACATCTATTTATTAAAAAACATTAAAAACTAAAATTTTCCAGTTCCAAAAATCAAACAAGTTGCCAATCCATCCACTCCAATTCCCACATAATTCCATCTATTATCCAATTGATTGTCGTTATGAGGTTTATCACCAGCATACATCCATTCAATCACATGAACTCCGTTTAATTTGAATCCATAACTAATATTTTCTCCCAAAGCTGTAAATCCCAATTTATCAAAACCATTTTGATTTTCCACAAAATCATTAAAACCTTTATGCTGATCGACTGATTTTATCCCATTTAAAAATTTAGCCCTATCTTTGGCATAATTCCCCAATTTTTCATCCCAATTAAGTATTTGTGAACCGTGCACTTGTCGGTATTCATTTAAAGCCACCAATATTTCTTTAGCCGTCGCCATGGTTGCATCTTCACCTATTTTCATTGTCCAAGTATGTTCACCCACTTGTTTCGCCACCCCCCAAGTTTCATTATCTGGGGTTGGGGTTAATATTATTTTTTTAGTTATTTTTTCTTCTTCCTGAACCATTTCCGATTCGTTTTTTATTTCTGATTCTTCCGCAATTACCGTCGGTATCGTCTCTAAAACCGGCGCCAAAACTTCTTCTTTTTGAATCAAAACCACTCCCAAAATTTCCAGCAATAAAACTGTTAATACTATTCTTACAATTCTCCCCATTAATTCTATTTTACTCTTACAGTCCAGTTGTATCTAAAGTCGCTCCCACTCCTGTCGGCGTTGGCATTGGTGTTGGTGTTGTTCCTCCAATATCCATTTTCAACAAAATCTGATCCAATTGCGATTTAGTAATACAGGTTTCATTGTTTTCTTCACCCACACACAAGTTTTTAGTTTGAGTTTTATCAGTCACGATTTTTGGGGTAATTATCTCCACTCCCGCCACCAATCGATCAGTTATTATTTCCGATAAATCGGTTAAAACTAAATTATCTTTCTGCCACATCAATTCATCCAAAATTTGCTTTGCAAAATCCGCTGCATTTTCATCTACTCCTGGTAATAAATCCGCTATTTTAGTTCCATTCCCCACACCATTTTTAATAAACACTAAAACGTGTCCTGTTCCTTCTCCATCAAAATCACTCATCGCCGTTCCAATAATCGCCCCTGCTTTAGTCGCTTTCATTGCCACGCCCGGTGTCGAAGAGGAGGTCAGGGGATCACCTGCTTTTATCGGTCCATTTTCTGTATTTACTTTTACTGGCACTCGCCCCGACAACGCCACTGGCACCGCCGAAGTTTCATTATCATCAACACTCCCAATCGTAATTGCTGGCGTTGAAGAAACCACTCCCACTAAACCTTTCTCGTAACTCCCTGTACTTTTTTTAACCCCCGATTTTAAATTGGAATCTAAACTAACCACATCACCCGCCCCAATTGTTTTATCTGTAGCTGAATACACCTCCGCCAAATCAGCGTTACTGTTGCTAACCTCAATTAAGGTAACAGTCGCGGATGTTTTATAAACTGTGTCTGCCATAACCGAAGTACTATCTGTACATAATGTATAGTAAACCGTACTAGTAGTTGCTGGATCATCCAAAAAAGTATTAGTTGCAGTAAGACTAACGGCATCACTACTATATCTACCGAAAAAAGAATCAACTTGGCCTGTATGGGCATTATCACAAACAGGTGTCGCCCCAATACCTCTTCTAATTGTTCCAACTGGAGTATCATTGCCAGTACCAGCCGCACTTAGTCCCACACTAATCATAACTAAAATTTTATTAGAAGCAGACGATAAAGTAATATTTGGTCGAGTTGCCCCGATAAAGATTGTAGTTGTATTATTGTCTGCAAAAGTGGTCACATTAGTATCCACAAAAGATCTTGTTTTTTGAATTTCTGAGGTCACACAATCCTTCCAAATACTATTTTCGTAGCAACGGAATTTATTAGTTGAAGAATTGTAATAAGTTGCTCCATTAGTTCCGGTTGGATCCGTTGTTCCATTATCCAACACTAATAAATCTGGCGCTGTTGTTCCACTATTTCCAATAATCACTTTTCCACTGGAATTAACTCCACCCACTGTAAAAGCAATATTTCCACTTCCAGATTGAATCGTTGTTGCCGAGGTCGTATTTGTCGATCCAATAAACATGGTAATCGCTGCCGCCCCTGTACCAATGTTAATTGTCTTTGCTGTTGCTCCGGATCCAATATTAATTCCACCTGTTCCCGCCCACAGATTTAAACTCGATGTCCCCGAAGTAGTTCCAATTGAAATCACATTATTTGCTGCTCCTGTTCCAATATTTATATTTTTATTTGCCGTTCCAGTTCCAATATTTATACCTCCAGTTCCCGAAATCAGGTTCAAAGCAGCCGCTCCAGTTGTCGTCCCAATTGAAATCGTTTTTGCATTTGCATCTGTTCCAATATTTATTGTTCCTGTTCCAGACTGCATTGTAATCGATGAATTAGCTGTTGTACTCCCAAAAGTTAATCCACCAGCACTGGTTGTATCCAAAATAATATTTCCTTGTGCTGAGACTTTTAATGGTGCCGCTGTTGATCCTGCTAAGGTTGAAATTCCTACCAAATATTGTGACCCAGCTCCGTTTGTTGATGCCACATTTTCTCCAAAAGTGAAAGCTGTCTTAGATGCTGAAGTCATATTCCAATTCCAAACCTGTTGGTTATCACCATTATTTATTGTATTTGTTCCATCCGCCGCCGTAATCGAATTTAAGCTCGATGCCCCGCCACTCGCGTCTGATTGGCAAGCCCAGCCACCAGCATCCGTATATTTTAAAATTTGCCCATCATTACAACCCTTAAGCAGAGTTAAGCCAGATGCTGATACTTCCAAGCCAGAATTTGAAGCAGTTGACCCTACTGTTCCCGAAGTAGTTAAATTAACTGCAACAGTCGCTGTTCCTCCTAGAGATACTGTTCCACCACCACTCATACCAACTCCAGTGGAAATCGTAATTGAACTATTAACCAAATTTGCATTTGATATTGATCCAGTTGGTAAATTCACCGTTCCTGATACTCCTATTCCACCATTAAATGTTTGTAAACCAGTCCAAACATTACTATTACCTAAGTTAAGTGCAATTGTATATGGGCCAGCGCCAGACCGAGTTAAGCTCGAATCAGTCACATTGTTAACATAAGGAAGAGAACCTGTTTGTCCCACACTAATAAAATTACCAGTTTGTCCAATTCCCACAAATCCACTCGAACTAATTCCATTCAAATAATTAGAATTGAGATTAGTCACTAAATCACTCGACCCAATCCCTATTCCACCATTAAATGTTTGAAGTCCTAACCAAACATTGGAAGAACCTAAATTAAGGGAAAAAACATTACTTGAAGACAAAGTTAAACCAACTCCAGCTGTATAACTTGACCCAACATCAACACTACAAATAAAAGCTGAACCATTCCACTGTAATTTATCAGTCCCAGTACAAGTAGGGGAAGATACTCCAATCGAACGAGATGTTCCTGATCCACTAATAATTATTCCATTCCCATTAGTAAGCGTGGTAATAAAATTTCCTGTTTGTCCAATTCCTATAAATCCAGCCGAACTAATTCCATTTAAATAATTAGAATTGAGATTATTCACTAAAGCACTCGACCCAATTCCAATCCCACCATTAAAAGTTTGTAAACCTATCCAAACATTAGATGAACCTAAGTCTAAATTCAAAGTCGCTGTTCCTCCTAGAGATACTGTTCCACCACCACTCATACCAACTCCAGTGGAAATCGTAATTGAACTATTAACCAAATTTGCATTTGATATTGATCCAGTTGGTAAATTCACCGTTCCTGATACTCCTATTCCACCATTAAATGTTTGTAAACCAGTCCAAACATTACTATTACCTAAGTTAAGTGCAATTGTATATGGGCCAGCGCCAGACCGAGTTAAGCTCGAATCAGTCACATTGTTAACATAAGGAAGAGAACCTGTTTGTCCCACACTAATAAAATTACCAGTTTGTCCAATTCCCACAAATCCACTCGAACTAATTCCATTCAAATAATTAGAATTGAGATTAGTCACTAAATCACTCGACCCAATCCCTATTCCACCATTAAATGTTTGAAGTCCTAACCAAACATTGGAAGAACCTAAATTCAAATTCAAAATTGTAGTTCCACCTAAAGCCACTAAACCACCACCACTTAAACCAACACCAGCCGCCACTGTCAAACTAGAATTAGTTAATGATGAATTGCCAATATCCATAATCGTATTCGAGTTTCCCGAAATAGTTTTACTAGTTAAAGTTTGCCCTACATCAGTCATTACCACTTTATTTCCAATCCTAATTCGAGCCACTCCACCTGTTTGATCAGTAATAATAAATTCATCAGACGAATTTGAAGCCGGTCCAAATTCTATTGCCGAAGCTGGATTAACTGAAGGGGAGCCATCAGTTTCCCTTATTGTTAATGTTCCTGATGATGGAGTATTAATTGTAAATGTTGACCCTGAAACCGTAATAGTAGTTCCACCACTTCCATTTAGCTTTATCACCCCACCCAATGATACTGAGCCACTACTTGAATCACCCGATAATCCAATTGCACTATTAACCAAATTTGAATTGGATATTGATCCGGTTGGTAAATTAACTGTTCCCGACACCCCTATTCCACCATTAAACGTTTGTAAACCTGTCCAAATATTAGATGAGCCCAAGTCTAAAGCCAGAACAGTCGTTCCACCTAATGAAACTGTTCCACCTCCAGACATTCCCACTCCAGTATTAAAAGTAACCGAACTGTTGGCTAAATTTGAATTAGTAATTCCAGCCGTTCCCGATAAATTACTATTTGTTAATCCCGAAATTGCTGTTGTTGTTACATTAGTCACTCTTCCTTGAGCATCAGTGGTTATTATTGGAATATTTAAAGCACTACCATAAGTCCCAGAAGTTCCAATACCAGATAAAGCTAAACTTATACTTCCTCCCAAATTAACCAAACCACCTCCAATCAATCCATTTCCCGCCGTTATTGTTAAACCGGAATTTACCAAAGAGGAATTACTAATATTTAAAATAGTATTTTCACTTCCAGAAATTGTTTGATTAGTTAAAGTTGTTCCTATCGATGCCACCATTGGTGCCGTCACTGTACAATCCGGATTTGTCGGTAAACAACTTGGATTTAATGTTTCTCCCGGAGAATATAATGCTGTCGCCTTAACTTCCTTAGTAAAAACCAAAGACAATAATAGAACCAAAAAAAATAAGGGGTATCTGTTCAATCTCCCCAGCTTCAATAGCATTGTACCTATTTAACAATTTTTTTATTAAAAAATTATTATTTTTTCTTTTTAGACACAATGATATCTACAATTGCCAAGATCGCCACCAAACTAATTACTCCCAACAAAATAAAAAAATATGTTTTTAATTCCTCATCTTTTCCCGCCACCACATGAAAACTAGTCAATACTTCTTCAGTTAAATTTTCATAATCACTTATTCTTACGTTTAAATTATAAAATCCAGTTTCAGAACTTTCTGGAATCACAATAAAATCCAAAAATTGAGCCTGTGTTTCTACTGCTTTTAAAACTTGTGATTGAGCGATTATTTCATCACCTTTAGTTACCTCATAATTTAGCCGCAAATCTTTTCTTTGTGGGTTTTCTGGATATTTAATATCTATTTGAAAATAAAGCCGATCGCCAGATTGAATCTCTGTATACTTTTCTGAAATATTTGTTGACACACTTAAAGCCCTGGCATATGGCGCATTAATAAGCATTTCTACATAAATAAAAACAACACAAATTACTTTAATTATCTTAACCATCATGACGAATATTAATTAAAAAACTTAAAATTAAAAGATAAAGAAGTATATTGTAAAAAGCAAATAAAACCAAATTTATATAATAAATCGTAATCATAAATGGCACAAATAAAGATAAAAGATTTAAATTAAAAAAAATAACAAAGCATATAAAAAAAGCATAAAGTAATAATATATTAGTCTTTTCTCTATTAATATAAAAAAACATTCCCGGAATCACCGCTAACAAAAAATTAATACAAGAAACCCAATTAATAATATTTAACGAAAAATATAATATATAGACATCGAGGGAAATTCTTATTAAAACTACCAGATAAATAAAAAATATAAAAACTATTTGTTTTTTATCAGCTTTCTTAAATAATTCCACCGTTAACAAACCCATCATCACAATTACCAAAAGGACACAAACAAATAAGACACTTAACTCCATGTTTTGAGTAAAATTAAACGTCATTTTTTATTAAAATGATTAAAATCCACAAAGCAGATATTGTTAAAAGTGATTCAGGTATAAACCAAGCTTTTTGGTCGTTAATGCCATAAAAATTTAAAGCCACATTTATGCAATAAGATAGACTTATTACAAAAAAAGGCAAAAAAATTACCATTTTTTTCGAACAAATAATATTCAGAGAGGCGATCCACATTAATATAATTGCTGCCATCAACACCATAGCTATCGTTAAAAAATTTAAAAATATCGTCATAATTTCATTTCCTTTTTAAATCCATAAAAAATTAAAAACAAACCCACAAATCCCACCATTCCCACCGGTAACCAAAAATAAAGCGGAAGAGTTTCGAAATTATTATTGTATTCTTCAAAAAAAATTTGGATTAACTTATCAAGTATAACCAGAACCGATCCCCATGGAATTAATTTTTTCGCAATATCATTTTTTAATTTAAACGTATAAAAAAATAAATTAATTAAAATCATTATTATTACTAAATCGGGAATATCATTATAAAATGCCGCTTTTTTCCAACCTTGGAAAAATGAAGTTATAAAAAGGAAATAACCAATTGTAAAAATTAAAGAAAATAAAACAGCATATCTAATTTTTAGCTTTATAAAAAAATTCTCAATTTTTGATATTTTTTTTATTTTTTCTTTTTCCATTAATTCTATTTCTTTTCTAATGGTCATTAAAAAACCAATCAAAGAAAATAATAAAAAAATTATTATTGATGCAAATAATTCCTTATTAAAAGATATATCCAAAACTTCACTCTCTTTAATTTCCGTTATCAAACACCAAGGCAATCCAGTGATTAAAGAATTTGTAGCAATAGTTCTTTCATTATTATAATTAATTAAAATATTTGTTGTTGGGTTTTTTATTCCAGAAAAACAATTACGGATATTGTCTGTATCAATAGTTTGAACAAACATATCAAAAGAACTATTCCTCAGCGGGCTAATCAGTAGTTTTTGATCACGACTTACTAAATAACTCTCTCCAGTTTCACCTAAATTTTCTTTATCTCCAGTTATTCCAAAAATAACATTCATATTTTTAATTAAAGCCACATATCCTAGTAATTTATTTTGGTCATATATTGGCAATAATACTAAAAATTCTGGATAAACTTCACTATAATAATCAATATAAGCATCAGAAAATAAAATTTCTTTATTATTTTTTTCTTCAATAAATTTTTTTGTTAAATACCAATCTTGATTAACTGGCCAATTAAGATTTGAACCAACCTTTTCTTTAATTGTATTTGTATATACAACATAACCATCAGGATTTATTAAAAATAAATTATTAAAATCTTTCTTATTAACATTTTCTTCAAAAAACTTTAAATTCAAATCAGCCACTTCTTTGATCATTTTATAATTATCAATAGCAGCCGCTACTACCACTGTTAAATCAACTCCATCACCAGTTTTTGTTTCTATGTGGGTTATTCGTAAATATTTTCTTATTATTTTTTTATTTTTTTGACTAAAATCATAAAAACCATAAATATTTTGATTATTTTTTATACCCTCAACAATCAATTTATAAAGTTCTGGAGAATTATATATATCCTCATATGTTCTTCCAAAAAATGTGGTTTTTTCATTAAAAAGGGCCACTTGTTGTTGGTAATTTTCAATCGAAATATAACCATCTAAACCAATTATTTTACTTTTAATTTTTTGAAAAACAGGATCGTCTTTAAATTCATCAAATTTTTTATTTGGATTTCTATTAATATAATTTTCTATTTCTTTAATAATAATTCTCGATTCTTCATCAACATTAACTTTCACTATTTCTTCATTGGAAACCAATGGCTGATTTAATAAATATTTTGCCTCATCCGAATTCGCAATTTTTTTAGCCTCACTTTCCACCATTGAAAAATACGAATCAATTTTATTTTTCTTTAAATCAGAAACTTCAACTAATTGTTGATGTGTATTTTTTACAATGTTATTTTTTACAAAAGTACAACTTACTAGCCAAAAAAGACCACCCATCAAAACACCAAAAAAACAAAAAAATATTTTAATTTTTACTTGATTTGAAATTATAATTTTATTCATTTTTAAAAGATTTTTTTTTCCATTAAAAGTAATATAAAAACAAATCCTTGAATTAGCATCTGTATAAAAATTGCCCACAAATAATCTTTTTTTTGTTGGGTAAAATCTTTTAAACCATCACTCTTATTAGTCACTGTAATTAATAACCATTGATAATCATCTTTAAGATTTTCATTAACCGTTTTTAACCCTTCATATATTTCGAAATTACTTATTGTTGGGTTAATACAACGATAAGTAAAAAATTGCTCATCAGTTTCTTGGCGTCTCTCATTGCATTTATTAATTAAATCTTTAGAAATCATCGGGTAATCAACAAAAAAATTATTATTTTCATTTTCAGACAAATAACCAAATTCTTTATTTTTATCAGGGTTAGCCAAATAAAAACCATTTTTATCAATTAAATAAGTTACTTCTCCTTCCCTTTGCGATCTTCTAATACTATCTAAAAAATAATTAGCATAAACTTTAGTCAAAATTATACCTTTCAACTCATTTGTCTTCTGGTCAAAAATTGGAGTTGCATATTTCAATATCGGAATTTTATTTTCCAAGGTTAAAGGAAAAATATAAACCTCTCCTTTTTTCAAATTTTTTAATAAATCAAAATAAGAACTATCTTGTTGTTTATTATTGGAACCAGAAATAATTTGACGTTCCTTTCCATCAAACTCAGCTGTTAATAAAACTTTTTTATTACTTACCAGATAACTTATTTGATAATAGGCTTCACTTTGGGTTAAAAATTCCAAAAAATCTTTTTCAAGATTATTTATTTCAGCCGAACCCGTACTTATTTTTTGGAATTCAGATAATTTACTTAAAAATAATAGATTATCAGCCGCTCCAGAGGGAAAGTTGTTGACCTCATAATAAGTAGTGTTTAATCTTTGATCAATTATATCCAAAGCATCAGCTTTTATTTTTATATTTTGTTGTTTAGATTGTTGATAAAAAAATATTGCGTTAAAAACCACCGATGTTATTAGTAAAATAAAAATCAAAAATAATAACGACTTTTTATTTTTCATTTTTTTTCCTCATTCTAGAAATCATCCAAAATTCAATAATCACCAAAACATCAACTATTCCTATTGCCACCCCTAAAATATAAATATATTTCATTAAATCCGCCTTGCCTTTAACCACTCTAAAATTAGCCGAAACTTCTTCATTTAAATTTTGATAATCTTGAACCTTATTGGCAATTGTATAAGTTCCTACTTCCAAGGATTCCGGTATTGTCATGTAATCCATAAATGAAGATTGAGTTTCAATCGCTTTAAGAACCTTACTTTCACTAATAATTTCATCGCCTTTTTTAATTTGATAAGTTAATCGCAAATCTTTTCGACTTGGGTTTTCTGGATATTTCACCTCCAATTCAAAAGTCAGCCGATCACCCGCCGTTACTTCTAAATATTTTTCTGGGATATGAATAACTAAATTTAATGCTAAAACAGATTTGCTTATTACAAATACCGCTACTATTAATCCAAAAATCCATATTAATCCAAATATAATTTTATTATTCATATTCAGGTTCGTTTTGAAATTTAATCAACACTGTTAAGGTTAAAAAATGTAAATCAATTACTGTTAATAAAGATAAAAACCCTGCTAATAACATCAATAAATTATTTCCAGTAATAACTTGAATAATAAAAACTATAAAATTTACAATTATCAATCCTATGGCTATTGAAATTGCCATTAATCTAACAAATTGTCGAAAAACTGAAAATAATCGAACATAAAGCCAAATTACTAATATATTTATAGTGGCAAAAATAGAGACATCAATCATTCCTGGCCATCTAAAAAGAATAATAAAACCATAAGCTAATAATGAAATTATTGAAAAAATAGTTAAACTAAAAAACATTGATAATAGTATTTTTAATTCCTTATATTTAAATTGAAACGATAATAATATTCCAAATAAAGTAGTTAAAATAATTCCACTTCCTAAAAATAAAGATATTATTACAGCATCCAAATTAGTCAGAAACATATTTTTTTATAGTGAACACAAATAACCCAAAGCTGATTAATAAAAATAAATTTTTAAAAAACCAAAAAATATTAGTCAAAAGAAAATAAAAAGAAAATACTGAAGTAAAACAATAAGCCAGTCCAATCATAAAAAAGGGGACAAAGGGGATTATCACTTTCTTTTCCACCATCGCTTGTGACGATAACCAAATCAACCATACTGCCAGCATTAAATCCAAAAAACTTCCTAAATTTAATAATAAATCACTCATAATTTTAAATTTTTCTTAAAACTAAAAAATAAAGATAAAAATCCTGTAATACTTAAAATCCGCATTAAAACTAAGATTAAATTTCTCCAAACACTTGGTAAAGCATATGCTTGTCTGTATTCTTCAAAAAATATAGTTAATAAAAAATAAATCCCCAAAAACAACGCTCCAATTTTAAAATCATTTCCCTTTTTAAGAGGTATCATCACAATTAATAGGAAAAAAGAAAGTGTCGCCATTCCCCATTCCAAAAAATATGTTTCTAATGAAAAATAATTAACTCCTCTGGTCGCCAAAGTTACAATGAAACAATAAGAAATTCCAGCTGCACCGCAAAGAATAAATAGTAACATTTCTTCTATGCTAAAAGATGAAGAAAAACTAGAAAAATATCCGCTTAAAAAAGTAATTGCTAAAACAAAAAGCATTCCCCAAAAAATATATCGTTTAAGGATTTGTTGTGCTGGTATATCAATATTTGTTACCTTTTCTGTTTCTGAGAATAAACATAAGGGCAAACTATCCGAAACCTTTTGATATGTCCCATAAACAGATCTATTTCCTTCATCGATTCCAGTATAAAATTTTCGACTAAAATTATTCTCATTAAGACATTGATCAAGAAGTTCATTTCGAATAATTTTAGTTGTTGTTCGTTCACTACTGATATCAAATTCTTTTTGGGCTGTTAATAAAGCCCCTTTATCATTTACCAAATAAGCATTAAGACGAAGTGTTTTTTGTTGCTCCACATATAATAATTTTCTTAAATCATCCATGGAAATCGCTTGTCCTTCGCTTGTTATATCAATAGTACTAACTGTTTCTTCATTTTCCACAAATGCTAACGGTTCATTTTTATTAGCTAAAAATTGAGAAACAGAATTTTCTTTTTCATTAGAAAAATTTGTCAAAGTTTTTTCAACTTGATCAAGTAATTTAGCGTAATCTTGGGTAAAAAAAAATTGAATACTTATCACCGCAATCACCAATGCTACTGCAAAAGAAGTTATTGTAAAAAATTGTGATTCACTTATTTTTTGAAATGTTTTTTTCATTTCTTTTTCCTTTTTCCCATCAACCCAATAATCCAAGAAATTAAAATTAATACTATTCCAGATCCAATACCAATCATCAATGGTTTGTTTGATAAGAAATTAGTTAATGGAGAAGTAATAACAGTTTCACTAATTTCAAATGGTTGTTTAAATTCATCTCTAATATTAGTGTTATAAAGAGTGTTTAATACTAATGTGTATTTACCTTTGTCTAATAACAATCCTTCAAATGTTTTATTAAAGACTCCTTCTGTTTGTATTGTTGTATTGTCAACCGATCTATAATATTCTTTTCCATTTGCATCAACTATAGTAAATGTCATTTCTACTGGGGTATCTTTATTACCAAAACTAACAAATGTTACTCTAGCAGTTAATTCAGATACATTAGTAATTTGTGGCTTATCTACAATTAGGGCGATATCAAAAAGTTCAGAGGGGATTTGAGAAACAGGCACAAATCCTTCAGCTGGAGTAGTTGTCGTTGTTCTGCCAGTAGTGGCTGTAGTTGTTTCTATTACTCTTCCTCTTGGTGTTGCCGATACCTCATTTGACCAATCACCTGGCATACAATCATTAATAGCTTTTATCTTAAAGTAATATCTAGTTCCACCAGATAATCCTTTGATTGTATAACTAGTAGTATCGGCATTACCTACATTTGGATTACCATATTCAATTGATCCAGAAGAAGTTCCATAAGCTACCAAATAATGAGTAAAGGGATTACTTGCTTTTGACCAAGTTAAAGTAATACTATTATCTCCATTTACTGTATTAGTAATAGTTGGTGCACTTCCTGGTTTAGTTGCAGTACAGGCTGGTGCTGCCCAACCAGTAGAGGTGGTAGAAGTTGAAGTTGACGAAGGGGAGGAGGTTGGTGTTGGTGTAGGTGTTGGAGTAGGAGTAATTACAGCCGAACTAAAAGTTACAAATTTAGTAAAATGTCTCGTCCAAACTACCAAATCATCACCCACATCAATTTTACATTCTTCATCTACCCCCAATGTCGCACCAGAATCACTCCCACATGTCGTTATAATTTCAGTAAAGGATATTCCACTTCTAAGATATCCTACTCTATTTCCCTCTTGATTTGGAAATAAAATTCTTACTGCTTTATCAAAAGATAACTTAACATCAGTCACTCCAACGTCAATTGCTGTTTCCACAGTTCTTGTTTCACCTGAAACCTCAGGGATAGTCGTTGATATTGCTGTTGGAGCCAACATCATTCCATCCCAACCAGTATCTGTACTTGATATTGACGTTGAAGCCTGAATAGATATTCCTACACCACTAACATTATTTGCCACAATATTTACCTCTGGTAATGTTCCTGACCCACTGGAAATAAACCCACTAAAATCAATTGTTGGACTGGTTATTCCACTATTTATTGTAATAAAAGCTGGTGTAGTTGAATTTGTAATTACGGCTAAATATCGATTATTACTGCTGATTGTGGCGGTACCACCCACTTGATTAACCACTAAGTAATTTCTTGAATTTTCAATGTAATATGGAATAATAGTTGCGTTTCCATAAATTAATGATTTTGCCACCTGATAATTTTTACTTCCCCACCAATTATTTATTGCACTTACTGTATTTGCAGTATTATTCCGTAAATTATAACTAGTATTACTAAATATCAAATTTTCAGTTATATCGTATCCACCAATTGAAGTTCCCACATCCAAAAAAATTCCTTTATCCCATCCGGAAATATTATTTCCTGTTATCGATGTTATCACCGCCCCACCACCCAGATCAAAAATAGCGGATGAATTACTAGTCCCATCACCAGTTAAAGTATTTTCCAAAACACTCACTCCAACAGTATGGCTATTTGGAGTAAATCCCTCCAAACTAATACCACCACGAGGAAAACCACTCCCAATTGTATTTAAATATAGTGTTGAATTGCTAATATTTGCCTGTTCATTATCTAAATAAATTCCTGTTCCATAAGTATGTCCCGAACCAGAAATGTCATTATTTTGAATAGTTATTTCAGAACTATTTCTATTAGTAATTCCAAAATCACAATTAATAATTGTATTATTTTCAATCACCGCCCCATTCTTAATATTTATTACTTCTATTGCCGAATCCCAATCTGTTGTGTTGTAGTGTAGGTCGCTAATAACATTATTAGAAATTGCCGTAACTGTTACTCCATCATTTACTTTAATTCCATCTTGTCGCCTTGTCGTTAAAATTCCATCACCATTAATCACATTATTGTGAATATTTGCCGTTATATTTGTGGTTGTTTCTCCAATTTGAATTCCATTACTCAAAAAATTAGAGGCAGTACAACCACTAATTTCCACTGTTTTTGCCGAAGTAGTATTAGCATCTACCCAAAAAGCATGTATCCCTTTTTTCCATGTTTCCGAACCACTCGGTATTACTACATGATCATTATGTATACTACTAACATTCTCAATTACTCCGCTAGTGTTATAAAAAAAGACTCCTCCAAAACGCATATCGGGTATTGTTGAACCAAACCAATCCGCTCTGTCAGTCGACAAGGAAGACGCATCTACCTTTAAATTTTCCACTGTCACCGTGTCACCTATATCATTAACCACAATTATTCCTGTTGTTGTTCCAGATGGTGTTGTTACATATACATCTAATGATGTTGGTTTAATAATTGTCGTCCCTCCAGTTCCATTTAATACTATCGATTTAGTAATATTGACTTGCTCCGTATATTCGCCTGCTGCCACATTAACAGTGTCGCCATCAACAACTCTAGTATCACCTATTGCATACTGAATAGTTTGAAAAGCATCTGTTCCACTTGCAGTTCCATGAGATCCATCATCAGTTCCTGTTGAGTCAACATAATAATCAGTTGCCAATATTTGGATTGGCTTTATTAATAAAACCAATCCAAATAAACCTATTACAATATATTTCCTAATCACATACACATGAAACCAAATATAAGTTAAAAAATGCTAAAAAGTTAACAAAATCTTAAAAATACTAGTGAAATTGACAAAATTTTAGTATCCGCCTATAAACTTCATCGTTTCCGCCTGTTCCTCTATTGCTTTTTTAGCTGCTTGTTCCGGGTTTTCTAATATCGATAAAAGTAATTCTGGTTTTTCAACCAATTTAATTTTAGCCATATTTTTTCTGGCTTTATTTATATTTTTTAAAATAATATTCGAAACTTCAATTAAAACTTCCTTCCAAAATATTTCTTTAAATTTTTTTTTATTGGCTGTTTTTTTAAAAATTTCTATTGCCACTGGATTAATAAATCCTTTTTTTAAATCATCTTCCCAATCATGAGCATCATCATTTAATTGTCTGGCAATCAGATAATTTTTAAAAAATTTCCAAAGATTTTTAACCTCAGGTGAATTTTTATCAAAACCCAATGAATACAAAATCGCCATTGGCCCCAACGCATGGCCTAAAGATTTTTTTGCTAATTGCGAATAATCAACATAATTAGGCAATTTTTTATCATCATAGCAATTAACAACTTCCCAGTAATTAGCCGCATCAATTTCATCCATCGTTTTATTAAACACATCGGCAAAATCTGTTTTTGGCAAAATACTATTATATATCAGCGCCAATTCTCTCAAACATACATTCGCCATCGACAATGTTTTTTTGTCTCCATCACCATCTAAAAAATCATCATAAATCGTATACGCAATCCAACCATAAAGATTAGCCAATCCACATCGAACAATTAATTTTTTTGATACTTTTGCCCCATTTTTTCCCAAAGACTTATAAAAAATATATGGCAATAAAGTAATACTTTTTTTACAATTTCTTTCTGGTATTTTGGACAAAAATTTTGTTCGATTATTAGCGATTTGTAGTATTTCTTGGTGAATTTCATCAGCCACTTTATCCTTTTTTTGAACAAGATTAGACACAGTTTTTAAAAAATATTTATTTAATGCTTCAACACAAAAAGCTGTTGTCAGAGCCATTGAGCCAGCATAATAAGTTTCTCTGTTTATTGCCGGATCAATACAAAAAGCACTTGTCTTCCAAGAACCATTTTTTTTCTGATTCTTAATCAAATAATTAATACTCGATCGCACCTTTTTTGGATCCATTCCTAAATTTAAAAGGGCACTGATCGCCAGGGCTGTATCCAATGGATTTCCCCAATTGTCATCATTTTTCTTCATTAAAATTATTTTCACTAATTTTTTACATTCTGTTTTGCCGAAAAAAAATCTAGAGATAAAATAAACAATCGGATAAATTGACGGATAATAAGGCGATATTAAATCTTTTTTTTCAATTGCCAATTTAATTAATTTATTAATATTTTCTAACTCAATTTCTTGTAATGACAAAAAATAACCTATATTACTATTTACTGCCAAATCAACATCTTTCCATGCTTCATCCACACTTTCCGAAACCAGCCAAGTTTTATATGGGCCACCTTCTTTTTTTTCCATCGTCGTCAATAACGTCACAATTTTAGCCATTGCCGCTCCGTCAATTAACTTTGAATCATATTTATAAATTCCACTCAAAGCACAAAAAGTATCATCCAAATCATCGGGATAGGGCATTCTTTTACTTTCTTTTGCCTGGCGTTTCCAGTAATTAAATGACCAATAATCACTTTTTTGAGATAAAAGAAAATCAACTAACTTCTTTTTAATTTTTTCTGACTTTTCTATCGAATCTAAGCAAGATAAAATTAAAACTGATGGAAAAATAGAATTATATTTTTTAGCCTTATCAAAATTATTTCTATCTAGACTCGACCAACTCCAAAAACCATCATCTTTTTTCTGTTGACTTTTAATAAAACTAATTGCTCTATTTATATTTTTTTTCATCAGGCTTCATTTTAATCGGAAATTTAATTGTAAATAATGTTCCCTTTTTTAATTTACTTTCCACCTCAATTTTCCCACCAAATTCTTTTTCCACAATAGTTTTAGTTATATAAAGTCCAATTCCAGTACCTCGCTTAGTGTCTTTAGTTGTAAACAACGGATCAAAAATTTTTTGTTTAGTTTCTTCATCAATACCGCAACCAAAATCCTCAACTATTAATATTACTTCGCTTCCATTAGTGTCTAATTTAATATTAATTTTTCTATTTTCTTTTCTCTTTATTTCATAATATGAATCAATTGCATTAGAAATTAAATTACTGACCAATTGATAAAATCTAAGTGAATTACCAAAAGTACAAATTTTTTTATTACCAATAATATTAACTTGAATTTTCATTTCTTTAGCTTTATATTCAAAATTTTCCATCACTGTTTCAATTTCTACCCATGGCTCATAAATACAATTCGTTTCTTGTTGTTGAACTTGTTTTCTCACTGACACAATCAACTTTTCCATTTGTCTAGTTCCTTTAATTGCTCTCCTAACAACTGGGTCAATTTTATTTAATTCAGACGATATTTTATTTTTTGTTTGTAATTCTATATTACTTAAACTTAAAGATACTTGAGTTAATGGATTAACAATATCATGAAACATTCCCGCCGTTAATCGTCCAAAATCAGCAAATTTATATAAATTTACCATTCTTTCTAATTGAACTTTTTTTAGTTCCTTTGTTCTTTTTTCAACTTCAATTTCCAAGTTATCCCGCTCTTTTTTTAAATCATTTTCCGATTTTTTCGCCCGTTTTAACGCTTTTTCAATTTCTCTATTATACAACCAAGAAACAATAGCAATTATAAGAAGTGTAAAAATGGCTACTAATATTGACCCAATCATTGGTGATTGATCCCAAGTTTGATATTTTAATATTCCATTTTTTTGTAAACAAGTTAATAATAATAAAACAATTCCATGAATAATTACTAAAAAAAAGGAAAAATTTGATCCAATCAAAATTCCACCAACTACTATGGTAAGTGCCAACAAAATCCAAGCCTGGGGAATAATTGTACCAAAACGAAATTCGAGATAATGTGCTGATAACGATAAAGCCATTATTATTATCAATGACGATAATTCTAAAAAAAAGACCTTTTATTGTAAAAAAATTCAACCACCAAAAAACAACCAAAATCACCAATGGAAGAATTTTATTTAACGAATCAGCTGTTGTATTAAAATTTGGAGAAAAAACATTAATAAGCGTAGTCCAAAAAGAAAGAAACAAAATCCCGTTTAAAACCACTTTCAATACTAATATTTTTTCGTTTTCTTCTTTTGTGGTTACAAACCTCACATACTAATTATACTTGCCACGGAGCCATAGAAGAAGTTATTGCGGTAACTAAAAACATACCCAAAATAGAAGCATTTCTTGCCTTTTTATCAGTCAAAACTTTTTTCATTAATTCTTTCATTTTTTCTCCTTTTTTAATTAATAATTTAATAGTAACTTAATATTAAATTAATCAGTAATTAATTCAAGCAGTTATTTTATATCCTAAACTATGAACCGACTTAATCATTTTAATTCCAAACTGTCGGTCGATCTTGTTTCTTAAATAATTAATATGAACATCAACTGTATTAGTCAATTGATTTGTATCACTTTCCCACACATGTTCCAAAATCATACTTCTCGTCAATACCTTACCAGCGTTACGCATCAAATACTCCAATAATCTAAATTCTTTTAATCTAAGCTCAATTTTGTCTCCCTTATATTCAGCTGTATTGGAAATTGTATCTAAAATTAAACCATTTACAGACAATCTATCAGACGAAAAACCATTAGGAGCTCGTCTTATTAAAGCTTGCAATCTGGCATGAAGCTCTTCAAAACTAAACGGTTTAGTTAAATAATCATCTGCTCCTAAATTAAGAGCATTAATTTTATCTCTGGTTTCCGATTTTCCTGTCAACATTATAATCGGTGTTTTAATCTCACCTTCTCTAATATTTCGGCAAACTTGAAATCCATCAATATCAGGCAAAACCACATCCAGCACTATTGCATCATAATCATTATCAAACACTAATTCTTCTCCTTTTTGTCCAGTAAAAGCAATGTCGATTGCATAATAAACTTTTAACATTTCCTTAATCGAACTTGCCGTTTGTCTTTCATCCTCAATTAACAAAATTTTCATATTTAATCAAACTTTGCTTAACAATAATTTAACTTGTAACCAATTAAACACTATAAAAATTAAAAAAATCTAAAAAAAAACCAAGTAAATTAAAGTTAAATGTATTTTAATCTAATTAAAGTGCAGATACAAATCCAATTACAAAAACTATCAAAATCAAAATAATTAAACTAGAAATTAAATAATTTTTTTTCAATTTAAACATCATCAAGCAAATTATTATTGTTGAAACAAAAATACTACCAGCTCCAATTCCTCCCAAAATTGATCCAAAAGATAAATTAAAAAGTAATAATGTTGCTATTGGTAAAAATACTGCTAGTAAACTAGATATTTTTTCTGGCACTTTAAAATCACGATAAAAAATTTCATGAAAAACATTCATAAAATTAATCGATCCTTTAAAAGTTGCCAGTAATCCAAAAACAGAGATTATTATCGCCACCAAATAAGAAGTTTTAGCTAATCCTGTCACACTATCTTCAGTTAAATTGTTTCCAACCAATTTTATAATTGCGTAACTAAAAATTACATAAACTACAAAAGCTAAAAATAATCCCATAATTGATGCCCATGTTAATTTTATTTTTACTTTTTTTTCACCACGTAAAATTTCTTCCATTTCTGGAATTACAGTAAAACCAGACAAAGCAAAAACTACCACTCCAAAAAAGGCTAAATTAAAACTTTGTAATCCAATTTTTGGTAATGGATTAATTAAAACTATTTGCAATAATAAAAGAACAATCAATATCGCCACAAAAGGTAAATAATCCAAGATAATTTTTATTTTTTTTATTTTCAATAAATACCCCACTATTATCAATAATAAAAAGAATGCCACTGAAAAAAAACTATTTATTGGTAATAAAATTTGAATAAACCCTGACCCTAATTTAATACACGCCAACATCACTCCCAATCCAGAAATGATTAAACTCATCAATGCCAAATACTTAAATTTTTCACCTAAATATTTTTTTGCATAACCAGGTAACTGATGATCACCTTGTGTATTACAAATAATTTGTACATAAAAAATATTTACAACCGCTGTTACCAGGGCAATCAAAAACATTCCAATTACTGACCAAAAAAAATTAGAATTATATAAAAAGTAGGGGAGAGCAAAGATTCCTGCTCCCATTATCCCTGAAAACTGCAGTAATATCGCTCTTATAAATTTACTTTTCACTACATCAGTATAAGTTTATTCCGCTTTAATAGTAATTTTTTTAGGTTGTACTTTTGGTGACTTAGCAAAAGTCACTGTCATCATTCCATTTTTACATTTTGCCTCTGGCTCAGCCTTGTCGTCAATATCACCAGGCACTGTTAATTGGTAATAAAACGATTGCCTTGATTGTCGAATAATTTTTTTCTTTTCTTCTTTTTCAATCATTTCTCCTTTAATCGTTAAAATTCCTTTATTGTAAGTAATATCAATGTCTTTTGGATCAATTCCTGGAACCGCCGCTTTAACATAAACACCTTTTTCATCCTCAGAAATTGATAAACCATTATCATTATTTGATGTTATTAAATCATCGTTCCACCATGAATCTAAATCAGAGGGAAACCAGGGAGTCATTAATAATTTTTTGGGCACTAACATATTCATATATTTATACAAACAATTAATTACCCTAATCTAAAACACTAATATTAAAAAAAATTAAAATATTTTCGGAATAAAAATTATCAAACCAACTATTGCCGCCACTATTGCAATTACTAATACTGATCCTGCGGCTATATCTCTCGATTTAGTTGTCGCTTCATAACTCAATTTATTAACATCCCTCACTGTATTACTTAATTCTTCCACACTGGAATTAACTAGTTCGGCCGACCAAACTAATGAAATCAATATTAAAACTATTATCCATTCATTTACCGACAATTGATAATACCAACTCACAAATATCACCACTAAAGTTGCCACTCCGTGGAATCTCATATTTCGTCCTTCAAAACCATTAATAATCCCTCTAAAAGCATAAACAAATCCCATTAAAAATTTCTTCATAAATTATTTTACCCCAATTTCTTTTAGATAACCCTTTATCCTTTCCCTGTCTTCATTTACCTTATCACCCTTAAAATATATTTCCAAAAAACAAATTTTATTTTCCTTTGGATAGTAAACATAAACTAATCTTAAGGTTGAACCTTTAAGATATCGACAAAACAATCGAGTTTTAACCACCTTAATTTCTTCACTATTGTAAATAATTTCTGAATTATTACTTTGACCTGTCGGAAATAATTCCAAAGCGTCTTTCAAAACATTCAAATCTTTTTCCAGCGAAAGATATTTTTTAAACAACCGTTTAAATTCTTTATCAAAAATAGTTAAACTTTCATAATTGATCATGACTGTAATCTCGAACCGAATGAACCGAATCACGATAAAAAACCGATTCGTAATCCAACACTTCACCTTGTTTTTTAACCATCCAAGGAATATCTGTATGCGAGTAATCAGATAATTCTTTAGCTGTTTTATCGGACAAACGATTTAAAACATCATCAATATGAGCAATCTCTTGGCCATTCAATCTTGATAAATTAGGGGATACTTTTGGTAAATATTTTCTCTGAGGATATTCAAAAAATTTGCTTTGAACTTCTTCCAATTGACCATTTTTACTCATATCTTCAACCACTTTTTTAAAATGAATCGGAGTTGGCCCATAATTGTTACGAATATATTTAGCCCCAATTAATTGCTCCTCATATTTTTCATAATAATCAAAATCAATAAAATAAAGTATTTTATAAATAGCCGTCTCGCCGATATTTGGCTTAGAGCCAATTTTAGTCAAAATATATAATAAAACTTGTTTAAATTTTTCTAAATTATTTTGAGGCACATCAATTCTAATTTCGTTTTTATCTTCTTTTGTTCCTTTTTTTCCACTAGACTCAATAATAATTTCTTGTTGATTTAAAAACGAATCCAAAGACAATCCATAAAGATCAGAAAGTTTTTTTGCTTCAGTAATGGTCAAATCTCTAGAGCCTTTTTCAATTTCGAGATATGTCGGCCGAGAAACACCAATATGTTTGGCCACAAACGATTGATTAAAGCCATTTTTAAGTCTTAATTTTTTAATAAATTTGTCAAGCATGCCCAAGTATAGCCATTGTCAAATACTTTGTCAAATGAAATGTAAAAAAAGTTTACTCATATTAACCTTAATTCCACACAACTCGAATAATTATTTCTCGTGACAATTATATGATCGACTACTGAAATACCTAATAATTTACCAGCTTCAATTAATCTTTTTGTTGTATTAATATCTTCATTCGATGGGGTAGGGTCGCCCGATGGATGATTATGAGCTATCACTATATGTGAAGCATTATTTAATATTGCCTTACTAAAAACTTCACGAGGATGAACCAAACTTGCATTTAATATTCCTATTGAAATTTCATCAAATATTAAATTATTTTTGGTATCAAAATATAAAATTACAAAATGTTCTTTTTTTTCTTTTCCTATTTTTTCTCGCAAAAATTCAAATATTTTTTTTGGGGAGTCTAATAAATTTTTTGGATCTATTTTTTCTTTTGTATATCTTTCAGAAATTGCTTGAAAAAGTTTTATTCCAAATGCGTTTGATGATCCAATACCCCTAATCTTTTGAAGTTCCTCCAATGTCGAATCAAGAACACCATTAAGTCCCTTAAAAGTTTTTATTGCTTCTTTTGCAGTTTGCTTGCAATCCTTACGAGGAGTTCCTAATGTTAAAAGAAGTTCGATTATTTCATAATCTAAAAAACCATCTAAACCAGATTTTAAAAATCTCTCTCGTAGACGTGCACGGTGCCCCGTATTATTCACAATTTTATTTATCAATATTTAATGATGTACCATCAGAAATATTATTATACGTGAAATTATCAGTAGAATTTATTAATAATTTATTTTTAAAATATTCTTGTGTCTCAGGATCAGTTGAATAAATATAGCAACCTTTCATTCCTCTCGTCATCAATGTTCTATATGTATTTTTTATTATTTTATCTGATATTTTTTTAGCCTCATCAGGGCTAATTTTCATTAAGGCTTTTATTCCTTTTAAAGATTTATCAGTCGATGCTCTTTTTGTTGAATCGGTGATTACTTTTCCATTTCTTATAACTAAATCGGGGCCAATAATTACACCGACATAATCAAGTTCTAATCCCTGACAAGTATGGATGCAGCCAACTTGATCTACTGAATTTTCTCTAACAATCCAACTTTGACCATGAGAACTTAAATTCCATGTTGCCGAATAATTACCTATGGTAATATCTTTAATTTCAGGTTTATTTTTACTTATCCATTCCCAACAATATCCAGCCACCATCCTTGATTTGTTATTTATTTTATTATGTTCGATTATTAATCCATGTACAACAGATGGGTTATCATACACTCGAAAGTCATAATTTATCCCTTTTAGAGTATCGTTTGCTGTATCTCTTATCTGTAATATTTCATCTAACCAGGCCAAATATCCATCAGAACCATTACATCTAAATTGTGATTCAAGTTTTAATTTATATATTTTTGTATTTAATTTATTTCCCCAATAACTGATTACATCAGAAGTTCCAATATCCTTAGTTGTTACTTGTTGATCTTCATCTAAAAAAAATATTGTAAATTTTGAAGCATTAATTAACTCCTTAACTTGGTGGAATCCCTTACTAAACAAACCAGATTTTTCGGTGAGTCTATGAGCTTCATCAACAATTAATGTGTCAAAAGTATTTTCACTTGTATTATAAAATGACCCAGAAGAAGAAAATAAATTTGCAATTCTTGTTTTAGTAAATTTTCCCGTTAATTTTATTTGAAAAACTTCCCTAGGAGCAGAATTTCTCGTAACATATCGTGGGTTTTTTCCTCGGTTAATAAGTTCTGAAAGTAAATTAATTGCCACTACCGATTTTCCTGTGCCAGGGCCACCTTCAACTATCAATACATTTTTTGATACGCTTCCAGACTCTTCAGACAATTTTAAAGCCGTTTCATAAACAATTTTTTGATTATCAATTAAAACAAATTCTTGATTATTTGAAAGCATGGAAGTAAGACTGTCGGCTAAGTGTTTTGATGGTCGAATTTTACCGTTTTCAATTAAATAAAGTATTTCCCTATCATCACCATATTTGACGTATTTTTTAATAAAATCTTGTAATTTTGTAGCGTCATTTTTCAAAAATGCCGGAGCTTTCTTTAAATGTTCTTTATAGAAATCATTTACAATAATATTGTCTGGCGAATAATTATGAAGATAAGCACACGGCTGTAATCCAATATGGTTTGTTTCCACACTTTCATTGTAATCTTCAAGTAAAGTTTTATATGACCATGCTTGATATGAAGGATGTAATACCTCACTATTATTATAAAAACTTGCCTTCAAAATACCATCCATTTCTGTAGTACTAACACCTTCACTCCATTGTTTCAATTCAATTATTATTGCTGATCCTTTTTTGTTTTCATCCAAACCCGTAATAATGAAATCAATTCTATTAGAAGTGCCATTAATTTTATATTCAACAGCAACACCAGCGTTATTTGGAATATTTACATCATGCATAATTTCACTCATAAATCGTAAACTATCCCAAGATCTTTTTTCTTTAAAACCGACAGAATGACCAGTTTCTCTAACTAAAGAGGAAAGTATTTTATCTTTATATACATTATTTAAAACATCATCTAAGAAACCTTGTTTTGTTGAAGAATAAGTAATCATTTTTATAATTCTGTGTACTTTTTATGATTACCCTTAGCCTTTTCTACTGCATATTTTTCTTCATTTTTATCCATTTTTTTATTTAACGCTTCAATGATATTTAAATCTAAATCATGACTCATTAATAAAACCCAATATAAAACATCAGAAAGTTCTTCGCCTATATGTTCTTTGTGTGTTTCTGCATATTCCTCCAATTCTTTACCATTTTTCCATTGAAAATGTTCTAAAACTTCTGATGCCTCCAAAGACAATGAAATAGCCATGTCTTTTGGATTATGAAATTGCTTCCAATCTCTGGCATCTCTAAAATCAACAATTCTTTTTGTAAGATTTTTAATATCAGACATATAACTGATTATACCGCCTTAAAAACTCCAAAACCTCAACCTAAATTAAAAATTTTTAATAAATATTTAATCTTTTCGAATCTTCTTTTAATTTTTTTATTTAAAAAGACTCACCAGTGTTTTCAACTTATTTTTAATAATAGTTTTATATTTATAAATTGTGCTTTTTCTATTTGCCTTAGCCGGCACCCATTCTGACCATGGTCCCATCGTACAACCATTAACCGCCGCCACTTTAAAATAATAAGTTATTTTTGGATTAAGCATATTAATATCAATATTTTGTACTCCTTTGTTTTCATTAATAGTGTTAGTAAATGTTCCAAATCGTTCATCTCCCTTTTTCAAACCATATAAAATAGCATAAGACGTTGCCTGTGAGGTTGGAGTGTAAAAAAGTTTAACACTACCCTTAGTCGTTTTAACTTCAAACAGATCAGGATTATCGGTTGGAGGAGTGTCGGTACAAACTTTTGGTCCAATATTATTATTATTGTTATTATTATTATCGTTTGAATTTTGTTGAGTTGAAGCCTCATAAGAAGCCGCCATAAAATAAGAAGCTTTAGTGGCCAAAAATTGGCAATAACCACTACTCACCACACAAGTAGCTGGTGACACAATCCCTTCATTTGTCCATCCAGAAGATCCATTTGGTGAGCGCAAAATATTTAAAGTTCTTCCATTTAGATCTGTTCCTACATAAACAGTAATAGTAATTGGGTTACTAAAAACCAATGTTTTATCAGGAATTCCCCACTGAATTGCCGCCTCTTTTACAAAACCAGAATCAAGATTAGACAATGTACTTACATCAACTATTCTTGCACTCAATTCACTTGCATCATATGACTGATTATCATGTTCAGTAATATCCGTTCCTTGGGGTAAATAAACAGTATCCTTAGCAACATTTTCACCAATATTCACTGTTATATTGTTAGTTACCGATATTCTTGATATTTCCCCAGAATTATCACCACTTGGAGTAGTTGTAAAAGTCCCGTAAACCACTAAATCAGATAAATTGGTCGCCCCAATATTTGAGGGCACTATTTTTGTTGCTCTAAAAGTAGAAACAGCATTATTCAAAGCATTTACTGCCAAATCTATTTGGTCTTGGTTTGATGTTAAATTGTTTTTAATTCCTGTAGCTGTCGTAATAGCTGTCTGGAGATCAGTAATAGCATCGGTTGGATACTGACCATAATCAGTTCCAGCCACTGCTGAATTATGCCATGACTGAGCCAAAGTAATTGCAATATTCAAATTAGTAAAATTCGCCACTGGTGTCACTCCGTTAATAGAAGCATATACTCCTAATCCAGTCTGATTAATCGCTGCCACTCTAAAATTATAACTAGCCCCATTAGTTAAATCAGTTACAGTAGTAAACGTTTCAGTAAGTGAACTTCCATGACCCACAGTAACCCAACTATCACCTATTCCATAATCAATTTGATAATCAATAATACTCGAACCTACATCAGTTGGCCCCGTCCAAGACAATAAAACTTGAGAATCACCTGGGGCAGCCACTAAATTAATTGGTGCCGAGGGGACAGGAACTGGTCCGACTGAAACTGTCACAATATAATTTTGAATTGAAGTATCTTCAGCTGTGACAGTATAAGTTACTGGATTGGTAAAATTTTGAGCCACGTCAGAAAGGGGAGAAACAGATGCCCCATTAATAGTAATCGTCGGAGTCAGGTTTGTTACATCAGTACTATAAGGAACAGTTATCCCTATATCAGTTCCATTAATTATTCCCGATACTCCAATTCCACTAAAACTAAATCCTGTTATTGTTTTATTATCGGAACCTATTCTAATAGTAATAGATGAAGAAGTTGAGCCCACACCCGTTTGATTAATAGCACTAACCCTAAAATTATAATTAATGCCATTAGTTAGGCCATTAACAACAGTCGGTGGCACAGTGATTTGACTTTCGTGAGTAAAAGTAACCCAACTATCTCCTATACCATATTCAATTTTATAATCTAGAATAGTTGAACCTACATCGACTGGAGCATCCCAACTTAAAGTAACTTGATTACTACCAGCAGTACCAGTTAGATTAGTTGGTGCCGAGGGGACTGGAACAGGAGCAATTGGTGCCACTCCATTACTACGAACATACGCACCCAGACCAGTCTGATTAACCGCTGCTATTCTAAAATCATAACTAGTTCCATTAGTTAAACCAGTTACCGGTACATTAGAAACATTAATTTCCGAAGTATCAATTACCTGTGTAGTCCAATTAATTTCAGTATCACCAAGAACACTTTCTTTATATCCAACTTGATATTGAATAATACTTGAACCTACATCAGATGGTCCCGTCCAAGACAATAAAACCTGAGAATCACCTGGCACAGCCAACAATACCCCAGGAGCAGAGGGGACAGGAACTGGTGTTACGGTTGGTGTCAGTGTCGCTGTTGGAGTCGCTGTTGGAGTTGGAGTCACTGCTCCCATTTCTAAAACCGAATTATAAGCATTAATTCTTTTACCCGTTGTAGTTTTTCCAGCCAAAGCGTCAGTCGAATCACCATTATTTAAAATAATATCCCTCAACTGAGAATAAGTTACTAAAGGATTAATACTTAATAAATACCCAGCCAATCCAGTAACATGAGGAGTGGCCATTGAAGTTCCATCTTTAAAATCATAACCAGCATCGGTACCATTTTCAGGATAATCAATTATTTTAATATTGTATACATAACAACCAGTGTCGGTATTCAAACTAGAATCAGTCACCCAATGTAATCGATATTTAAAATTACTAGTTAAATAAGAACTACCAATGTCAACATTAAAAGTATTACTGCAATAAGAAGATCCGCAAGAACCAGTCGACATTCCAGATATTGAAGCTTTATTAAATTTAGATACTTCCACAAAATCAGTCCCGTTACCACTAAATTCCAGAGCTACATAATCAGAAGTTGCATCATCATTACTATCGGTAGTACCAACGTCATAACATTGTGCCTTAAAAATAAATTTAGTTGGATTACTTGCCACCGCCGAAATATTTATATTTTCTGAGGTGATTGTGTAATCAGAATCATTTGAATAAGGAGTCCGACTATCAGTTACAAAAATTTTACCGACATTTGAAGTATTTGCCAATTGCCAATAAGAACCACTCCCATTCGTATAATCTAAATAATCTTCAATATAATCTTTTCGAAAAGAAACAGTACTATAAATATTAACACCAGGAGCTCCAACATCCACCGAAGTTCCACCGTAATTAGAAAAGCTAGCCAACTGATCCTTATTATCAGTTGCCGCTACCGAAATAATATTATCTAAATCATAATCACTTGGATAAGAATGGCTTGTTTCGTTATCAGTATTTTCATTTCCCGCCCCAGCAATAAAAATACCACCAGCTTCTTTAAAGCGATTAATCGCATCATATAGTGAAGATGAATAAGACGTGCCAGCAAAACTCGCATTAATTACTTTTGCTCCATTTTTAATTGCAAAATCAATTGCCTTAATTTCATCGCTACCATAAAAATGCCCATCTGCGGATTGAACATTAAGAGCCATTATTTTTATTTTTTGTCCCACCCCTGCAATTCCCAAACTATTATTTACTTTAGCTGCAATTGTTCCCGCCACATGAGTTCCATGAGAGGAACTGTCCAGATCAGTTAAAACCGGAGCCGGGTTAGTTGAACTATTAATAAAATTATAACCATGTAGACAACCTCCAACAATTGCATCACCATTTTGGTCTAAACAATTAGTTCCATCCCACATATTATCCACTAAATCTGGGTGATTCCAAGCCACACCCGTATCAATAACTGCTACGATAATTTCACTGGTCCCAACAGAAATATTCCAAGCTCTAGGTAAATCAATATCAGCTCCGCTAGTTCCCACACTCGTTGTTCCGTTGTCAAAAGTGATAGTTTGCCCAAAATTATCTAAACCCCACAAATTATTTTTATCAACATCATCAGTTCCCAGATCAGAAATATATGAATAATAATTTGGCTCAACTGTTTCCACATTAGAATCAATTCTAATTTCATTAATAACTTCTTCTACCGACCTACCATCTTTAATTTTATAAACCATCACATTTCCCGATTCTAATACTTCATTTTTTTCCAAATCATTATTTTTTCTGGTGTTATATTCTCTAAAAAGTGACATCAATCCAGGATTAGATAAATTTACTTGTCCTTTTTTAAATTTAACTAATACCTCATCCGGAGCATACTTAAGCCGACTATTTTCCGTAGTTGCCATCACCACTGTTGAGCCAAACAAAAAAAAACTTAACAACAAAAAACCTAAAAAAATACTCTTCTTAAACATTTTTAATCAAACAAAGTTAATCTCATCTAAATGATATTATTAATTAAATATTAATTAATAACTAATTAATAGTATCACTAAAAAAAATGAAAAAAATAACTCAAAAATCAATATTTTTTTTAATCGGAATTTTTTTATTGTTAATAATCGGAATAACAATTTTAATTGAAAATAATAAAAATAAAGAATCAATAAAAATTAAAGAAAATACTAATCTTTGTCAAAGGGCAGGTTGTAGTGGACAATTGTGCGTTGAATCAAATTTCAAAGACACGGCCACAACTTGTGAATGGAAAGAAGAGTACACTTGCTATCAAAAAGCTAAATGTGAAAAACAATCAGACGGAAAATGTGGTTTTACTAAAGATGATCAGTTTAATAAATGTGTTGACGAGTCGATGGTAAAAATAGAAAAATAAAGGTTTTTGAATATGAATGAAAATAATTTAATCATAATTGTTAAAGATTTGAACAATAATCTAGTCAAGGACGCCAAAGTAAGTTTAATAACTGAAAAATTAAGCGGCAAAACAGATGAAAAAGGGCAAATAGCTTTTCCTTTACCAAGAGCAAAAAAAATAAATGTCGAAGTTGAGTTAAATGGAAAAATTAACACTACTACTTATTATCCAACCGGTAATTCGGATCAGAAATTAGAAATAAATTTTGCTTCCTATGAAAAATTTCAGGAATCTCAACAAACATCACAATCTCTATTAATTAATAATAAAATTCAACCTAAAGACTCCCTTCATCCTCTTAGTTTTTTATTAATATTTTTAATAATTATTTTGGGTGCCTGGCTATTTTTTAAAAAATATCGAAAATCTAAATAATTAAAACACTCATACTTTAAAAGTAGTTTAATTTTGTTGATACAATATAATCCATGGTCTTAACTCTCCTAACTATTATTGGCCTTAGTCTTTTCGAAGTAGTTTGTAGTATTGATAATGCTATTGTTAATGCTAAAGTTTTGCGCACTGTTAGTGCTAAAGCCAAAAAATGGTTTTTGACTTGGGGATTATTTTTTGCAGTCTTTATTGTTCGTGGTCTTTTGCCATGGATAATTGTCTGGGCTGTCAATCCTCATTTAGGCCCAATTGGTGCTTTTACCGCATCTTTTAGTTCTGATCCTGCCATTGCTCATTCAATTGAACAATCAGTTCCAGTTTTGTTTATGAGTGGTGGTGTTTTTTTATTACTTTTATTCTTTAGTTGGCTTTTTCTTGAAAATGAAAACTATTGTATTAGGGGAGAATATTTTTTTTATCGTAAAGGTTTTTGGTTTAACAGTATTGCTTCCTTAATTCTACTTTTTTTAACTTTTATTACCATTAAAATTGACCCAAACATGACTCTAGGTGCCGCCATTGGTTCTACTATTTTTTTTATTACTCATGGTTTTCGTGAGCGAGCAAAAAGTATGGAAGAAGGGTTGGCAACTTCCAGCCGTTCAGATTTCAGTAAACTTCTCTTTCTGGAAATTCTCGATACTAATTTTTCTATTGATGGAGTTCTTGGTGCTTTTGCTTTTACTCTTTCCATTCCCATTATTTTACTTGGCAACGGTATTGGAGCTGTAATTGTTCGTCAGTTGACAGTTGGTAATATTGATCGAATTAAAAAATATCGTTATCTTGAAAATGGTGCCATGTATTCCATTTTCTTCCTTGGATTTTTTATGGTCATTGAGTCATTTGGCATTCCACTTCCCAAATTTTTACCCCCAATTTTTACTATTAGCGCTATTTCTTTCTTTCTATATAAATCAATTGTCAGACTAAAAATAGAACAATCATCTAAAATTGTTTAATTATTTTAATTATAATTAATAAATTTTACTAAAAACAAGGGAATATCTCAGTTAATTCACCCGAATAAAAAAATTCGTAGGATAATCGACCAAAACTATACTTATTTTGACCGATTTGCACGGTCGATCCGCCAATTTTTGGATTGGCATTTGGTTTTGATTGAGGAAAGCCGACATTAAAAAGAGTTCCGACAATTTCTGGTCGAGAAGAAATATCAAAACCAGCATTTTTCCATTGAGTCATCATTTGCTTTAAATACAGCCCAGCATACAAATAACTATAATAATGATTATTATCCATTAATCGGTTATATCTTTCTGTTGCCAGATTTTGTCCTTGATTGTAGTTCAAAATATTTTCATATTTTTCACCCAAATAATAAGGCGAACTTCTGTCTTTCAAATGACTTTCAATTTGTGCGGCCGTGTCCTCCTTAATTGCCATCACTCCCAGCGAAATTTTATTCATATTCGACAATATTTTTAACGGTTCAAAATATTGTTTATAAAGTTCTCTAGCGGAATAATAAACTCTTAATTGTTCTACAACTAGATCAGACACAATTAGTCGGGGATCGATATCTGCCATTAAGGCGGCTCGATTAATAATATCCTTATCTTTAGTTATTGATTGGGACACTGTTTTCCATTGATCTTCATCTGGCCAAACAAAAATATTCTGGCTGTTTGAATTTTTAACCCTGGTGATTATTTCATCTTCGTTAACTTTTCTTGATTCAAAATTAGACATACAATCGGAGACATTTTTATCAAAACTATCTTTATCAGTTAAATAAGTTTTAATAGCAAAAATCATTTGGGCCACTGTCAAATCTGATTTAATCTGTTTTTTTACTGTCAAAATTTTGTCTACATTTTTTGGGGCGATATAACTCAATTCCTCTAATGAACACAAATTTTTAATTTTCAAATCTTTTTCTATTGTTAATTTATCAATTTCTGTTTTAATATTATCTAATTCGCCACTAGATGTGGCAATCTTGTTACTAAAACTACCAATTATAATTTGATTTTCTTCAGCTTGGTTTTGAAAATTTTGACTCAAATTATCCACCGATCCTTTTACATCGGTTATTTTTAATCTTATAGCAAAAAACATACCCACAAAAACAAATCCGACTATGGCAAAAGTATAAAGCATTAAAAAATAAGCAATTCTGGCAATTTTCTTAACACTTAAAACCATCATTAACTACAATTCTATATTAATTTTTTATTAAAAAAACATTAAAATTATTTCAAAACCTATTACAGTGAGGAGGAAGTGAGTCTAGAATCTTTTTACTTTATCAATTATCACTACATAATTTTTTCCATATTTTTTTGCACACTTAGGACAAGTGGTGTACCACATATAACATTTTTCAATTTTCAAGTTTTTTGTTTTTGCATATTTTTTATAATCTTCACACCATTTATCTGTATCTTTAAAATTTCCTTCATAAACTTTACTCAAAAATTTTCCATTTAATACGACATTTTCAACTCCCTCAACCTTTTCATCTACTGACACATAAATATCCATATTCCATTTAGAGGTATGATCAGACAAACATATCATATCTTTTGATTGTATCCCTGCTTTTTCCATTTTTTTCATCAATTCAGATATCACTGCCCCAAAATTTATTGGCATATAAAAAAAAGTAAAGACACTACCTTTAATAAATCGCTTATCCTTCCATTCAAAAATTTTTTCATTCCACAGTTTTGGATCAAGTTTTGGACAACACACTTCTTTTTTAATTCGTCTTTTCATAAACAAATTATACCATTTGGAGGCGAACCGTTGACACAATTAGAATTTTTTTCTCTTTAAAATGTAATATTTAATACTTTTTTAATTTATGTCTGTTTTTATACAGTTATGAATAGAAAGATATTTTTATTTATATATGTTTTTTTAGTATTGCCTTTGTCATTTTTATTCCTTTTTAAAAAAACATATGCAGCTATTAGTTGGACCGATGATTTTAATAGTGGAAATAAAAATACTTGGATAAATATAGATGGAGGAGATAATAGTACTCATCTTTTTCAGAATAATAAATATGAATTACATACTGAAAGTAACAATGGTTCGGCTAAATCATTAGCAAGTTATGTTAATCAAACTAACGATAATTCAATTGTTCAAACCAGAGTACAGAAAATAAATTCTGGTGATAATTTTTTAACTTATCTTCTCTTAAGGATTAACCCCACCACCATGAGTGGTTATACCTGTGGCGTTAGTTCTGATGGAACCAACCATTTTTGGTTCGGTAAACTAACCAATGGAGTCTATTCCAATTTAACCACTACTGGAACAGCAACATATAATTCGAACGATTTTAAATTTCGTTGTGCTGCTATTGGCAGTAGTCTTGTAGCCAAAGTTTGGAATGCTTCAGATTCAGAGCCTTCCAGTTGGCAGATCAGTTCCACTGATAATAGCTACACAAGTGGATCAAATGGTGTGATGTTGGCTACTTATCCCATACTTGGCTGGAATACTGTTCAAGTAGCTGTTGATGATTTTTCCACACAAGGATTATCCAAATCTGAAGTTTGGGTAGACGACAATTGGGTTGGAACTTCAGCCAATACTGAAGTTGAGTCGGGAAAAATTTTTGGATATAACGCTTTTGCCACAATTCAATCCGGTGTCAGTGCGGTTGATGTTGAAGGAACCGTTAATGTAGCAGCAGGAGAATATAACGAAAATTTAACCATCACTAAGGCTGTTAATATTATTGGAGCCAATAAAGATACAACTATCATTAAAGGAGTAAGCGGTAAAACCAGAGTTCTTTCTGTCAATGATGTTAGCACCACTATGAGCGTTCGTGGTTTTACCATAAATGCAGCCAATTGTGACTCTCCTAAACGAGGAATGCAATCAGTCTTGTCGAGTAATGTCACTTTCGAAGGAAATAAAATAATAAATATCGGCGATATGGGTATTTGGACCAGATCGGGTAATATTATTAAAAATAATAATATAAATTGTGATATTGGAACTAGTTTTGGAGGGATTTATATAGACGGTGCAGGCAATACTATCTCAGATAACACTATTAATAGTGTTACCACAAATAGTGGTATATCAATAAATGGTTCAAATAATTTTATCAAAAGTAATAACATTCAATGCTCAATTGAAGATTCTTTTGCTGGTTGTATATACATCAGCGGTATAGACAACATTTTAGATAGTAACACAATTACTGGATTTACTGGTTCTGCTTATGCTATTTTTTCATATGGTGGAACAGCACCTGTTAATCAAAATAATACTTTTAAAAGAAACACTTTTATTGCTAATAACGCCGATGGTAGTGGTGGTGGAATTTATTTATACAACTCGGGTGGTAATATTATTGGCGGTACCTTGCCCGAGGATGGTAATAGCTTCATTTTAAAACCAGATTCAAAAAAATCACCTTCGTATGGCTATGGCATAGACATTATTTCTTACCCTGATGGATACACAGCCAGTAACACTATTCAAAATAATAAATTTGATGGTGGTAATCGAGTTTTAGAGGTAGAAGGTTTTGTTGGTGGAACAACAACTTTTTCCAACAATATTGTTGGAGCCACCACTCCACCAAGCAATTATGGTGTTATCTTTAGTGGGGGAAGCGCCATTATTTCCGGCAATACTTTTCACAATATCTCTACTCCAATTTTTTTTAGTAGATCTGGTGGTGTAGCAGAAATGAATATTTCTATTACTAATAATATTTTTGATGATGGAGCTGATACTTATGCCGCAATTTTAGCTTCAAATTTTACTTCACTTGTGGTTAATGAAAATAGTTTTGATTTAAAGAGTAATAGAATAGCATTAAACAATCAAGGTGGAAACGTTGATGCTACTAATAATTGGTGGGGAAGTGCCTCTTTAAAAAAAATTAAATCTAAAATTCTAGGTAACGTTATTTTTACCCCTTATTATGTTAATTCTAAAAAAACATCATTAGTTGCTAGTATTATTCATGGAGCGGCCACCATTAATAATAATAAACCGCAAGTTTTAATTAACGATTCTACTTTGCCGGTAACTATTACTGTTGAAAGTGGAACAACTAACCCCACTTTAGATGTCAGTTCTTTAATTACTAATAATTCTGGAACATTACCTCAAATCACTATAAATACAAATTCGGCTAATATTTCCATCCCTGAATCAACTACTATTACCAGTGACGACGAAAATTGGGATGGAATAATTAAAGCACCAACTGTTACTACTATTACTCTCCCTGAAACTTCTGGTGAAACAAAAACCTTAGGTATGGCAATTGAAGTTGGACTTGGTGATACTAAATTAACTTTTGATAAAGCAGTAAAAATAGATTTTCCCGGTGAGGTAGGTAAAAGAGTGGGTTTTTCAAGAAATGATGTTTTTACTGAAATTACAACAATATGCAGTAGTGATTCTGGTGCGACTTTAGGGGTAGATGAAGAATGTAAAATTGATGTGGGTAACGATTTAGTGGTATGGACGAGACATTTTACAAAATTTATTGTTTTCAGTTCTGTTTCAACCTCAACTCCAACTCCAACACCTACTCCAACACCTACTTCCTCCTCTAGTACTTCAACCTCTACAACCTCTACTGGTTGGGCAGCACCAGCCTGTACTGCAACTAAACCAGGAAGTGCACCAACTATTACTAATACAGTAAATGGAGATAATAGTATTACTTTAACTTGGTCAAAAGCAAGTAATCCATTTACTCATTATTTAGTAGCTTATGGAACTTCTTCTGGATCAATTGAATATGGTAATCCAAACGTAGGAAATGCTGATACCACTAGTTATACAATCAGAGGATTATCTGGTGGAACTAGATATTACTTTAAGATAAAAGCTATTAATGACTGTATGCCAGGTGATTGGTCAAATGAGGTATCGGCAACACCAAGAGGAAGAGTAATAGAAGCTATGACTACTACTAGTGGTGAAACAACAACTACACCGGCTGAGGGATTTGTACCGACATCAGAAATCCCTGGAAATTTATTTGATATTAAATTGACTATCGATAGTGCAATTTTAAATAAATCAAATGAGTTAGTTTCAAGAGTATCCTTTACTAATTTTGGTAGTTTGCCAACATTGGCTAAGCTTGTTTATAAAATTTTAGACGAAAATGGAAAAATTATTTTTACTGAAAATGGAGAAGTAACCGTTGAAACAGAAAATACATTAGTTAAAGAATTTAAAAATTTTGAGGCAGGAAACGGAAAATATACTCTAATTTTGGAGACTATTTATGGAGATAATGTAAAAGATGAATTTAGACAGAGTTTTGAAATTAAAGAAGTGGTGAGCACACAAAACAGATGGATAGTTTTGGTTTTGGGGATATTTGTTGGAATAATTGGAATTGTAATCTATAAATTATCTAAGGCTCGCAAACATAAATAAAGTGAAAAAAGTTTCTATTAGAAATATTTTTGGACTATTGGCAGGCGTGATTTTTATTTTACTAGTTGTTGAGGGAATTTATTTAGTTCAAGTTGGGATGTTGGTTGATGCTCGGCATAAAAGTTTGCAAATTACTGCAGATAATAAAGCACTGTTGATTGATACTTATTTAAATGAGGAAAAGCAAAAAATAATCTACATATCATCATTAAAAGAGTTTAAAAATGTTGCCTTGAATCCTAATAATAAACAAACGATAGCAATAGCAAAAAAGAAAATTGATGAATTAAATAGTTTCTTTCCAGGAATCTGTATTACAGATAATAAGGGAATTGTAATTGTGGCAAAAAATGATTTGCCAGGAATGAATTATGGAAACCAGAAATATTATTCTCTTGAAAATAAAAAGATTGTTTTTGAACCTTATTATGACACTATTAGAAAAAATAATTATTTGGCAGTTGTAAGCCCTATTTACAATAATGATGTGATAAAAGATAAAATAATTGGCACAATTGTTTTTGATTTGGATTTTGAAACAATAACAGGATTAATGAAAGTATCAATTGATAATAACAGTGAAGAGGCGTATTTAATTGATGAATCGGGTTTGTTTTTAAGTGGTTCAAAATATATTGGTGGTGGAAATAAAGATGGAATTTTAATTCAAGAAGCTAAAAGTGATGGAGCAAAAGCATGTTTGGATGATTTGAAAAAATATCAAAAAAGTAATGGTGATATTGAGGACCATGAAGAAAAAATAATTCCATATTTAAATTATATTGGTGAAGATGTTTTTGGAACTCATACTTATCTTAAGACCATGACTGGTTGTGTTATAGCGGAAGAAAAGGTAGCTGAAGTAGCTAAATTTCCTTCTGTAAAAGACATTATTGATATTTTTAAAAATGTATTTTATTTATTACTGAATAATAAATAAACAAAAAATGAGGAAGATATATTTAGTGACATTTATTTTAATGTTTTTGGTAGTGTTTCCTAAATCAGTGATGGCTATGAACATTACTATCGGGGTGTCAGATAAATATTCAGAGGTAAATGCAGGTGAAAAAATATATTTTGAAACTGAAATTAAATGGCCAGAAAATGTTGATAGAAAAGACTTAAAGATGGAATATTTTATTACAGATAATAATGGAAAAGAAATAGCTTATCTTAAAGTGTTAAAGGCAGTTACAACACAAGCGATTTTTTCGGATTCAATATTAATTCCAGAAGGTACTCCAAAAGGAATGTATAAAATTAGTCTAAAAATTAATGACTATAAAGAACTTAATCAAGATGCGGTGGTTAGTTTTAATGTGATAAAAACTGTTAATAAAAATACTTTAATTCTTTATATTATTGTTGGACAGTTTATTTTGACTTTATTTTATGTTGTGTTTGAATTACCATTTTTAATTAAGAGACTTAAATCATTTATTAATTTATCTTTGAATACAAAGAAATAACTGAACAAAATTTTGAAATCAGTGAAACAATAAAGACTTCTTTATTAACTAATTTTTTATTCCTTGGACAGTTGGAGTGGTAAGAAAAAATAATATAAAGGTAATGTGAGTTCAAAATTTCTTTTGAAGCTAAACAGGAACAAATCAGAAATTTCTTTAAGAGTGTCATTGCCTATATTACACGGTACAATAAGGTAAAAACGACACTTTGGTGGAGCATGTGAGTCTGGAACCTTTCTATCCCTATAACCGAATTCTAATTCCCGATCTCTAAAAACCTCTTTCTTTAAAGAAATCTTTAGAGGACGGGAATCGAACCCGCATGTCCTTGCGGACCATCCTTTATCAAAGGAATGCCCCACCATTAGGCGACCTCTCCATGGTTACCTGATAAAAATCAGGGGTATAGAGTTTGTGGATTTACGATTTGACTGTCTCGTAATAAACACATGACTCCGTCTCATTCTATCAAATTTATAGTTAGATGAGATTATAACTACTTATCAAGAAAATCAAAATAACCTTTAGCTTCTCCAGCAAGGAATCTTGATGGCAGACTAAAATATGCATCATAGCCCAAACTAAAGTGAGGTAAGGTAATGATTAATTTATCTTTGGCACGAGTGATTGCTACATAAAACAGTCTTCTTTCTTCATCTATTTCTTTTAAAGTATGCAAACTACGGTGATTGGGCAATAAACCATCAATAGCCTCTATCACGAATACAGTGTTCCATTCTAAACCTTTAGCAGAATGAATAGTTGTAAGAGTGACATAATCGTCTATTTTTTCAACCTTATCAACATCTTTATTTTGGAATGCCTGATTAGGAGGATCAAGTGAAAAATCATTAATAAAATCTTGAGAATTTTTGTATTTTTCAGACAACGCTTGCAAAGCATCAAGATCAAACTTACGTATAGCAGCATCCTCTTCTGTCGCTTCTAAGTATGGGAAATAATATTGAATAATTTCAGAAATTTTTTCTTTAACCTCAGATGTTTCTTTAATTAGCTTTAATAACGACAACAATTTTACTAAGTCTGTATAAAATTTTTTCTGTATAAAATTAGTCTCATTAAATTCTTGTTTTCTAATCTTAAGTGAAATATCGGCTGCTGTTTTATCTCCAATATTGGGAATCATTGTTAGAATACGATTCCATGCTAATGAATCTTTAAAATTAGCAGTTACACGCAAATACGCCATAACATCTTTAATATGTTTTCGTTCAATGAATTTAATTCCACCTACCGTTACAAACGGGATATTACGTTTCATTAATTCAGCCTGAAGATAATTACTATGATAAGATGCTCTAAATAATACAGCAATGTTTTTAAGTTTTTTTCCAGAAGAATAGTCTTTTTCAATTTCATCTGCTATCCAAGACGCTTCTTTTAATTCATCGCCAAATCTATAAACTTGAGGTTTATAATCAACGTTTTTCTGTGAATACAATGATTTTTTATACCCTAACGTTGCCTCATTTATTACTGCATTAGAGAAGGTAAGAATTTCTTGGTTGCTTCTATAATTCTCATCAAGCTTAATAACTTTTGCTTTTGGAAATTGTTCGTGAAATTTAAGAATATTGATAAAATTAGCTCCTCGAAAAGCATAAATACTTTGAGCATCATCGCCAACTACAAAAATGTTATTATGTTTTTTTGCTAAAATCCCAATTAGTTCTGCTTGTACTATGTTGGTATCTTGGTATTCATCTACTAAAATATAATCGTAACTGTCTTGGATAAGTTTGCAAAAGTCTGCATTAGATTGCATTTTTTCAAGTAACACCTCTAAAAGATCATCGTAATCATAGATATTAGTACTTCTTTTATAGTCATGATATGCCAGAGCAATTTGTTGAATCATTTCTATGTGTGGTTTAAAGCGTGGATATTCTTTCTCTATATATTTACTGATGGAAATTGATTTATTTCTAGAACCAGAAATAATTTTTTGTAATTGCATTTTGTTAGGGAAAAGTTCATTTTTTTTCTTTTTTATATTCAATGAATATCGAACCAAATTTATTGCATCTGCCGAATCAGCACTATCTATAATAGTAAAATTTGGTTCAATTCCGATTAGTCTGGCATGTTTTCGTAAAATTCTATTAGCAAAAGCATGAAATGTTCCTCCGTCTACACGTTTAGCAGCTGGGCTATTAGTTAACTGAAAAACACGATCCAACATTTCATTAGCAGCTTTACGAGTAAAAGTTAAAAGCAGAATTCTGTTTGGTTTAATATTTTTCTCTAAAAGATAACTTACTCTGTAGGTCAGAGTTCTTGTTTTACCGCTACCAGCACCAGCAATGACAAGGAATGCTCCATCAATAGTAGTTGCTGCTAAAAATTGGTTCTGATTAAGCTCTTTACGATAATCAACTTTATATACTTTTTGTGAATCAAAAGTAGATTGCAATATATTCTTTGATTGATCTTCTAAAGAGGTAACAATTTTTTGTAGAGAATTAAGCTGTTTTTCTAAAATAGGGGAAATATCTGGTGTTTGATAGGATTTAATGTCCGGAATATCATTATCTTTTGTAAGATCTGTTTGCCTACTATCAGAAAAAAGGCTTGTAAAATTTGAAGTATCCACTTTGGGAGTATTCACTATTTTTTTAACTCGTCGTTCATTTCTTTTTTGTTGAATATATGCATAATAAATTGCTTCAATCCATGAAATTGGAAACGTAACCACAGCAAGTACACCAAACGACAAAACAGTCGAAATAAGAAAAATTAAACCAGAAGTACGACGTTTAAGATAAAACCTATGAAATCCAAGTGGTCCAAAGAATATGGCAAGCATTGCTGCAACCATTGGGTGTTTATTTTGTGCTTCAAACTCATCAGAGTGAACAAAAAAGTTTCGCATCACATAAAGTTTATCAATTAAGAATAAAATAATCCTGTTTTCTTAAATTTAAAAACTCGCTAATAATAGATATAGAACATGGAAGTAGTTTGAAACTAACTTGAAGCTAAACAGGAACAAATCAGAAATTTCTTTAAGAGTGTCATTGCCTATATTACACGGTACAATAAGGTAAAAACGACATTTGGCGGCGAACCATTGACACTGTTAGAACCTATTTTATGACTGCAATCATAGAAAACAACATAATATAAGACAGTATTCCTTTGTAATTTTATGATACCTAAATTAGGTGTATTATTCTCGTAGTGAAAAGATTCATAAAGCTTATTCGGTCAATTTTTAAGTCAATTATCAGATTACTTGTAATCTGTTTTTGTATTTGGATAATCTACAAAACAGTTATTGGGATATATAACTTTATGAGACCAAAATCCTGGACATTAATGGTGTGTGAAGGTGAGATCATGAATGATGGTGGGTGCTACAACATAAGCTACGAACTTAAGGATTACCCTTCACAAAGAGCTTGCATGGAAAAAGGGTTAACACTTCCTAAAATTGATGGGTTTGAATGTGGCTTTGATTGTAAAACTACCGAGTATGGCTTAAGAGTGTGTAAAACGATCTGCAATAAAAATGGGTGTGGCAATTAAAAATGTAGAAACTTTTCAACTAGACGAATAAAACCCGAACTGATATATTTCAAATTTCAAAAATTGGTATAAAATCCAACCAAGGGGCAAAACCTGAGTCTTTATCTAAACTAAACAATAATGCTTTAGGACGCAAGTCTGACTTCTCGTTATTAGTTTAGTAAGGAGATAGACTTATGCCAAATGGAAAAGTCGTTACCCGTACTGGTCAACCAGCTCCAACTTCCGGTCAATACCGTGCAGTTGGAAGTGAGGTAGAGTATACCCTCGCAAGAGGCAATATTACTCCACCAAACAGGTACAGTACCCAACAACGATTTGTCTTGGTTGATAAATCCAAGAACAAATCTTAACAACAGGCAGGGGTTTTGCCCCTGCATATTTTAATAATACACCAATACGAAACCATCAAATCTATAAAGGGAACAATCTTGGATTTTTTTTAGGCAAAGATACTTCTTATTTTCGATTCAAATTGGGTAGAAATCTGAAATGTATCAATAGAAATGTGTTCGATGGCAATATGTGGTTTATTCTTATTATTTTTATCTGTAATACCTATCTCTTCTTCAATGTCATTTTCAAGAACAATTGATGAGCCATAAAATTGATCAACTTTTGACGTTATACATTGTGTTGAAATATCCGCTGATGCAATACCGTTTGCATCTTTATAGGATTGATGGTCTTTGTCATAAACTGCAATGTAAGGTAGCTTAAAATTATTGAGTAAGTGTATATACAAAGGGATATTGTCTTTCGATCCGCAATCTATAATAGTGTAATCGTATCTAAAGCAACCTAATTTTCTCGCAAGATAGGAGAATACTGTTTTGTCAGTTTGACCCTCTACTAAAACGACTTTTTTAGCAAAAAATAATTCACCTCTATCAGGATTTATCCAATATGTTAGATTAAATTTTTGCTTGTCAATAACACTATCAAATATATCCGATGTACACTGAAGATGTTTTGTGCCTTCTGTTATATTATCTTTATAGACTATGCACACCGATTTATACATTTCTAAATCGATAAAAGAACTTGAATGAGTGGATATAAATACTTGGCTGTTTGTTTCGGATAGGTTTTTAAGTGAAGAATACAATTCTCTTTGAGCTTGTGGATGTAAATAAAGTTCTGGTTCCTCAAATATGAAATAAGTTGATTTGGAGGCTTTTCTTTGTCCATCTTCTTCTTGAGCTAACTCTTCATTCTCTTTTTGCTCTTGACTAACTTTTGCCCAAGATTTAATCAAAGCAAAAATAAGGGAACGTTGTAAGCCATTACCTTTGTGGTTCACATCTGTCGATATGCCATCGTCAACCCAAACATTTGTGCCTACTCGCATTACCTCGTCCACATCTGGAGGAGTGATTTGAATATCAATGGTTGTATGCCAACTTGCCAATTCTGACTCTAATAATTGTTCCAGTTTGCAAATTTGTTCGGGTCTATTAGTATTTACTGATCCATCCGCGACGGTTTTGTTTAGACGTTGTGTAAGCGCTCGTACTTGGTTCTTCACTTCAATATAACTCTCATTGGTTTCAGACATATCATTGATAACATTTGTCAGCAATTGATTAAAAACAGATTTCCCTTTAACACTAAATTCGTCTATTGCGTTTTTTACTGCTGGAACATAAAAAACATCACCAAAAATACCTTGAGCAACATTTTTTAGACCTAAAAAATTAGATGATTCCAACTCATACGAAAAAACAAGTAAATCTTTATTGTCATTAATATATTTTTGTTGTGCCTGATAAACTATATCTTTTGTTAATCTACCAGCAGTAGGAACCAATTGATTTAATGGAGTAGCAGCAATTGCATCTCTACTAAGGTAATTGGAAACATTTGCCTCTTTTAACCATTCTTCTGATGGAGATTGAGTATAACCATGATACTCATAAGACTCATTTTTTTTGATTTGTTTCCTGACCGTAAATTCATTGGCAGAAGTTAAATACTTGGTAAACTGAGTTTTGTCATGACTATCTAAATCAGAGAATGTGATCTCAACATACAACTCGTCTCCACCCTGATTAAAATCTAAATCACCACATGAGATTAATCCAAAAAAGAAAAGAAGCCCCGATAAGATATTAGATTTACCGTGATTATTTTGGCCAATAAAAACCATCAAATCCTGGAACTTGATATCAATGTCTTTAATTGATCGCCAATTATGAATTTTCAATCTATTAATTTTCATATATTAGATTTAATCCCTACTCTTTTCTCCATTAAAACCAACAACAATGCACATAGTCAATTTTATCACCAAAAATGTCTCTGATTAGTTTTTGCCAAACAAGTCCGATATTTCTACACGCAGTTTTTTTGCTATTTTAACCAACACTTCCATTGATGGGTTTTTTCTTCCTTGTTCAATATGTCCAACATGAGTCCGACTTAAGCCAAGAGTCTCAGCAAAACTTTCTTGACTTGTATAACCCATCTCTTTTCTAAGTCTTTGGATCTTCTTGCCTAATTTTTTTGTAACCTTTTTACCAACAACATTCATGACACGATTATGTCTAGCTGTAGGGAGCTATACCACTAGCTTAAAGCGAGCAATTAGATTCAAATATATGTATAATCACATAAATAATTAATTTTTTATTTTTAATAAAATGTCAGTTGGTGGAAGAATTGTTGGACAACAAATTAGCAGCTATTGTCAAAATGAAGGAAACGGATCATTGTCGTGTGGTTTCCTTTCTTATGGAACATATATCTTGTATGGATTTTTAATAATTTTTCTCATTTTTAGATTTTTTAAGAAAAAATCAATTCCAACAAAAAACAAAATATTGGATAAAACTGAGTCTAGTAATAATTTTCTAAACAATTATTTTGCTTGGGCAAAAAAGAAATCAAATTTGAAATTTTCAATTATCTTACCGTTGTTTATTGCTATACTATTTTGTTTAGGTAATTTGTTGGCTTTTGTATTATTATTTTTAATTTTTAGTATTGTTCTCTATTTTCTAAAAAGAGAAATCAAAGATGGAAGATAAAAATGAATATTTAATTAATACTGAAAATATTAAGATTAGAACTGATTTAGTGGTAAAAATTGTCATAATTGGAGTTGTTTTATGGATAATAATGAAATTACTCATTGGTTATTTTGGCAATAATGAAATTGGAAGTTTTTTTGAAAAAAGTAGTTACACTGCTCAATACTGGGTGTATCTGCAACCAGAAAATACTCAATCGAAAAATTACAGATTAAAAGCAGATATTCATCATTATGTAGAACCAGGAGACGAAGATTATAGTGGTGGAGATATGTATGTTTTAGAAAAGGTTTATTGGGAAAACGGAGGACATTCCGATTTTGATGATTGTGAAATCAGTGATTCTATTTTAAGTAAGAATGACAAAAACAATTACACTAACTGTTTTGATGATAATCATAATTACTACAAAATAAGATTGGATGAAAAGGTAAATTAAAAATGAAAAATAAGAGAAAAAATATTTCCAACAAAATTAAATTAGCAATTCCTCTCGTATTGATTCTTTCGGTTCTGATTGTTTTCTTTGGCAATAATAATTCCAATAATTCAAATAGAGGCGTACCTGAGGCGTTATCAGGCGACCTAGGACGTGCAAACAAGTGTGAGACAGAGATTGTTAAGGCCTTCGATAAAAATGAAACATTAAAACTTTCAAAACAGGTTCAAAACACAAAATTAATTTGGAAAGACAAAAAATATGAAACTTTTGTTTTAGATTGTCCAAATGAAGAGGAATCTTTTAATAAAGTTTTTCTTCTGACAAACAGCGAAGGCAAAATAATCTTTTCAATGACAGACGAAAGATTCGATAAAGCTGAGATCAAAGATATTAATAAAGATAGTCTTGCTGAGTTGGTAGTGGCTCATGGGAATAGTGGTAATTGTTTTAACTGCCAAGGCCAATCAGTTTTTCAGATAACTAATGACGCAGTAAAAAATTTATTATCAGATTTACCAAAACCTGAAGGTTCAGAATATGCCAATGTTTGGCTATCAGACATTAATAATGATGGGATTGAAGACATAATGCTTAGAGACAGTAGTTGGGAAATGCACGAAGGGTTTTTCCATTCAAACTCACCGAGTCATACTCAAATACTTACTTGGAATGATGGTGAGTATCGACTAGACGGTGAAATGTTTTCAAAATTTTATCTAAATCAAATTAATGAGAGAAACAAGGAAATTACAAAACTCTTAAAAGGCAAAAACACTGGATTAAATGACATTGTCAGCTTGGCAATAGAAAATTATTGGGATTATCAGGAAATTGGTAAGAATGATGAAGGCTACGCCAATTTTATTCTTCAAACAAATCTAGAGACTCTTCCAAAGACAATCACAATTAGTGACAGTGATAAGATCTGGCTTTTGGGAATTAGAAATGAAATTGAGAAAGAATACAAAGAAGCCAGACCAACAATAACGCCATTGTATTAAGACCCCTCCTTGAAAAATCTAAGGGGTGGATACAACTAATAGTTCTTTTACTACCACTAAACGAAAGCATCTAATTTAATGGTGTCATTAAGTCCTATTTTAAGACAATACTTGAGTATTTAATATGTATACATTATTTACTCAATAATCTATATATCATGAGTACTAACGCAATTATTACTACACTATTTATAATTATTTCATCAAATTTTTGTTTTATTTTCATATTTTGGAATTATTTTTAACCCCTCTAAAATTTTTATTTTATTAATGGCGTCATGAACTTTCTTGGGAATCATTCAATTCATCCAAACAAAAGAAACACGGGCGCCAGTTAATATCACTGTAGCTGAGTTTTCCAAGGTTCTCAGGCTCCCTGCCAACCCACCGTTAATCTTAATGACACAGTTAAAATTACATATATATATCTTTAGATATATAAATTATATTTTTCTTTGGGATCTTCGAGACCCTGCGGTTCTCGAGCTTTTCGCTTGAGATTCCAGAGGCTTTACCTTTGAAGAGAACTGCCAAGTACCGAAGACGCATTGGAGCTCAGAAAAGGTAAATTTTGTAGTTTTTTCTGTTTTCTCTCAGACTACAATTAGAATACTGCTTGTCTCAAACCGTGGCTTACACGGACAAAGGGGCGGTCGTCACAGTTCTTGGCGAGACCCGCCTCACATTTTTCAATAAACTTAATCAAGCACTTGCCGTAGTCCTCGACGATTATCGCCATGAATATCTTATACGTTTACAGGATGACCCTATCTCTTCCCTATAAGCACCCCATTTGGAGGGTGAGTGTTAGAAGGGAACAAGATTTCTCTCGTTCCTATCAATCTCTATATCCATGGCAAGAATTTCTTCTACCTAATATTAGGTTATCAAATAACAATCTGTCGTGTCAAATTTATTATAGGTACCACTAGTAAAATAATAATCAGTTCAGTGAAGAAACATATTTATCCGGACATACCGGATTAGGTTTAATATAGTACCTTGACAAGGAAAACAAAAAGACCAAAACTACATCTACTTATTGACAACCTATAAGGTAGTGATAATCTTTTCATATAGGAAGATAGATTTCTTTACTCTCTTTTATTAAAGGTTTAGGAAACATTTCCACGCTTAACAGCTTATGTGGAGAATAAAGAACTTAAAAATCTATCAAATGAGAATAATTATATTTGCCGATTGTCGGAACAAACAGTCGCAGACTTTCAAGGATTATATCTTCGAAAAACTGGGGTTTTCTTATCTAATGAAGAAGCGGATATGAAGGCAATAGAATTATTGACTTTCATTAAATCAATTTATAAACCAATTAAAAATGAATAGTCAAAAAGAAGAAAAAATTATTTGGGTTGAGTATAACCGTCGATCATCAGATGAGGGCTCAGGCAAACAAATTGTCTCTATAGAGAAACAACAAGAAGAATTAAGTATTAAATTCCCTGTAGTTAAGTTCAAGAGAACTCTCCATTTATGGGAAAGTAAAAGTGCTTTCAAAGAAAACAATCGTCCAAACTTTACAAAGATGGTCGAGTTAATTAAAAAAGGGAAGATCACTGGCATTATTTGTTATTCTCCTTGCCGTCTTTCTCGTAATCCAATAGAAGCAGGAATCATTGTTGATCTAATAGTGAAAGGACTTTTGAAGGACATTAAATTTGCTGGTTATACTTTTGATAATAGCGCCGAGGGTATAATGTTACTTCAATTTTCCCTTAGTCAATCACAATATTTTTCAGCCAAACTCTCAAGAGATGTAAGGGTGGGTAATAGGGTTCATTTAGAACGTGGTCAATGGATAACTGTAGCTCCTCCAGGATATCTGAATATGGAAAATCCTATCACTAAAGAAAAATATATCGACAAAGATCCTGAAAGATTCGAAATAATTAAAAATGCTCTTCTCGATATTATTGCTGGCAAACGACCAATGGATGTATTACGTAAAATTCAGGATTCTGGATATAAAACTAGAAAGACTAAATCTCTCGGTGATCGTAAATTAAGCAGAGCTTCATTTTACAGAATTATTACCGATCCATTTTATTGTGGTTTAATGAGACGTCGTGAAGGTGATTTTGCTGGTAAACATCCCATTATGATTACCCCAAAACAATATGATCAACTCCAAATCAGATTGGGCAGAAAAGGTAAATCAAGATATAGTAAAAATGAGTTTGCTTATAAAGACGTTTTGAAATGTGGCGAATGTGGAGGGTCAATTACCTGTGAAGAGAAGTATCAAATAATTTGTCCTGTGTGCAAAACTAAATTTCATCGTGGAAAAAATACTGATTCTTGTAAGGGTTGTGAAACCAAAATTGAAGACATGAATAATCCTAAAATACTTCACTACATCTCATATCATTGCACCAAAAGAGTACATAAGGATTGCGCCCAAGGTGGTATCTCACTTGAAAACCTTGAAGAAAAAATTGATTCTGAACTGCAAAAGTTTGAGATTGATATTGATTTTCGAGACTGGGCAATCGACCATTTAGGTGAAACAAATTCTAAAGAAGAACAGATGGAACTTGATGTTCGAGAAAGACTAGAGAAAAATCTTAGAGAATGTGATTGGAATATTAATAATTTAATTAAATTGAGAACCAGAAGGGAAAATGTTGATTCTTATGAAGATGAAGAGAAACAACAAGCTTATGACTTTGAAGAGAATCGTTTATTTGCTGAAAAAAGATCACTCAAAAAACAAATTGATGAATTGGATAAACACCAAGTCGATAGAATAGAATTAACTAAAGAAACTTTTGACTTTGCATTTTATGCTCGTCAGCATTTTGCTAATGGTGATGTAATGACAAAAACGATGATACTTTCAAGACTCGGTACGAACCTAGTCATTAGGGATAGAAAACTCCATATAGATGGGGAAACTGCTTTTTTTCTAATAGAAAAAGGCAAAAAAGAGATAAAGGATATTGTAGAATCGTTAGAACCTTCAAAAATACCCAATAATTCCAATGATTTATTATCTCTCGATTCAGTTTGTCAATCTTGGCGGAGGAGGAGAGATTCGAACTCTCGGTGCCTTGCGACACACACGCTTTCCAAGCGAGCGCACTAGACCACTATGCGACTCCTCCATTTAAGGTACGATTATTATAACCTACTTTTTCATCAACTTGTCCAATTCCAATTTTGCCTTTTTTAACAGAATTCTTTCACTTGCATAAGCCAACTTTTCTTTCGCTTCTTCAAAGCTCAACCACGATCTTTCTAAAACCATTTCGCTATCGTAATATTTTAAATTACTTGGTCCTAAATATTCCATCAAAAAAAACGTTACTTTTTTGATAATTTTTTTATTTTTTTCTTTATCCCAAATAATATAATCATTAGATCCCAATTTAGTTATTACTTTTGCTTTCACTCGGCCTTCCTCTTCAACTTCCCTCAACGCTGCTTGTTTCAAAAACTCTCCCTTATCTAAATGGCCTTTTGGAAATTTATATATCGATCCTTCTATCTCTTTTCTTCTATTTTTTTCCCTATTAAATTTAGAAATCGTCTTAATCACCAGCCAGAAAACTTTATTATTTTCAATTTTATAAACCAAGCCGCCAGCCGACCTCTCATCATAATACATTTCGTCTCCTATTAATGCTGTCTCATTTTTCATAAGTAGTCGATATTATATCTTAATTTTATCAATAATTAGGCTTGTCGATTGATGTGGAATTAATTTACTCACCTCTAACACTTTTGCCCCAATCTCCTTGGCTTGTTTTCTCTTTTTTTCTAAACCACTATCACCCTCACTAACCGCAATTATTTTTGGTTTTATTTTTTTAATTATTTCTAAATAATCTTCATCACTTTTCATTTCCGGCAATTTAATCACCCTATCTACCATTTTCAATTTAGTCAAAAAAGCGGCCCTATTCTCTTGATTATTTATTGGTCTATTTTGCCCTTTATTTTTTCTAATATTTTCATCCGATTCCAACAATACTATTAATATATCTCCTTTCGCTTTTGCTTTTTCCAAAAAAATCAAATGACCCAAATGAACAATATCAAAACACCCTCCAACAATCACGATTTTAGAAGCCTCCCTGTCAAGGGAGGTGATCTCGATTCTATCGAGATCGGAGGGTTTGTTTATTTCAAAAATATTTTTCATTTTACCTTTTTTCCTCTAGTCAAAATCTGTATTGGCACCAACATTAAATTATTAGTAATCGTATAAATTATCGATGGCAACGCCACTACTGGATTAAATAAGGTTAACGCTACTAAAGTTCCTAAAGTATAATTTTTATAACTCGAAGTCACTGCCAATGTAATTTTATCTTCCTTTGTTTTTCCAATTCTCCAACCCAACCAAAAATCAAAAGATATTAATCCAATCACTATTAATATCAACCCCATCGATCTTTCCCAATTATATAAAATTACCTGTCTTATGGGTGAAATTATTCCTATGATTATTAAAAATAAAAATATTACTGATAAACCCGAGGCTTGTTTCACTAAATATTTTGCCAAACCCATCCATCTCACCAAAATTGCTACCAATATTGGCACTGCCACTAACCACATAATTGTTGTTCCCATTTCTATTGGGTCCATCTTAATACTAGTTCTAGCAAACAACCACACCAACAATGGCACCACAATCGGACTTAAAGCATTTGAAATTGACGAAACAACTAGAGCTGTTTCTGGTTTTCCTCCATAAATACTCACTAAAAAAACAGACGCTCTTCCCGCCGGGATTACTGAAGCCAATATTAACCCCAAAAATATTTCCTCGCTTAAAAATCCTTTCAAAAATATTAACACTATTAAAGGTGAGACCAAGTGAACTATTAATAATAGTAATAGTTGAATCTTAAAATCTTTCAATGCCACCACAAATGCTTTTAGATCAATATCCAGACAGCTCAAAAACATCAAAATCATCAAAAAAATATTTAAATATGGACTTAATATTTTTCCAAAATTTGGTACCACAAAACTAATTATTATCGCCAAAAATATTACTAGCCAAGTATTTTTTACCAACAACTTCATTCCCTATCTTACCAATCCCAACGGCATATACCAACCGAAAGGTTTTTTACAAACAGGACACTCAGTTGGGGGAGTCTTACCTTTATGAATATAACCACAATTCACGCATTTCCATTCCAACTCAATTTCTCGGTTGTACAGGGTATTGGCATCCAAATGCGTTGCGATAATAATATATCTTTCCTCGTGTTTTTCTTCGACTTCTTTTACTTCTCTAAATAATCTTTCCGCCTCAGCATCACCATCAATTTTTGCCTGTTCTTCAAATGAAGGATACATTTCTGTCCACTCGTGATGTTCACCCTCAGCCGCCATTTTTAAATTATCAACCGTTTTTGCACTATAAGGCTTAATTGATAAAACATCACTCACGCCCACTGGCTCTGTAATCATTTCAAATAACTCCTCAGCATGGGCTTTTTCTTGATCAGCCGTTTCCTCAAAAACCCTGGCAATCCATTCCAGCTCTTCCTTTCTCGCCATTTTGGCAAACATATTGTAACGATTCCTAGCTTGGCTTTCGCCAGCAAATGCTTTTAAGAGGTTTTCTTGTGTTTTATTAATCATATTAGTTAATAATAACACTTTTTTATTCCAAGAAAAAACCGGTGGTCACATAATGTGATTACCCACCGGTTAAAATAAAAAATCTAAGAAAATATCAACGGTCAAATTAATTAATAATAATTCTGGTTTTTTCTGCTATTTCTAATGCTTTTTTGGCCGCATTTCCTGTATATTGTTTTGGATCAGCCAACATTTCTCTAATCTCACTCGGAATATTTCCCCAAGCTTCCTCTAATTCTGAATCATTTATTATCAGTAGATTAATTGTTTCAACTAAATTAATATTTATCTCCTGAGACAGGGGAACAATCTGATGATTAACCACATGATGAGCATCTCCTTCATAACCATACATTTGTAAGGCAATATAAAGAGGTTCACTCAAGATATAATTAGCCACGTTGTCAAAGTTCCTTCGACAGGCTTTTTCATCAATGCTAATTCTCTTCAGGAAAGGAACTTTATTTTCTCCCCCTTTTTTCAATAAAGAATCCATCTGCGATTGAAGATTAATTAAAATTATTGGAAAATCACGCATTAATCGGCTACCCACCAAATCGCGCTGCAAATCAGAAATCATTGTGTCTAAAACTTTTCCATATTCATTTTTCGTTCGGAGCCAATCTCCTTCTAAACCCTCAAACGTAATCGGATTGCGTTTATGAGCCATCGTTGAAGAACCACTTTGATTTTTATCAAAAGCTTCCGCCACTTCGGCAATTTCTGTTCTCATCAGGTTCCTACAATCACGTCCAAATTGTCCTAAAGCTGCCGACATCAGTAAACATGAATGTAAAAAATAAGCCAACGGCTCAGGAGATAAAATTTGTGTTGAAATTGGTGTTGCCTTGAGCTTCAAAATATCCAAGACACATTTTTCGTAATCACCGTTTTTCCACAAACCTAATCCAACTTGAGCATTATAAGCACCCACCGCTCCTGAAATTTTGCCTACCAACAAATCAGCATTTCTTTCCATTTCCTGATAGTTATAAACCAATCGGCTGAGTATTGTTGCCAACCAAAAGCCTACTGTTATTGGTAAGGCCGCCTGGAGATGAGTCCTGCCAATTTGTAACACATTTGCATTTTTTTCCACCAAATCAGCCATCAATAAAATAACCTCTTTAGCTGCCGGTTTAATTGAATTTTCAAAAGCCCGTTTATATTGCAGACATCTTCCAGTTTCAATTGGGTCATAACTTGTCAACATTACATGAAGCCATCGTCCAATTCTTGGGTCCATTAATTTCTTTGCTTCCAAAATCCAAGCCCTAATATCGTGTTTGGTAATTTCTCTTTCAGTCTTATCAATTTGTGTGGTTGGAATATTCAATACCGCCTGTCTAATTTCCGGAGTCAATAGGTCAAAATCTTCCTTAGTAATTTTACCCAATTTAAACATTGCTTCTAAATTAGCAAATTCTACTTCGGCAATAGTTCGATAAAGATTGTCATAACCAAAAAACTCAACTAACGACTTTGATTGATAACGGGGATTTCCTGGCAACATTAAATTCGCCATAACTAACACTTTCCTTTCTTTTTGTATTTTTTAAAGATCCATTATAAAAAAAACGCCAATGCCATTTTTATAAAGTTAGGGGATTATACCGTATTTTTTATTTTCAATAGAATTTTACTTTTCAGTTTATTTTCAGCTTTAGATTTATAATTAAACTATGAAAATTTTAATCGTTGAAGACGAACACTTAATTGCCAACGCTCTTAAAAAGGGGTTAGAGCAAGAACATTACACGGCAGATTTAGCTTTTGATGGTGAAAAAGGTTTTGATTTGGCTTCAAGTGGGGATTATGATCTAATTTTATTAGATCTCATGCTCCCCAAAATGAATGGTTTCGAAGTTTGCAATCAACTTCGCCAACAACAAATACACACTCCTATTCTAATGCTTACCGCCAAAGGTCAAGTTGAAGACAAAATCAAAGGTCTCAACAACGGAGCTGATGATTATCTAACCAAACCTTTTGCTTTTGAAGAGCTTTTAGCTCGTATTCGAGCCCTAACTCGTCGTCCTCAAAAATCCGCCAGTGAAATTATTACCATCGGTGATCTTTCTTTGAATTTATCTACTTACGAAGTCATTCGACAGGGTAAACAAATTAATTTATCTAGTAAAGAATATTCTCTTTTGGAATGTCTTATGCGTCATGCCAATAAAATTTTAAACAAAGATCAATTAATTCAGCACGTCTGGAGTTATGAATCAGATATCCTTCCCAACACTGTCGAAGTTTACATTAGAAATTTACGTCAAAAAATTGACCAACCCTTCAAAACTAAATTAATCAAAACCATCCGTGGTTTTGGATATAAAATCAGTGAATAAATTAAATGTTCAAAATAAATCGCCCTGTCAAGGGAGATGTCCCCGCTACGCGGGGACAGAGGGTTTAATACAAAAATATGTTTAAACAAGCCCGATTAAAACTAACTGGTTGGTATCTTTTAATCATCATGGTTGTTAGTTTTTCCTTTAGTGCTCTTATTTATCAAATCAGTAGCATGGAAATTATCCATTTTGCCGAGTCCCAACGAAGTCGAATTGAAAGAAAATTCAATTCTTCTTGTCCCGATTCGCCACCGCCACCAATTTTAGTCGACTCTGATCTTATCGTTGAAAGTCAACATCGTCTTCTTGCCAATTTAGGCATCATTAATGGTTTTATTCTTTTAATTTCTGGCTCACTTTCTTATTTTTTGGCTGGTCGCACTCTTCGTCCTATTCAAAAAATGACCGAAGAACAAAAGCAGTTTATCAGTGACGCTTCTCATGAATTAAGAACCCCCATCACTGCTCTTAAAGCCATGCTTGAAGTTTCTCTTCGCGACCCTAAATTAGATTTAATTGAATCCAAAAAGGTTCTCACCAATGCTATTTATTCCACTAATCAATTAAAAAATTTATCGGATTCTCTTCTTGAGTTGAATCATTTTAATAATAAATCGGCTCTTAATTTAAGCCCAGTTTCAATTAAAAACTTAATGTCTGAATCCATTAAAAAAATTAAACCCAAAGCCGACAAAAAACAAATTACCATCAAAGTTAACCCAATCAAAGGCCAGATCAATGTTGATGTTCAAAAAATAGAAGAGCTATTTTTAATTCTTCTCGACAACGCCATTAAATATAGTCCCAAATCCAGTCAAATTAAATTCATCGCTCTTAAAACTAGAAAAAATATAATTTTTAAAATCATTGATCAAGGTATTGGTATTTCCCAAAAAGATTTGCCTCATATTTTTGATCGTTTTTATCGGGCCGACAATGCTCGCACCAAAAATGGTACTTCTGGTTATGGGCTCGGTCTTTCCATTGCCAAAAAAATTATTGAATCACATGGTGGAAAATTGGAAGTTGACAGTAAATTAAATAATGGAACTACTTTTTTCATCTATTTATCGAATTTCAGCTAACCTTCAGTATTAACTTTTACACTTCCGTTTATGAAATTACCTAAATTTTTGAGAATAATTTTAATCTTTTTAATCATTGGCTTAATTGGTTATTTTGCTTATTCCAAAATAACTTCCTCAACTAAAAAAGTAACTTATAAAACTACTCAAGTTACCAAAGGTACTTTAGTCACTTCTATTTCTGCCACTGGCACCATCACTTCTTCTAATAAATCTGCCATTACCACCGGTGCTACCGGTACTATTAAAACCGTTTATGTTAAAGACGGCGACACTGTCACTAAAGGTCAAAAAATTGCCGAAGTTACTCTCGATGATGATGGTACGAGTAACAAAATTACTGCCTGGACTAATTATTTAACCATGCAGCAAAATGAAAAACAGGCTATTGCTGATCAATCGTCTGCTGATATTCAAATGTGGACCGATCGTCAAGCCGTTATCGACGCTCAAGAAAAATATAATAGTTCAATTTCTGGCGGTTGGAATCCAACAACTCACGCTGAATATACCTACAATGAAAAAGCTGTTGTTGCTAAAACTTTAACTTTGGCCAAACAAAAATTCACCGCTGATGAAACTACTTACAATAATTATTCTGCTTTTGTCACCAAAGCCAAACAACAAACCACCGAAGCCTACAATAATTATAAAAAAGTTTCATCAACTATTTATGCCGCAGATTCGGGCACAATTAGCAATTTAAGTATTGCTCCTGGAGTTATTATTTCCAACACTTCCACTTCAATTACTGTTTCCACCGGCACTAAAAGTACTGAAACATCATCAACCGTTACTTCCCACACTGTTGGCAGTATCACCAATCCCAAAGGCCAATATCAAGCCACTCTCAGTTTAACTGAATCGGATATTGTTAAAATTAAAGCTGGTCAAAAAGTCACTATGACTATGGACGCTTTTAGTGGAACTACTTTTACTGGTCAAGTTTTATCTGTTGATGTTGCTGGTGCTACCACTTCTGGTGTTACTTCTTATTCTGTTGTTGTCCTTCTTGATGACACCGACAAACAAATCTATACCAACATGTCTGTCACTGCCACCGTTATCATCAACTCCAAGGCCGACGTTCTTCTAATTCCATCCACCGCTATCGACACCGCCACTGATGGGACTACTACCGTTAGAACCATGAAAGATAATATTGTTTCCACTGTTACCATTACCACTGGTGACACTAACGACAGCGAAATCGAAGTTAAATCGGGCCTCAATGAAGGCGACACTATCATTTCTTCTTCTGTCAGTAATGACACCAAATCAAACAACAACACCACTTCTGCCTTTAGTAGTTCTAACTCCAATCGAAACAGTAGTAGTTTTGGTGGCATGGGTGGTCCTCCAGGAATGTAATTCAAATAATTATGCCAAAATCAAAAGCCATTATTATTGCCAAAAATCTTTCCAAAATTTACAAAACTGATGTTTTGGAAACCGTCGCTCTCGACAATGTTTCTTTTCAAATCAACGAAGGGGAGTTTGTCGCCATCATGGGTCCATCTGGATCAGGTAAATCCACTCTAATGCATATCCTTGGTGCTCTCGATAAACCCACCAGTGGTCGATATATTTTAGATAGCAAAAACGTTGAAAATTTATCAGATGATGAATTATCAGAAATCCGTAATAAAAAAATTGGTTTTATTTTTCAGGCCTTCAATCTTTTACCCAGAACCACCACTTTAACTAATGTTATGTTGCCTATGGTCTATGCTGGCATTCCCAAAGAAGAAAGACAAAAAATTGCCGAAAAATTCCTTAAAATGGTTGGTCTTAGTGATCGCTTAAACCACACTTCAAACCAAATTTCCGGTGGACAACAACAACGCGTTGCCATCGCTCGATCTTTAGTTTTAAATCCAGCCATGATTCTCGCTGACGAACCAACCGGGAATATTGCCTCAGCTCAAGCCGATGAAGTTATGTCTATTTTTGAAAAATTAAATGACGAAGGTCACACTATTGTTATGATTACTCACGAACCAGATATTGCCGAACATGCTAAAAGAATTATTTTTATTAAAGACGGTAAAATTATCAAAGACAGCACCAATCACCAACGTCGAAGAGCAGCCATTAAAAAGGAGGTATTAAAAAATGATTGAATTTTGGGAATTAATTAAAGAAAGTGTTAACACTCTTCGGCTCAATAAAATGAGAACTAGTTTAGCTGTTTTGGGAATTGTTATTGGTATTGGTAGTGTTATTGCTCTTATTTCCATTGGTCAATCCAGCCAAAAATCTGTCACTTCCCAAATAGAATCTCTGGGTTCTAATTTAATTACCGTTTCTCCTGGATCTCAATCATCTGGCATGGTTCGAACCTCAACTGCCAGAAAAACTTTAACTTTGGCCGATGCCGAAGCTCTTGAAAAAGCCGGTCTTTCAGCTATAAATTCTGTTTCACCTGAATCTTCCAGTCGGCTTCAAGTCATCGCCGGCGACAATAACACCAACACTACTATTTATGGCGTCAAATCAACTTACTCTGGTATTCATAACCTCAAAATTAATGGTGGCCGATTTATCACCGACAGCGATTACACTTCCCAAAGTCACGTGGCCGTTCTTGGCCCCACTGTTGTTGAAGATCTTTATGGTAGTTCTAGTTACGATTGCATCGGTGAAATCATTCGCATTAATGGTCAAAACTTTACTATCATTGGTATTACTGTGGCCAAAGGTTCATCTGGTATGACCGATTCAGATGACGCCATTTACATTCCTCTTTCCACTGCCATGAAGCAACTTTTTGGTGTCAATTATTTATCTTCTATCGCTATCGAAGCCGCCAGTAGTGATGTTATGGTTCAAGCCCAAAATCAAATCGGTTATTTTTTATTAGCTCGTCACAAAAAAACGGAAATCGCTAAAGCTGATTTTACTATCAGATCTTCAGAAGAAATGCTTTCCACTGCCTCCAGCGTCACCGGGACTTTCACTTCACTTTTATCCGGTGTTGCCGCCATTTCTCTCATCGTCGGTGGCATTGGTATTATGAATATCATGTTAGTTACTGTCACTGAAAGAACTCGAGAAATCGGTTTAAGAAAAGCTCTTGGTGCCAAAAAGAAAACCATTATCACCCAATTTTTAACCGAATCAGTTATTCTTACTTTTACCGGCGGAATTTTAGGGATCATTATCGGTGTTGCCACTTCGTATGGTTATTCTCGGATCAATTCTTCTAATTTCACTATTTCACCATATTCAGTTTTATTAGCCTTCAGTGTTTCTGTTGTCATCGGTATTATTTTTGGTTGGTATCCTGCTAAAAAAGCCGCCAGTCTTCAACCAATTGAAGCTCTTCGCTACGAGTAATTTCAGCCTTGTTTCAGTTTAGTTTTTTATTATCAATCAATTATTTATTATTTAAAATTATGAAAAACATAAAACAAATATTTTCCGTTTCCACTATTATTATTTCTCTAGTCACTCTTGTTATCGGCTTTGCCGGTGGTTATATTTATCAAAAAAATAAAACACCTTCTTTTGCTCGCAATGGTCAATCTCAAATGGCTGGTGGTAATCCTTCTAATCGTAGTGGTAATGGAACTGGTGGTATGCCCAGTCAAAGAATTTCCTCTAAAGAAACTGTTGGTGAAATCACCACTGTCGATAACTCTTCTATAACCGTCAAAACCCCCGATGGTGGTTCTAAAATTATTATGATTTCTGATTCCACTACTATTAACCAAGCTACTAAAGTTGATAAAACCAATCTTAAAGATGGTTCTCAAGTCTCTATTTCTGGTGATCAAAACACTGACGGCACTGTTACCGGTAAGATTATTAATATTAATTCCACTACTACTGCTGTCACCACTCCTGTCACTAAAAATTAAATTTTTATTAATTTTTAATTAATTTAAAACCCTCCCAAATTCGGAGGGTTTTAACTCGACTGTTAATTTGATAAGATTAAAAACTATTTTCTATGATCAACAAAGCCAAAAATATTATTAAAATGCCCGTTTTTAAGGCACTTTTTACTCTGGCTATTCCTATTATCATGGCCAATCTTTTTCAGGCCATGTATCAACTTACTGATTCTTTTTGGGTTGGTCGTCTTGGGGGCACTGCTCTCGCCGCTGTTTCTATTTGTGGTCCGGTCATTTTTTTAACCGTTTCTTTAGGTATTGGTTTTGCTATTGCCGGTTCTACTTTCGTTGCTCAATATTTTGGTGCTAAAAACCATAAAATGGTCAGCCATGCCGCCGCCCAAACAATTTTAATGATTATTGCTACATCCATTATTTTTAGTACCTTAGGATTTATTTTTGCTCCACAGATACTTCATTTTATGGGAGCTAATACTGAAATTTTCAGTATGGCTTTGGCTTTTTTAAGAATTTCTTTTATTGGTCTTGTTGCTAATTTTTCTTTTTTTATTTTTCAATCTATTATGAGAGGAATTGGCCGTCCCCAGATTCCCGTCTACATAGTCATTGCCACTGTTTTGTTAAATTTTATCCTTGATCCACTTTTAATTTTTGGATTTGGTTCAATTCCAGCTTTTGGTCCTGCAGGTGCTGCTGTGGCCACTCTTTTAACCCAAACCATTGCCGCCGTTTCGGGCTTTATTATTCTCTTTGGTGGGCGCCATGGCATTCATTTAAAAATGAGTGATTTTAGACCAGATTTTAAATTTATTAAAAAAGCTTTTAAAATTGGTTTACCTTCATCAATTGAACAATCATCTCGTAATTTAGTCATGGTTTTTATGACGTCTCTTATTGCTGGTTTTGGCACCACCGCTGTTGCCTCTTACGGAGCTGGTTCAAATATTATTCAAGTCGCTATTTTTATTGCCGTCGGATTATCTGTTGCCAACGGCACTTTAGTTGGTCAAAATATTGGAGCTCAAAATATTAGTCAAGCCATCAAAGCCTCAAAAATCAGTTCTTTTGTTGCTTTCACTTGTTTATCTTTTTTAGGAATCATTATTTTTATTTTTTCCCGCCAATTCGTTTCTTTCTTCGTTCCCAATGATTTTGCTGTTATCAAAGAAGCGTCTAATTTTATTAGAACCGTTTCTCTTAGTTTTGGGTTAGTTGCCCTACAGATGTGTTTTAGTAGCGTTTTTAACGCTGCTGGTCAAACTAAAATCACCATGTTTGTTACCATTTTTTCCCAATGGTGTATTCAAATTCCTTTAGCTTATTTTTTATCACAACACACTAGTCTTGGTATTCAAGGAATTTGGTTAACTTTTCCTATTACTAATATTTTTACTAGTTTTATCGCTTTTATCTTTTATTCTCGTGGATCTTGGAAAACCACCAGAATTATTGAAGAAGATAAAACTATTGGTCAAGTGTCTGAAGAGACCACAGTTGAAGAGGGTATTCATTAAATAAACTTTACATTCACCTAAAATTCATCTAATATTAATTTGTTAGTTATTTTACAAAAGGAGGTGTATTTTAATGAACAAAAGCCCTTTATATACCCTTTGTCTTGTTCTTGCCATAATTGGTGGACTTAATTGGGGATTAGTTGGTCTTTTTAATTATGATCTTGTCGCCATGATTTTTGGCAATATGTCCTTTTTGTCAAAATTAGTTTACGACCTTGTTGGTTTATCGTCATTTTATCTTTTAATAGCTCTTTTTTACTCAAAAAAATAAAGATATTCTTTGGTGACAGAATATTTTCTGTCACCTTTAGTTCACCTTTATTTTTAAATAATCTTCAATTTCCTTTAATAATTTTTCTGTTGGTTTTCTACAATTACAGTTCTTATTATGTTCTATATGCCATTTTATTCGTTCTTTTTGGGTTGGATTTTTCGGCATTCTATTTTTCAAATGCCATTCTTTATTAATCATAACTGTTCTTTTCTTTCCATTATCATCTTATAACCCAAATCAATCAAATATTGATAATTCTTTTTTCTAAAATCTAAAACAAAAGCTTTGTTTTCAATAGAATTTAAATAAATTATTTTTTTATTTTTCAAATGTTTTGCCCTTTCTAAGCTATTACTTTGTTGCATCGCTATAATTGTTGCATGTAAAACATCCACTACTGTACTTTTTTCATTTATTTTTTTAATTGGTTTAGTAATATCCGATATTATTATTTTTCCCGATTTTTCAATCAAACTAGTTGGCACATTATTCACCACTCCGCCATCCACCAAAAATTTATCATGATATTTAAGTGGGGGAAACACCCCGGGAATCGATATCGACGCCATCACCCCTGGAAAAATTTTTCCTTTTTCAAAAATTATCTCTTCATTATTATTTATATCTGTAGCATTAAATCTCATCTTAATTTTCAAATCATCAAAATGATCAGCCTTAATATAATTTTTCAAAAACTTTTCCAAGATAGCCTCCCTGTCAAGGGAGGTGCCCGCAGGGCGGAGGGTTTTATCAAAAATTATAGACTGAATTAGTTTAGAAAAATTCAACTCACTCGCTTCCTTTTCAAAATCAATTTTCGGATTAGCCGCATACATCAATCCCACTATTGCTCCAATCGATGTCCCACTAATTTCATTTATTTTTATTCCCATTTCCTGGAGTCCTTTTATTACTCCCATATGAAAGAAACCTCTTGCACCACCGCCTCCAAGAACCAATCCAATTTTATTTTTATTAAACATAATCATTTTTCCTTTATTTCAAATTTTCCGTATTTTTCTACAGTTGTGTAATTATTTAAAATATAATTATTTATTAATTCTAATTTATCTGCTCCCAACCCTCCAAAACTCATCTCTGAATTGTAGATTATTATTGTTTTTTCATCTTTTTTTAAGTCCTCAATCATCTGCATTTGATAATCATTAGTAAAGAAACCGTAAGGGGTATCAATTTTAGTCGCATTTTTTTTATCAGCCAAAAAATAAATTTCTGGCATCCACGGATAGGCAAATATTTTTTTATCCGGCGAAGTGTGCGAAATATAATTTATTAAATTATCCATATTCGCTGTTGCAGTTCCTTGGTCAACCGCTATTCCAAATCTTGGATTTTGATAGTTTTTAGAAGTCCCTGGAATTTTCCCGTAAGATTGAATTTTTTCCACTTGTCCATACAAGAAATAATCATTAAATCCATCTCGGTTTAAGATCATGGCAAAAACTAGAAGAGCTATACCAAAAACTATAGATGGCTTCTGACAAAATTTTTCAACTATTTGGCCAAACAAAATTAAAGCAATAATTATCAGAGGTAATAAGTGCCACCAGTCTGATCGACCCAAAGCACTTCTAAATAAAACCAAGCCAATCAAACTTAGAATTATAAAAATACCATTCTTTGAATCTTTTTTTTCTCCTTTAAAATAAAAATAAACTCCCAATAAAAATGAACCAATAATTACTATTTGGCTAAATTGCCACCACATTTCCATTGAACCCAAAAAATCATTAACAACTCTCCAGTCTAAAAGTGGCAGTAATTTAGTTCTATTGATTGCCAAATTAAAATAACCGTCAGTAAACGCTTTGGAATAATAAGTTAATTGAGTAATCATCTCCCATAGCGCTCCTTGATAAAGAAGTACTCCAAATATTGGAACGATCACTATCAATAATCCGCCTAAATAATTTAATAGTGGTTTTATTATGTTTATATTTTTAGTTATGACCAAAAAAGCACCGACAGATAACAGTGATACTATTCCTACTTCTAAACTAACAAATATCGACAATCCACTGGCTATTCCCGCCCAAATTAACCACCAATTATTCTTAAATTTTAAATAATTAAATAATGGAATTAATGGTAATAACCCCATCGCCAACCTAATCTCGGCATTATTTTTAGTTAAACCGCTACTTATTCCCATAATCATAGCCAAGATTATTATCTGGCCTGTTTTATTATTGATAACTTTTTTTATTAATAGATAAAAAATAAAATAAGCCACTATCTGCATCAAATGAAAGAAGAGTTTCATGTTAGCCACACTTGCCCCAGTTATTAAAATAAAATATTTAAGCAGCCAAGCCAATAATGGTGGGTGATAGGCTAAAAAATCTTTATACATTACTTCTTTGTTTAAAAGATGCTGTAACCATCCCAACCAAAATCCTTCTTCAACTGGATCTAGTGTCGTCCAATAATATAAAGGGTTAAAAGCCACTAAAGTAATCACTACAAATGGATATATTTTATAAATTAATTCAGTTATTTTTTTCTTATTTTTAAATTTAATCAATTCTGTTAAAACTACCACCACTGCCGTTATTACCAATAGAATTAAAAGCCAACTAAAATTTCCTGGCTTAAATATAAAAAAACTTAAAATTATATGACTTGGATTTAACAAAAAATTAAATGGCAGTAGATGATAAATTAAAGGCATTAATATTAATACAAATAGCGGTAAGATTAGGGAATAATTAAACTTTTGAACCAACTGCATCATTATTAAACCAACAAAAATACCATTGATTAATAATCGACTGTCAAATTTTATAGTTTTATTTTTTCCCTTAAATAAAACCATTGCCCAAAAAATAATTTGAAATAATACAAAAAAAGCCAACATTAAACTGCCTGAAAAACCGACAAAATTAGTCTGTGCAAAAAATAACAGAGAAACTCCAAAATAAAACCAGTCATAAAAAGATTGTTTTTTTTGACGTTTTTTTAATAAAAAAAGAGTTATCCCAAATAACACTGCCATTATTAAAATAAGCAGTCCATATTCAATCATGTCGATTGATTTTGCCTGGGCCAATTCCAAAGAAAAAGAGGGAATTGTTTGTAGAAAAGATTGAGAAAATATATTTATCGAACCAAATTTACTGATTAAATATAAAATTACTTTATCCAAACCCAATGAGAAGAAAAGTATTCCCAAAAAAAGCCCAATAGTCATCCCAAAGTTTAACAAATTAGAGTGACAAAATTAACTTTTGATATTTTAATCAAGAATGGCTCTTAAATTATCCCCATATGTTAAATTAATTTACAAATGAAAATAAAAATAGATTCAACAAATATAGGTTTATTAGTGGCGATTAGTTATGTTTCTGCTCAAATATTTTCCAATATTGCCAGCAGTAAAATCGCTCTCATCGGTGGTTTTTCGATTGACGGCGGAACTATTATTTATCCAATTACTTTTACTCTTAGAGATTTAATCCATAAAACATTAGGAAAAAAAGTGGCCAGATTTGTGGTTTTTACTGCCGGATTAATTAATATGATTATTGCCTTACTTTTTTGGATAGTCACTCTGCTCCCTCAAGATCCTGGCTGGGGACTGCAATCCCAATTTGCGATGATACTCGGCCCTGTTTGGAGAATTGTGATGGCTTCAATAATTGCTCAAGTGGTATCGGAATTAATCGATACCGAAGCCTACCATTTTTTTGTTAACAAAATATCTAAAAAACATCAGTGGGGGAGAGTTTTGTTCTCCAATGCTTTTAGTGTTCCCACCGACAGTATAATTTTCTGCCTAATCGCTTTTCTAGGCGCCATGCCATTAAAAGTGGTCACCAGCATCATCATCGCCAATATTTTAATTAAAGGCATCGTCACCATAACCTCAATTCCACTTATTTATTCTGTTCCAGAAAGAAAAAACCACCATTAATATCTTTTTGTCTTCATTAAACACTTTTTCTTTTTAAAATTTAGATATAAAATTAACCTAATTATCGATTAATATTTAAAATGAATGATTGTGTTTTTTGTAAAATTGTTAGTGAAGAATTACCATCTCATAAAATTTGGGAGGATGAAAAACACATTGCTTTTTTATCAATTTTTCCAAATACTGCCGGTTTTACTGTTGTAATTCCCAAAAAACATTTTTCTAGTTATGCTTTTGATTTAGAAGACGATGTTTTAAAAGATTTAATAATAGCAGCCAAAAAAGTGGCCAAACTTTTAGACAGTAAACTTGAAGACGTTGGAAGAACGGCCATGATTTTTGAAGGCTTTGGCATAGACCATGTTCATGCCAAATTATTTCCCATGCATGGAACTAAAATGACCGAGTGGACACCTTTTAAATCTAATGTTGATAAATATTTCGAACAATATGAGGGTTATGTTTCTTCACATGATTATAAAAGAGAGGATGATGCTAAATTAGCAGAGCTGGCTAAAAAAATTAGAGAATAAAAAAAAAGGGTTTGTGCGTACCTACAAGTAGGTAGCCAAACCCTTTTAAAGGACAAAAAGTTCAAGATTAATTTATGGAAATAGTCTATTCGGACCCCGATATAAAAAAGTTACTTCTCTGACATTTTTTTTACCTAAGAGTAGCATCAGCATTCGAGTCAAACCGAAACCATATCCACCATGAGGAGGGCAACCATATTTGAAACAGTTATAATAGTATTTCAATGGTTCTAAATTTAACCCTTTTTCCTGAATCTGCTTTAAAAGTATGTCTGGACGGTGTTCACGTTGTGCTCCAGTTGTTATTTCCAACCCTTTCCAAAGAAGATCGAAGCTTTTTGTGATTGTCGGATCGTTTTCATCTCTCATATGATAAAAAGGTCGTACATTAGTCGGATAATCCGTCACAAAAACAAATTCATGGCCATATTTTTTTTTGATATATTCACAAAGTTTTTTCTCTTCCTCTGGATCCAAATCTCCTTTTTCACTACGAGATAATTGGTGTCCAGCTTTTTCAAGTATTTGGTAAGCGTCTTTCATGGAAATTTTTGGGAACGGTCTTGTTGGAACAACAACTTCTGCCCCAAAGATTTTTTTAATTTTGTCGCCAAAATTATCTTTGATATAGTTGAAAACATATTCTAACCATTTTTCTTCCCATTCCATCACATCATAATGTGATTCGATCCATGAAATTTCACAGTCAACACTAATAAACTCAGTATCATGCCGAGACGTAAATGATGGGTTTGCCCTAAAAACAGGTCCAATTTCAAAAATACGATCGAAACCTGCCGCCATCGCCATTTGTTTGTAAAATTGAGGTGACTGAGCCAAATAAGCTTGCTTATTAAAATAATCAACTTTAAAAAGCTCGGCCCCCGATTCACTTGGACTACCCATGAGTTTCGGCGAGTGAAGTTCTACAAAATGATTTTCATACCAAAAGAGTCTCATTGCGTGTTCGATAGCTGTTTGTATTTGAAAAATTAATAATCCTTGAGGATTTAATCTCAAATAGAGGAATCTCCAATCAGCTCGAAGTTCTTCCTGAAGTGTGTCAGTATTAATAGGAAGTGGCGAAAGTGCCAGATTTAAAACAATCAGTTTTTCAATCACGATTTCAAATCCATTTTTAGCAATGTTATTGCTGACAACTTTACCAATTATCTCGACTGCAGACTCCAATGTAAGATGATCTATTTTATTAGAAATTTCAACAGAATTTGTTTTTTCATTAATTGCTTGAATAATGCCTGTTTGGTCACGAATAATAACAAACTGCATTTTTTTTTGGTTTCGGATATTATTTACCCAACCAAGAATTCTGACTTCTTCATTAATATGGCTTCCTAAATTAGAAATAAGTGTTCGGTTCATAATAAAAATCTCCTTTACGGTTCAATTTTTCGTCCAAATGTTCTAAAAAATGGAATAGTGTCCCTAACATGAGGTATATCTAATAACCAGCGGATTAGTCTTTCAATTCCCATTCCGAAGCCAGCATGTGGTACACAACCATATTGTCTTAAATCTTTAAGCCAGTCATATCTTTCATCGCTAAATTTATTTTTTTCAATCATTCTTTCGTCTAACATCTCAGGTAGATAAATTTTTTCAGCCACACCAAGAAGCTCACCATAACCGTTTGAAGCAATAAGATCAGCAGTCATAGTACGGCGTGTATCCAATGGGTTAATTGAGTAAGGAAAAGGCTCAATCGTTCTAGGGATACCCACCACCCAAAATGGCTTATCATACAAAAATGACAAAATAGCCTCTTCATCAGACCCTAAACTCTTACCAAATTCAATATCACAACCCTTCTTTTGTAAATAATTAATTGCTTCAGCATAATCGATTCTGGGAAATGGTGGATCCAAACCATCAGTGCAAATTTTTATATCAAGAGGTGAAATTATTTCTTGAATATTTTTTTCAAGGCAAAAAGCATTTACATAGCTAATAAGTGATTCGACCGTCGAGACAATTCCTTCAAAATCGCAGAATGCTAATTCAGCTTTAATATGCCAGTACTCCATAAGATGTCTTTTGCTTCTACCTTCTTCTCCTCTAAAGCTTGGGCCAATATTATAAATCCTTTCAAATGCATGAACAGCAGATTCAAGATAAAATCCAACACATTGGGTGAGAAAAACCTTTTGTCCATGTATATCCAAAAATAAAGCAGATCCATCTTCATATAAAAGAGTTGGTGTTAATATAGGGGCGGTGATTTCAATAAAGCGATTTTCTTCAAACCAGTCGCGAACCTTCGCCATTAATAAACTCCTAAATTTCAGAATAGCAATGTTTTTTTCGTTTCTAATATAGAAATGTTTATTACTCATTAGGTATTCTTGAAGATCTGGGTTAAAAATGTCAATGTTATCTCTTGGTGACGGGGAGAGACTAATTGTAGATTCACCAATGATTTGGTAGCTTGACGCTACGATATCAAAACTTTCTTTACCTTGCTGGAGTAATCCGACGACTTTAATTGCGGTTTCTTTACTGATTTTTTTGATTCTTTCGTAATCATTCGGTGAAAAATTGTCTCTATTAAAAATAACCTGCATATTACCAGTAGAGTCGGTAATATTTACAAAAACAATTCCACCGTAGTCCCTTTTTGATTTACACCATCCGTGCATAGTAACTTCCGTTCCAATTTTGTTTTCATCCACCAATAGGTCACTAATAAAAACACTTTTCACAATACAGCACTCCTTTCAATACTTTAAAAATCTTGAACTTTTTGTTAAAGAACTAATTTATGTAAATATTATTCTATGCAAATTACAGAATAATAGTAATTAAATTAAATTTGTCGAATTATACCACCAATTTATATCTTAAATACAGTAAAAAACTGAGTATTAAAAACTTATTCAACAAAAAAATATTGGAATTGAAGAATATTCAGCAACAGGTTCACAGAGAACACCAAACGTTCCACGAGATGGAAATTGTACGAAGTATTTACGTATGAATTTATTAGTAATTCAGAACGGGTTTTAAGGAGTAATTATAGTGCTAACGTTTAACAGTTTATAATCGTAATAACTTTGAACCTTATCATAAGAATATTTTTTTACTCGATATACACTTTTTAAAATATATCCCAATCTTAAATTATGGTGTTTTAACCATTCATCTAAATATAATTTGTCTATCATAAGATGTTGGCCATGATGTATCGGCAAATCACGGTCATACCTTTCCCTTAACCCTCCAAGCCAGTCACTATACTCAATAATATTTCGACTATTTAAATCTTGATACGACCATTTATCTTCTTCTATCTTCAAGTTAAGATTTTTTGAAAGTTCAGGGGTTACATTTAAACTGATTTCCCTATCTCTATAATACTGCCATAAACCAATGCAAAAATCGTCGTTTCTAGATGTTAATGGATAAATAAACATGTCCTTTAGTTGAGTAAATTCATCACCAATGAGAATAAAATTACTTTGATCTTCAAGAAAATGAAAAGGATTATTTGTTTTTGTTGGTATTCTTGTAATTGTTTGGCTATATAGTACTTCTTTTGCTATTTCTTCAGGTGATGGAAGCTGTTTCCCGGTTACTTTATAACCGAAACCTATTAGAGAAAATGAGTGCATTGGAGGTGTGGATTGCCAATCAATACCCGGTTTTATCGAACCTTCGGCTGCAAGTAAATACTTTCCATCTCTTATTTCACATAATGTTTCAATAGGTTTTTTTAAAGATAAAGAAACAATATTACTTTTTTGGGATACTTCTCCATCGTTTAATTGCGGCCACCAACTAGGAATTGGTTTTGGTGATATTTTCCAAAATGATAGTTCGACAGGCAAAGTAGCGTAAGCCCATTCAAGATAAATATCGTTAGGAATTTCTTTTTGACTGTGAAAATATTGTAATACCCTAATAAATGCTGATCGATAAACCTGACTTACCTTCGAGGAAAATCCAATAACGAAATCATCATTCTGACTTCTACCCATGAAATAGGTTTGATTAGAATCAAGGATAGTGGAGGTATTTTCAACTATCTTATCTGAAACATACGACCAATATTTTATAAATGGTTTACCAGTTGCTTTTTCGATTTCCTTGGCTCTAATCATATAAATAGGTGCTAGGAATGTTTTAATATGTCCTAAAAAAAACTTGGATATTACATAATTTATAGGAGGGATTTCAATCTTTTCATAATTAAGTTCAAATGACTTTGTGGACTTTAATAATTCTGCTATCTCAGAAACCAGTTTATCTACTACAATAGAATTGATTTTTATGGAATTTTCGATATCCTTGTAAGAAATATAACTTAATTCACTTATATCTCTTACTAAAAAAATTGCTTTTAAAATAACTAATAACCCGATTGCGATAGTACTTTCCATTTTTTGTTGGCTAATCCAAACTAGAAGTCTTGTAAAAATGTCTTTTTTGTCTTTAGACTCAATTAATAATCTTGATATCGATGTGGCTGCTCTTTCCTGAGTAATAGTACTTGGCCATAATAGTCTTTGAAAAAGAAGATCTATAAGATCAATTGAATTTTTATCTTTTTGCCATTCAATATCTGGTAGAGCTAGATTGGCCATCAATTCTTCAGCGAATAAAATACTTGAATCAGTGATCTCTTCCGCGACAGCTTGATCATCAAATTGTAAAAAATATTCAACTCCAGTAGAAAGTGGAACCCCGCCTTCGGTACTTTTTTTGAAGAACTCTAAATATCTTTTTGGGAAAAGTGTTTTAACAATATTCCATCTTTGTTCTGCCTTTTTTTTATCTGTCCAATATTTTTGCCATCCATGATCGTTTGTTTGTGCGGAACATAAATACTCAAAAGCTTCTTGATTATCAAACTCTTGAGCAAGAGGGAATATTGTATCTAATAATTCACCTGAAACATTTTGGATACCATATTTTTTGATCAACTCTTTACAAATCTTATAAACTTCTTTTTTGTCATAATTATCTGTCCAATACTTTGACCAACCTTTCAAATAATCTGACATTTGCCACTTGTTTTCAAAGTTTGATTCTAAATATGATTTCAGATCATCTGGTTTTATGGTTGAATAATCAATTATTTCAGGTGTATATGGTGTTGTATTTCCTCTGTCTTCTTCAGGATAATTAATTTCTCCAAGATATTCTTCGATATTGTTTAATGCGATTTTTGCACCAGAATTGTTTTTTGATTGTTCTTTTAGAATTGTGAATGATCCCTTATCCAATGCAGTACTCGACAGAGCTATTTCAATGTCGCTTGAATAAGTAAACGATTCTATTAATATCTTGAAGAGGTTTTCTGCATGATATAGTTCTTCATTTTTGGTAGCATAATACAAGTTTTTAAATAGTAGATTTCTATTTCGTTTCGCCAGTAAACTTGCCAACTCATCCCTAAGATAACCTGTTTCATCACCGTCGGTATATTCTCCAATGTGCTCAATAATTGGGATAAGTTTATTAATCCAATTATTAATTTTTTCTGTAGGTAAGCCGTTTTCAGCACAAAAATCAATAGCTTCTAACACTTCGAATAGAAACATGTCTTTGTGATAGCCGTATCCAAGTAAATTATTTATGGCGTCTATTAACAGTGGCTTTGAGGTTTTTTCATTATCATATAGGCGGATTAATTTTGTAATTTCGGCATAACCTTTTGATCTATCTGGAAAATAAGTCACCGAGTCTATCAGCCCTTTAATCTTTTCGTCTCTTATTTTTTGAAAAACATTTTTACTCAATATGGCAACATCGTAATCAAGAGAGAGATCAAGTAAATCTTTTCTACTGAATAAGAATGGTATTTTATCTATAAGTTTACAATCGTCAATTTCGAAGAGTAAACTGTTTCCGAAAAATGCTTTTATGTTCATGAGATCTTTTAAAATTAAGTTTAAGGAATCATGAAAAGCATTTTGTATATTCAATGAATCTCTATCTTCGGGCCACTTAAGTTCCGGTATAGTAATTAAATTGACAAATAAATCTTTATAATTTACTTGCGATTTGTTTATTGAATGCCCAATTGCTAAACTTGCCTCGAACAATGATTTCATAGCATTTACAGACCACTCGTTATTGGCGTTTTTCATCCAATCCTCTATAACTTTTTCCTTATTGGTTAAGCAATATAGAATTCCCGTCAAAAAACTTTCATAAAAAATATCCCTCCAATAGGCTCGTTCATTTGGATCGTGTTCTTTCAACACTATTGGGAAAGCGTCTCGAGCTGGTAAGATGGGGCAGTTTTTTATCGGCATACCTTTGATATGAAGGTAAATTAGCTCTAGTGAAGATAAATTTATTTTTTTATTGAGTAAACCAGACAGATCATGAGAGTTTTTTATAAAGCCGTGTCTAAGATATTCATACCAAATTGCTTTTTCTTCATCAGATGTAAGTTTATATTGGAGAAGTTCTTCTAGTTTATTAGTTTGTCCTGTAGATAATAAAGCTGAACTATAAGTTTTAAATAATAATGATGTTATGCCCAAATCATTAAATTGAGATATATAATCGTATATTTTTTTAACTTTATGATTTCTGTTAAAAATGATTGTCTCTAATAAAGCATTCGTGACCAAAGGAACTTCTTCATGTCGATACTCTTGATAATCAAGTCTCTCGATAAGTTCATCAATAATTGCTTTAATAATCCGATCCTTACCTACTGAATCAGCTAAGCATGCTAATGTAGATAAAGTTTTTACTGGTAGTTCATTTATATTTATATGCTCAAACAAGTTTTGATTCTGAAAAAAAGATTCTTTCAATATTAGCTCTGATGATTCTTCTATAAAACTTTTTGAGTTAATGTAATAATTATTAAGGTAAGAGAGTTTTAATGCTTTTGCAAAATCATTTTGTTCGAAGGCAACTTTTGAAGCTTTTTCTAATTGAAACGATATTTGACTCGGATTTGAAGAAATACAAATTGCTTCTATAAGCCATTTTCTATCAATGTTTAGTATGGGGGTATTATTACCAAGGTCGCATTCGATTAATCTTAGTTCTGCCCACTTTAAATATTCATAAGATGATTGTTCAAGCCACTTTTTTATATTTGTCCTTAAAACAATTTTTTGCTGTTCGAACTCAACTCGATTTTTAAGGTAGATTTCGAAACTATTATGGTAAACACTTAATTCGTCTCGATAATTAATTTTTATTAAGTGGGCTATGGAATTAAACCCACTGGTAATATCTGACGGATTAATTAAAGTGGATGAAACACACTCGATAAGTTGTTGTTCCGTAAAATGAAAATTTACAGAACAAACTATTAATAATAGATTTTTTGCAATATCGGAAATTTTCAACCAAAGTGAGTCATAATATTTTTCAATATTCCCTGCATAAGGGATTAGATCACGGCATGAGTATTCATTAACTACTGTGTTTCCATTAATGTTTTTTAACTGTTGAAGTGTATATCGTAGATGAAGTGGATTTCCTTTAGTAATTTCACAGACTTTATTAACAAGCTCCTTCAACTGCTGAACATCTACTGGAAGTTTAAGAGATATTATATTCTTCTTTATCAAACTCGATATTGAAAATCTATTTAAACCATCAATTTTAATCCAATCTTTTTCTGGACATTTTTCTGTGATTATTAAAGGCAAGTAAGGCTTTGCGACTAGTTGCATTCCAATTACTATCCAAACGCCCTTCTGAGGAAAACTGATTTCGTTTAAAAATGTTTTGAGTTCTTTATCTGCACCATATTTTAGCGGATGATCAAGACCATCAATAATGATTACGAAAGGTCTTTTATTTTGTACTGACTTTTCTGCTATTTTTTTAATAAATTCACTTAATGGAAGACCTGGAGAGTTTATGTTTGATAATTCTTCAAGATCATCCTTGTGTATTTTGAATTGAGCTTTTATAGCATCTATTACGCGGTTAGAATTTAGCCTTTCCATTGGGTTATCATCTTCTGGAGAGATGTGATAGTGGTGCTTTATTGATATTACCCCCAATTTATTTAACTGTTCATCTAACTTTGAAAGATAAACACTTTTCCCTGACCCTGGTTCTCCATATATGACCTTTATGCCACCATTAATATTATTTAAATCTTTCAATATACCTTTATGAACTGTTTCATCAAAAAATTGAAAATCGGATGGAATTATAAATTTTTCATTTAATGGTTTTGGGATATCAAACTCACATTGTTTCCTGATTTCTTCGAGTCCAATATTAATTGTGTATTCGTCTTGAGCTCTATTTCGTATCCATTGAATAAAACTATCAAAGCCTGCTTTTGTAACATGTAGAGTATTGTAATAAAAATTTCTGACATCTATCCCAAACTCATCCTGACTCTTTTGAGAGAATTTGAACTTAAGTTTCTTAAAGAACTGTGTTGTCAGTTTCTGTCCACCAATTAGTTTTTCGATGGATTTATATAAAACCAGGTCACTCTTTTTTATTAACTCAATATCAATTAATTCATTTTTTAGATATTTCTTGACTTCTCTAGAAGCTCCGGCATTTGTGATAAAAAAAGCAGTATCTGTATTATTATAAAAACTCTGATTGTTTAGATCTCCTCTGAACAGGGAATAAGCCCACTTATTTAAAAGTGATTTTTTGCTTTTTGGAAGAGGCTCAATTAATTCACTCCAGGTCCATACATTATTTGGGTCTACTTTATGTTTAGTCTGATATAATTCGTATTTCCCTGCCAAATTTGTTACAACAATATCATCTAAATAAAAGTCTTTTTGTTCATTTTTATCTGGATTAACTTCAAATTGTATGGATTGATATGCTTCTGGATTTAAAAGCCAATCACCAGCTAATTTGACTCCCCATAACTCTTGGTAATAATCTCCTTTTTTTCTAGCACTAGTAATATTTTTTTTCATTCTGATTTAGTGCAATTATACTATTACTTCTAGTAAATAGAAGATAAAATACATTGTAAGATCAATATATTTTCTAAAGTTGGTAAAATTGATTATGGGTCAATTATTTAAATTTCGTGGTTTAGATTATAAAAATTACGAACTAAATTTTAAACAAAAACTATTCTGTGATGGGTATCTAAATTCCAAAGGTGATTCTATATCAGCAGTCGAAGGTGCAGGTTACAAAGTAAGTGATAATAGAAGATTAGCCTCGTCAATAGCCTCGGAGAACCTAACAAAACCTAACATTTGTGCATATTTGAACTTGAAACTAAAAGAAAGTGGATTGGATGATGAATTTGTAGATAAACAACTGCTTTTTTTAGTAAATCAATATTCAGATTTGAGAGTAAAACTATCTGCAATTGATACCTATTACAAATTAAAGGGTAGATATGCTCCTAAAAAACTAGATATAAAAGAGGAAAAGAATATTTATAAAGACATGACAGATGATGAATTAGATCGATTAGCTTGGGGAGAAAATTATGAGCTCTATAAAAAAACTAAAGCTAAAGAACAGACACAACAACAATCTAATTAATTTTGTAATTATTTAAGAGTATGGATATCAAAACCACAAAGCTAAACTGGACCAAATCAAAGAATGGAATCTTAATGGATTTTGAACTTGATGTGGTTATTCATCCTTTCAATAACGGAAAAATAATTATTAATGTTCCTGGAGCTGATGGGTCCATTAATGGATACGAAGATAAATATATTAAGATTGCTAATTATTTAGTTGAACAAAAAATCGGAGCTGTGGTTAGGATACCCAACATTTCATCTTTAGGGTTTGGTTGGGATATTAATTTAAGAGAAACGCTTTCTTATGTCTTAGATAATGCCAAGGAAATCTGTGGTAGTAGTAAACCGGAAATATATCTAATGGGTCTTTCTGCGGGGGCTGGTGCTATTTCTATGACTGCTTGGGAATATCCTGAGGTTACAAAAATATTATTAGTAGAACCAGCTTTAATTTTTAGTGGTGAACATGGGGTTGAAGGAATTAGAGAATACAAAGGTGAAGTTACTATTGTTGTTGGCAAAGGAGATACGGCTTTAGGTAAAGAGGTTGGTGATAAATTCTTTGATTATTTTATCAATGCTAAACATAAAGAAATTATTGAGATAGAAAATTGTGACCATCGCTTTATGGGAGAAACTAATGGAAGAATTTTTAGTGAAGCTCCAATCTACGCTTTTAAAGATGGAAAGAAGATTAAGTTCCCAAATCCAAATGGCGGAATAAAATTATACGACTAAACTTTTTGCTTTGTCTGTAAATAAGTATTTAGGATCAACACATGTGCCAATACGAGGTAGATCTAATCTATCAGCGTCAAGGCAGGTCTGAACAGTAATGTTATTGATCAATGGGCTATCTACTTTAGTCAATTCTTCAGGTGATAGGTTATGGTTTTTAACTGCAAACTTTAAAACTTCTATTTGATCTTTATTTAAGTATTCCGGAAAACTATTACAGAAATTAACAGCTCTTTCACCATGAGATAGGTCCTCGTATTCATTAGCTCTACAATAATCATGTAGAACAGAAAAGAAATAAATTACCTTTTTATCAGTTCCATTTTGATCGGCAATTTGTTTTCCAAATTTATATACATTTCGCCAATGAGAGAAGCCATGTACTCCAGTAAAATCGATTTTGGTCCCGGCTCCGGCATTATCAAGAAAGGCATATGGATTTTTAAAGATGAGATTTTCTATTAAGAAAAACATCCAACAATTAAAGTAATTATGTTGTCGAACAAAGAAACCGGTATCTAGTTCATTTATTTTGTCAAAGGTCATAAATGATTCGTGAGAAATATATTTATTACCTTCTCTTATAAAGTGAATTTTAAAAACAACGGTGGGATTCAAACTTCTTAGGATATAAACCCAATCATCTTTTGTTTCGATATACCAACGCTGAGTGTCGGGATTTTGAGGTTGTTTACGAGGACAGCCTTTCTTAATTAATTCAAACTCTTCTTCATTATATTCAAACCTAGTGTGAATCGAAGTATTGGCATTATCTTCAAATTTCATAAGAGGATAAATTATTTAAAAATAGACACTAAAAATACAATGGGTAAAATTATTAATAAAGCTAAAATTATATAAAGAATAGTTTTTATTACTTTATAAGTTTTATCATAAGTCTTTTTCAGACCTTTTTCTTCTAATTTCCCTTTTAATTTAGCAACATATTTTCTTTTTATTTCAGGCAAAATAAACCAACAAACATAGAGTAATCCACCAATAATTGCAGCTTTAAGTGATCCTAATAATATTTTTTCCATATTATTTTTCTAAACCGTGTCCTCTTAAACACATTTTATACTGTAACTCCAATTCTTCGGCATTACTTGGTCTATTTGAAATTTTATCTACACAAATTGATCTGATATGGCTTGGTCGGTATCCATACCAATAGAAAAGAAATGATAAAACGATAGTGAAAACTGTTATTGTAATAATCTTCATTTTCATAATTTTTTATATTAATAATCAAAAAGCTCCCGTCAGTGATAACTTGCGTTACCCATACAAGTTTCCCTGTATGACCATTGAAGGAGCTCTGACGAGAGCTTACTGCCTTCAATGGCTTTTTATTTACCATGCCTAAAAGTTTATCCTTCTAGGTTTAGGTAACAAATTGTACGAACAACTTTATCTTACCATATACCTAATTCATTTAAAGGAAAATGAGGGATAATATAGTTTTTATTAAAAGAGATAACCATATGTTATATCCATATGATAGGCCAAATTCTTGACTTTAATATTTATTTGAAGTAATATTTATTAGAAGTCAAAGACTTTTGTAGAGTTACAGAAAAACTGAGCTCTCGAACACGTTGTGTTCGGGGGCTTTTTTTTGGTTCTATTCATAAAAATTAAATAAAATAATATGGAAAATATTTGTAAATATGAGTATTTGTTTGAGAGTAAAGATTTAGCTGAATCGAGTTTTTTATTGGCAAAAGGAAAAATATTAGAATCTATTGAGAGAGAAGGTTCGGTTTGTTGGTTTGTTTTTCAGGATAAAGAAAGTTGTGAAGATTTGGTCCGAAAATTTCGCTTTGGAGACTCAACTATACAAGCAAAGAAATTCTACGAAGCTATTCAAACCCTTAAAAAATTGATATTCCCGGGAGGTAATCGAAATGATCCAAAATATCCTTGAGATCGAAAAAAAATTCCCAAACTGGTTTAATCAATTTTCTGATTTATCTTATGAGGATCAGAAATATATTTGGGAAAATATACCTCTAATTAAAGACTTAAAGGATAATAATTTAGAACATAATACCAATGTTAATGGTAATGATAATGGTGCCTGTAAACAAAAAGTAAACACAAAATTAACAACGAATAAACAACAAGTAATAGAAAGTTTATTGAAGTGCAACTATAGGACACCTCCACGACTTATTGCTTCATATTTAGAAGTATTGTTTTCAAAATTCGAGGCGAAGGAGGGTCACTGGTTATGGATAGCACAACATTACACGCCCAGATCGACAAACCAAGTTATTTTAGAAATACTAAAGCTACATAGTTCTGGAAGGTGTAGGGTAGTTAATCCAGGAGCAATGTTTACTTTTCTAATTAAAAAGAGAAAGAAAAGAAAAGTGTTTAGAAACACCAATGGTGTCTATAAACAACAAGGTAAAGAACAGATTGGGAGGGTAAAATGTTAAGCGATAAAGCAGTGATCGAATACATGGAAATTTATCGTCTGGAATATGGAAAAGATATAAATATTGAGGCAGCACGAAAACAAGCAACTAATCTATTGAAATTAATTAAATTAATATCCACTCCATCGACACCACTTAATGGTTTAATAATTGACAAACGAGGAAAATATGAGAATAATTAAATTGCAACCAGGATTATCATTAGGACTTTTTAATGCCCTCATTGGACAGAGTCTTAATGATTCTGGTTGCACCAATGGGGGCATTTAAGTATGGAAAACAAATATTTTATATACTGTAGAAAATCTAGTGAACAAGAAGATAGACAGGTTCTTTCTCTGGATTCACAAGAAAAAGTTTTGGTGAATTTGGCAAAGGAAGAAAAACTGAATGTTATAGATATTTTGAGAGAATCTGGAACTGCACATTCAATGGGGAGAAAAATATTTGCAGAAATGAACTTGAGATTATTACGAGGTGAGGCTAATGGACTACTTGTCTGGGATGAATCACGAATTGCTAGAAATGCTGGTGATGGTGGAATGATAATTAATATGTTTGATATTGGTAAATTGGTGGAAATAAAAAAACCTGGAAAAACTTATCGAAACACTCCTGATGATAAATTCTTTTTAAATTTAATATTTTCGATGTCAAAAAAAGAATCAGATGATAAAGGAGTAAATGTAAAAAGAGGTTTAAATACAAAGGCTGAAAAAGGATGGTTACCAAGTGGAGCAAAACCTGGATATATGAATGATAAATATGCAGAAAAGGGAAATAAAACAATAAAATCTGATCCTGAAAGATTCCCGATTATTAGAAAAGTCTGGGATCACTTTATTTATCAAGGATACTCAATACCTAAGATTTTAAAAAAAATGAATGATGAATGGGGTTATAGATCCCCTGTTAAGAGATCTATTGGGGGTAAACCAATGTGTCGAAGTCAATTGTATTTAATCCTTCGCGATCCTTTTTATTATGGCTATTTTGAATATCCAATTGGTAGTGGAAAATGGCGTAAAGGAGCTCATAAGCCGATGATTTCTGAAGAGGAATTTAATAGAGCACAAGTAATCCTTGGTAGGAAAATGGCTCCTAAACCACATAAAACTGAATTTGCTTATACAGGTTTAATTACTTGTAGTGAATGTGGAGCAAGAATAACAGCGGAAGAAAAGTGGCATACAGTGTGTTCTGTTTGTAAAACGAAATTTAATTCAACTCATAATAATATCTGCCCGAATTGTGGAATAAAAACTGAAGATATGGATAAACCAATTATTCGACATTACATTTATTATCACTGCACTAAAAAGAAAAATCCTAATTGTGTTCAAAAGAGTGTTGAGATAAAAGAGTTAGAAAGACAATTGGATATTTTGTTAGGTGAGGTCCAAATATCAGATAGGTTTGTAAAATGGGCGTTAAAACATTTAAATGAGCTTAATGATGAGGAAGTTGAAGATAGAAATAATATTGTTAATGCCCTTCAAAATACCTACACTAATTGTTTAAAAAAATTAGATAATTTAACAGCCTTGATGATTTCTCCTAATAATGCTGATCGATCACTGTTAAGTGATAACGAGTTTAAAGAACGGAAAACAGAAATATTAGAAGAAAAACAAAAATTAGAAAATCAGATGAATAATACCGGAAGAAGAGTGGAAGATTGGTTAAAAGAAGTTGAAGATAAGTTTGATTTTGCCACACAAGCAAGGAAAAAATTTAATGAACCTGATATAACAATTGAAGAAAAAAGAGAGATGATGTTTAGGATAAGTTCGGACCTCAAACTTTATAACAAAAACATCGATGCTTTACTGGAAAACTTATATGAGCCTCTCAGGAGAATAACAAAGGGAGAACCTACAACAAAGCTAGAGTTCGAAACTAAAGAAATAAAGGAAAAATACGGTAATTTAGAGTCTTATTGGACTCAAAATCCATTAGTGCTCGGCGGAAGGGATGGGAGTCGAACCCACATGCCATTTCTGACGCAGGTTTAGCAAACCTGTGGCTTACCATTCGCCGCACCCTTCCTGGGGATAGTGTTTTAGTATATCAAATTTTTCTCAAATGCTTTAAAATTAAAACAATGAAGAAGAAAGCAGTTAGCAAGGTTGATAAGGCGATAAAAGACATTAACGAAGAAAAAACTTTATTCAAATGGACAGCCGCCGAAAGGGCATTTAAGAAGAGAGACAAAGATTTTTGGATCACTGCTATTTCCATTTTAGTTCTATTTTCAGTCGTTTTAATTTTTATTGAAGAATTTTTTCTAATCGTCGCTCTCGTTTCAGTTTTATTTTTATATTACGTTCTCTCTACTGTCCCTCCTCAAGAAGTTAAATATAAAATTACCAACAGGGGAATTCATTTTGGTGATTCAAAATATAGTTGGGACATTTTATTAAGATTTTGGTTCAGGAAAAGTCTTAACGTTGAGCTTTTAGAATTTGAAACTAATCTAAGAGTTCCTCGACAAATTTCTTTTGTTATTAAAGAATCTGACAAAGAAGAAATAAAAAAAATTGTTTTAAAAAAATTACCTTTAGTTGAATCATCGCCAAATTTTGTTGATAAATTGGCCAAGTGGTGGAACGATAAAATGCCTTGGGAAAAACGGGAAAAATAGACTTTATTTGGTATAATTCATATGATTTATTTGCGCTTATAGTTTAATGGATAGAATAGCGGTTTGCGGAACCGTTGATCCAGGTTCGATTCCTGGTAGGCGCACTCTTTAAAAAATGGAGGGTTGGCCGAGTGGTTTATGGCGCACGCCTCGAAAGCGTGTGGGGAAACCCGCAGAGGTTCAAATCCTCTACCCTCCGCTCAATATTTAACTACTTAAGGACACCTATTTTTTTATAGGTTAAATCTGCTAATTTTTTGGATTTTATATTAATCAACCCATCATAATAGATGTTCTTATCCGAGATAATTGCTTTTTTATATTTTTCATCAGATAAATATGCTTCATCAGTGATGATGTTATATTTAATTATTTTTAGAGATCCATTAGGATAAACATCATCATGTGATAAAAAATAGGCAATATTATTATCATTCCTAATGTCATATATATCATTAAATTCAGTAGTAATAGAATCATCGTCAAACTTTATTACACCATTAACATTTGCAAGTGTTTTTTTAGTTATCTCCTTTTTATCAAGATCAATTATTGTTAAACCATAAGTGTTTGCAAAAATTAGAAAGTTTTTATAGTTTATATATTTACATAAATCATTAATATTTTCACAATCTTCCATATTACCTATTTCATAATTTTTATTGGAAATACTGTCATAATATTCAAGGATGGACATATGTTTATTATTATCAATAGTTTTTCCATTAGATAGGTAATAATAATTTCCATCCATATAGGAATAACCTAGATTTGTTCCATTATAATCAATAGTCTCACCTTGAGAATTTATTGCCAAACCTTGATTATTAAATTGTATCGACATTAAAGTATTATCATTGCATTGAGGATTTGTTTTATCAATTTTACAAACAGTTAGGGTTGAATCTGTTGAATTTTTGGTTAAAGCTAGGCGTTTTACTACCGTACTATGACCAGTACCAGCTTCAGGCACATTATAGTATAAATAGTTGTTGTCATGATTTTTAATCGATATTGCCTTCTTATCAATTTCCTTTATTTTTTTTGTAGATACATCATACTCTTTAAGACCATTATTTTTATAATTTTCCGTTTTATCTATAAAATATATTTTATTATCAGTAGCAAAAGTCATATCGTTGCCCAGATTAATTTCAGAAGTAACATTAAAAATTGTATTTGTGTTCAAATTGAAAATCTTATTAACATAAGTGGTTAGCAATGATAAAACAAAAAATATTATCGAAATAATAATAATTTTTACAATGACAGATTTTGTAGAAAATTTCGTTAGTTTATTAAAAAACCAGGTATATATCGAAAAGAAAACTAAACCAGCAGAAATATTTCCAATTAAAAAAATGGCAGATGCCACCATAAAAGCTAACGCAAAACCAGCTCCTGCCCCTCCTTCTGAAGACATGTTTTGTCCAGATAGAAAAAACATATATCCCAACACTCCTACCACAACAGTTCCAATATAGCTAATTAATAAACTTAAAGAAATTACAAATAAGTGTTTTTTAAGTAAAATTTTATTGCGCCAACGATAAATTAGTACTACAACTTCAGAGATAACTATTAAAAAAATAATTAACCTAATATTAGTAATAAAAACAAGAGCAGAACTACCAGTCATTTGTGAAGAAAAATGTAATATTGGTGAACCAAAAAAAATAAAGAAAACTAACATCAAGACAAAAAATACTATTCCAATTATTATTTCCATAATTTGAACATTTTTTTTAATTAATTTTAATAATTAAACCAAAAAAAATAGTCTAACTTAGATAAGAATACACCCATTTAGTAAAATAAGACAAAAAAGAGGTAGTCATGTTATAAGGACAAAAGAGTTCTGGATTTCTACCCTCCGACAAAATATTCAGACTTAGTCTTATATACCCGAATGCAAAGTAGACAATGATACAATCATAGGATGATTTCGGCAAAAAACATATTTTATTCTTACGGCAAAGAGAACATTTTTGAAGGGGCTAACTTTTATGTTGCCAAAAATAGTAAGGTTGGTGTAGTTGGAGCCAATGGTTCTGGTAAATCCACTCTTTTCAATTTAATTACCGGTGAAGATCGTATTGATGATGGCAGTCTCGAGATTGTTGGCGATGTTATGTCTGTTCCTCAAGAAGTTAAGCACGATGCCACCATGGAAAAAGCCGAATCAATTCGTGACTATATCGATCCTTATTGGCAAAAACAAGATTATGAAATTTTAAAAATGCTTTCTCGATTAGAATTATCTCGCCTAACTCTTGACGGCAAACCTCAAGTTTTAAGTGGTGGTCAAAAAACCAAATTAGCCATCGCCAGGGCTTTAATCTTTGAGCCAGAAATTTTACTTCTCGACGAACCCACTAATTTTTTAGATGTCGAAGGTAAACTTTGGATGATGAATTTTTTAGGTCGTTATTCAAAAACTCTAATTATTATTTCTCATGATTTAAAATTACTCGACAAAAACATCGATAAAATTATCGAAGTTGACAAACGAACTAAACAAATTACTGAATATAACGGCAATTACAGCAATTATGTTAATTTAAAAGGCGAAAGAGAAACTCTTTTAGTCAATCAAATTCATGTTCAAGAACGTAAGATTGTTGATATGAAAAAAGGTTTAGTCAGAATTTCTGGCAATCGATCAGAAAAAGGTGTTCGCCAAAAACTTAATTTGCAAAAAAGAATCGAAAAATTAGTCGTTGCGCTGCCAGAAATGCCACCAAGTGTTAAAAAAATTAACATGCAATTACCCGAGCCAGCCTGGGTAGGTGAAGTGCCATTTATGGTCAAAAATTTATGTAAGTCTTATGGTGAAAAGAAAATTTTAATTGATATTAATTTTGATATAAAAAGAGGCGAGAGAGTTGCTCTCATGGGTCAAAATGGCGCTGGTAAAAGTACTTTAATTAAAATTTTAATGGGCATGTTAAACCCAGATTCTGGTGAAATTATTAAAGATGAAAAATTAAAGATTGGTTATTATTCCCAAGAATTTGAAACTTTTGACATGGATAAAAATCTTTTAGAAACGGTCAAAGATAAATGTGAAATGACCGAACCCCAACTTCGTTGTTTATTAGGTCGTTTTTTATTTCCCGGTCAAAAAGTTTTCCAAAAAATTTCTACTCTTTCTGGTGGCGAAAAAACCCGTCTTTCAATTGCCACTCTTTTAGCCAAAAATTACAATCTTTTAATTCTCGACGAACCAACCACTTATCTTGATGTTCTTTCTCAAAGACTAATTCTTGAAGCTCTAAAATTTTATCAAGGCGCCATGATTATCGTCAGCCACACCCCAGAATTTATTGAAGAATTAAAACCATCCCGTAAATTTCTCCTTCCTGAAAATAAAATGGTTTTGTGTTCAGAAAATTATTAAAATACAGTCTTTTATTACATTTTTCTCGAATCGTAAGCCCAATGCAATAATGCTTGTCTTTGAATTGGTCTACATTTAAAATCTCTAATTTTACAGTTTTTTCTAAGTTGACCAATATGTCTTTTCATTGCCAACCATCTTTTGATTTGTATTTCATCATCTTCGCATCTTCTCCCCAAATAATATCGGCAATACCATTGGAACCAACCTCTTGGGTCATCTTTAGAAATCCAACCTTTTTCTCTCCAAACACTTAATGGTTGGCTAGCGTTTACTTCAAAAAAATTAATTTTCGGGTCATGAAATTCATGACACAATTTTTCTTTTTTAAACCAATCTTTCGGGAATTCATTTTGACAGTCAGTCATATATTTACCTCCAAAAACTCCCATACCCAACATTTCTTCTGGAGTTAATTCTGGTTTAAATGTTGGATTAAATCGTTCACCTTCAGGTTCAGTTAAATAATACCTATAGTCTGTTTGCATTAAATCATTAACTACCATCAGTTTTTTCATAAAATTTATTTCATCGCTGTTTTTTTATACTCATATTTTCCATAGATTCTCACTTCTGTCCCAATCTCAGCCCAATTAAAAATTTCCGCCGCATCGGCCGTTTTCATATTAATACATCCATGGCTCATCGGCACTCCAAAATTATTATGCCAATAGGTGCCATGTAAACTAAAACCAACTCTTTTTGCATATACATTATTATAGAAGAACATAATATATGGAACATTAGGCAAATAATAATAATCATTTGTCAACTTAGACCCACCAGACATCTTTTGTGATCTAATTTTAGTCCATATTTTAAAAACTCCAGTCGGAGTTCTTCCCCATTTTCCCGAAGAAATAATATATTCCTTAAGTCTTTGACTATTTTCATAGGTATAAACTTTCTGAGAAGTTAAATCAACTTCAATATATTTATTTGAATTATTTGTCATAGCCATATATGTCTCTCCTAAAACTTGTGGCTGATCTTGTGGTATATTCACTTCCTTATTATTAAATATTCCCACTCGTGCCAAAGGATCGTAGTATTCAGATATAGTGTTCGGATCAATTTCTTTCTGAAAAGAAAGATATTTTGGCCACCACGGCTGACTTATAATCATCAATCCCAAAAAACTAGCCAAAAACAGTAATAAAAATAACACTTTCCGCATTATCAAATAATAAACTTTTTTATCTACTTTGTAAACTGTCGGTCAAATTTTTTTGTCAAAGGAATTGTTAAAAAACTAATTATGATCAAAATCATAATTACCGCCGATATTATATCGCTAATCCAACCATTAGTAATTTTTGGCCAAAATTGGGTTAATCCTAAGATTTGAAAATAATTCAAAAATTTTATATTCCCGTTTTTAATTGTACTAAAAACCAACACTCCAATATGAATCAATGCTGTTAATAACACAAATTTTAAAAAACTTGACCAAATTTTTTTACTTATTTTTATAAAAATCATAAATCAGCTTATCATATAAAATTTAATCCCTTGACAAATATGTTAACTAGATCTAACATATAGTTAGAATTAATTAACAATTAATATGACACTTAAAAAATATAATCAAATCAGATTAGCTATAGTTATAATAATTTCCATTGTTGTTGGCCAATCAATCGTCTTGGAAAATTATTTAATGTCTATTTCTACTGTAGCCATTGGTTCTTTAGTTTTACTTTTTCTTCGTCGTCAAGTTAAGGAAGTTGTTGCTGATGAGCGTGATTATGCCCTTACGGGTAAATCTGCCAGTTGGGCTATCCAAATTTATTCTTGGATTGCTGTTATTGCTATGTTTATTTTATATGCCTTCAAAAATCTAAATCCCAGCTATGAGCCAATTGCCTTGACTTTAGCCTATTCAACTTGTGCTCTTATGCTAATTTACAGTCTTATTTATAAATTTATAAATAAAATTAAATTCACTCCAAGCAAAAGCAAATTTATTGTCTTTATTATAATTTTAGCCATATTCTTAGGAATTTTTACTGTTCGTTTATTCTCAGGTGAAGATAACTGGGTTTGCCAAAAAGGGGAATGGATTCAACATGGCCATCCTGACTTTTCTGCTCCCACTATCCCTTGTAAATAATTATGCAAACCAAAATTAAAGAATATCGAGCCAAATTAAATCTAACTCAAGAGCAGTTGGCTGATTTGGTTGGAGTCAGAAGAGAAACAATCGTTTTTCTCGAGCAGGGGAAATACAACCCCTCACTAAAATTAGCCCATGATGTGGCTAAAATTTTAAAAACATCAATTGATAATTTGTTTATATTTTAATTATTAATTTAAGCCGCCCTGTTAAGGGAGGTGCCCCGCAGAGCGGGGCGGAGGGTTTTTATTATGATTGGAAAAGCAAAATGGTTCAAAATTAGAAAATATACTGGTTGGGGATTAACTCCAGTAACTTGGCAAGGGTGGCTTTATATAGTCTTATTTGTAGCCCCAATAGCCCTTATTAATTCAATTTCTCTAGATCAAAATATCAAAAATATTTTTATCTTAACTTTAATCGCTTTATTTATAATCGATATTATTCATATCATGTCCCAAATTAAAAAAGACGAAAGAGAAAGACTTCATGAAGCCATTGCCGATAGAAACGCCCTCTGGTTTATGATTTTTGTTTTATTGATTGGAGCTTTTATTAACCAAATTGTCGATCCAATTTTTATTATTGCCATCGTCGGTGCTACATTAATTAGAGCGGGGACTCAATTTTATTTAAGAGATAAATAAAAAAATTATCGACAAATAAACAACTTGTCACTTTTCCTCACTTTTTCTTCAACCTTAAAAGTCATGATGTTGTTATCCATTTTTATTCCAAAAAATTTTCCTCTAATTACACCACTGCTTGGCCCAATAATCACATAGTTGTCGCCATTATTTACTCGTTCACTGTTGGTTAATTTTATTTCGGCAATTTTAACTTTTGGATAATAATGATCAATTTTACCCAACAATATTCTTTTCTCTGTCGCCAAACTATTTTCTCCTTGGGCCCATTCTTCTACCTTTCTTCCTAAATAATAACCCTCAGAAAATCCTCTATTAAAAACTGTTTTTAATTGCTCCAATAATTTTTCTTTAATGGCTTTATCATATTTTTTTTCTTCAATTAATTTCAATGCCTTTTTGTAAACCCTCACCACTGTATCCACATAATCAGCACTTCTAGCTCGACCTTCAATTTTAATAGTACTAATTCCTGTTTCCACTAATTTATCCAACAATCCAATCGTACACAAATCACTTCGGCTCATAATTAAATTATTATCAAGAATTAATTTTTTCCCGGTTTCCATTTCCATCACTTCATATTTTCGTCGACACATTTGCACACATTTTCCTCGGTTAGCCGACAAATTTTGATGAAATAAACTCATTTGACATCGACCCGAAATTCCCACACACATTGCTCCATGTCCAAACACTTCAATTTCAATTAATTGCTTTTTTGGTCCTTTATTTTTTTCTTTTTTAATTCCCTCAACTATTTTTTTAATTTGTTCTAAATTTAATTCTCGGGCCAAGACAATTCTATCCACCCACTTACTTAAAAATTTTATTGTTTCCAAATTCGACACTGACATTTGGGTCGACACACAAACTTCAATTTTCTTTTCGTTTGCCAATTTTATAATTGCCAAATCAGAGGCAATAACCCCATCAATTCCAGTTTTTTTAATTTTGTCCAAAATCTTTTTTATTTCTTCAATTTCTTCATCATAAACCACTGTATTTAAAGTCACCCAAGCTTTTATTTTTGCTTTTTTACAAATTTGACTAATTTTTTCTAAGTCATTAATAGAAAAATTATTAGCCCCCGCCGCTCTCATATTTAAAATTCCAATTCCAAAATAAATCTCATCGGCTCCGGCATTTACTGCCGCCATCAGTGACTCAAAATTTCCCGCCGGCGCTAATATTTTTATTTTATTTTTCAATTAAACTTTCTCCTGTCATTTCCACTGGCTTCTCTATTCCCATTAATTCTAAAATTGTTGGTGCCACATCTTTTAATCCACCATCTTTAACTTGGCCATCAATTCCAATAAAAGAAAACTTAACTGGATTAAAACCATGAGACACATCAACCCCACCATCTTTATAAAGCATATTTTCAGCGTTACCATGATCAGCTCCCACAATTACCACATAATCATTTTCAATTCCTTTATTTACAATTTTACCTACTTGTTCATCTACCACTTCACAAGCTTTTTTAACCGCCTCAAATTTTCCACTATGTCCCACCAAATCCGCATTAGCAAAATTAACCAAAATAAAATCGTAATTACCAATTACTTCCAATACTTTTTCTGACACCTGCGGTGCTGACATCTCCGGTTGTAAATCATAAGACAACACTTTTGGACTAGGCACCATTATTCTATCCTCACCAGCAAATGCTGTTTCTTGCTGAGAATCAAAAAAGAAAGTCACATGAGCATATTTCTCAGTTTCCGCAATTCTAATTTGTTTTTTATTATTTTTCGACAAAACTTCACCCAAATTATTTTTTACATTTTCCAATAAAAAGGCGACTGGTAAATCCCAAGATTTATCATATGTTCCCATGCAAACCCAAACCAAATCCAAATTACTTTGCAGTTCAGTTGGGCAAAGTGTTTGCCTAGTTATCATCGCTGTAATTTGGCGAGATCTATCAGTTCTAAAGTTAAACCAAATAAATGAATCACCATTTTTTAATAATCCATTTTTATCAATTATTGTTGGTTGTACATAATAATCAGTTTCATCGCCTCGTTCATAAGCCAAATTTATGGCTTCAATTGCGTCCATTGCTTCATAACCCTCACCTTTAATCCACAAACCAGCTGCTTTCTCAGTTCTTTCCCAATTAGTATCCCTATCCATAGCATAATATCTTCCTACTGCTGTGGCAATTTTACCTACCCCAATTTCTTTTATTTTTTTATTTAATTGTTCAACATAACTTTTTGCCGATTTTTCGGGAACATCTCGTCCATCCAACACTAAATGAATATAAACTTTTTCCAAACCATTATCTTTAGACAATTTTAATAAAGCATACAAATGATTCACGTCAGAATGAACTCCAGCATCTGACAATAATCCTGACAAATGTAAAGTGGAATTATTTTTTCGACAATTTTCAATTGCTTTTAATAAGGCTGGATTTTTAAAAAAATTCCCATCACTAATAGCATTATTAATCGTTTCCTGTGGTTGCCACACGATTCTTCCGGCTCCCATCGTCAAATGGCCAACCTCACTCCCACCTTGCGATCCTTTTGGATTCCCAACATCTTCGCCGGTGCACTTTAATAAGGCCGATGGACATTGGGCTAAATATTTATCATTATTTGGCACTTTCGCCGCCATAATAGCATTACCATAAGAATCAGTTGAATAACCCCAACCATCTCTAATTATCAAAATTACTTTTTTATTATTCATTTTTTAATTCTTCCTCTATCCTCATTAATCTATTATACTTACACACTCTTTCCCCTCGAGTCGGTCCAACTTTAATATAATCCGACCCAACTGCCACTGCCAAATCCACCATAAAAGTATCATTCGTTTCACCACCGCCGCGATGGCTTGGCATCGTCATCAAATTATTTTGTCTGGCCAAAAGGCAGCAATCCACAGTTTCCGTTAAAGTTCCCGCCTGATTTAATTTAATTAAAATCGCTGTCGCTGCCTTCATGTCAATCGCCTTTTGCAATAGTTTTGTATTAGTCACTGTCAAATCGTCAGCGATCAATGGAAATTTCCCATTAATTTTTTCCACTAATTTTGGCCAACTTTCCCAATCAAATTCCGACAACATGTCTTCCATTGTCACAATTGGGTATTTTTCAATCCATGGCAAATAATAGTTGATCAATTCTTCACTCGTTAAAATTTTTCCTTCTAATTTCAAATCATACATTTTTGATTCCTCGTTGAAAAATTCCGATGCCGCTGCATCAATTCCCACTCCAGCATCAACCCCTGGAATATAACCAGCATTTTTAATTGCCTCAACAAAATACTCCATTGGTTTTTCATTCGAAGAAATTCCATTTGGAGCAAAAGCGCCTTCATTTCCCACATTAGTTGATAATTTTTCCGCCTTCAAAATCTTTTTTAAAGCGTTATAAATTTCCATTTCCATTCTCACGTTTTCGGCCGCTGTTTTCGTTCCCATCGCTCCAATCATAAATTCCTGCAAATCAGTCGTTTCATCGGCATGTTTTCCCCCTTCAATCATCACCATCATTGGTTTTGGTAAAGTCCAGTTCACCGTATCGAAGTCGCTAGACGAAGTTCCGCCAATTCCATAAATTTTTCTCAAATATTTATATAAAGGCAAATTCTCTTCATTCGCTTCTGCACGAGCCACAGCCAAACTCACTCCCAAAATTGCATTTCCACCCAAAATAGATTTATTTTCAGTCCCATCCAATTCAATCATTTTTTGGTCAATATTTCTTTGTTCTCCGGCTTCCATCCCCACCAAATTTTCTTTAATAATAGTATTAATATTCTCAATTGCCCTTAACATTCCCTTACCGTTATATCGAGCCATATTACCATCCACTAATACTGTCGCTTCTTTTGATCCAGCCGATGCTCCATAACTTACTGATGCCTCCCCAATTAATCCCGATTCTAATGTGACTGTCACTTCTAAACTTGGGGCTCCACCACTAGCCAAAATCTCTCGTGCAAAAATATTTTTTATTTTACTCATAGCCCATTATACAAAATCTTAAATTATTAATTCTTAACTAGTAACTATTAATTATTTTATGTCTCCGGTCGTCCTAAAATTCTTTTGACTAATTTTTTTATCCAAAAACTCTTAAATTGTCCCAAGCGGTCGTTAAAATTAATCTCACTTTTAACCCATAAATTTCCATAATCGTCCTCATTTTTATCACTATACTTTTTATCCAAAAATTTTTGTGAGGCAGGGAAGTGGATTTGAATATATTCATCCACCCAAAATATTTTTTTATAAATTTTTCTAAAAAATTCTATCATTTCTTTAATCTCCGAGCCGGCATTTTTTGCCCCCCATGGCCAATATTCAAAAAATATTATTGGTTTACTTTTTTCTATTGTTTCTTTTCCGCCTTCAATCACCAATGGCTCAAACCCCTGGACATCCATTTTAATAAAATCAATTTTTGTAAATTCTAATTCTCTTAATAAATCATCCAACCTCCTACAAAAAACAGGAACAGACGGCCCATTTCCCCACATCCTATGATCTCCATAATTTTCTTTAGACTCGTAAATCCCCATTTTTTTATTCTCACTTCCCATTGCCGCTTGCACTGCCACCACATTAAATAATTTATTTTCTTTAATATTTTTTTGCAAAATTTCAAAGTTAATTGAATCCGGCTCAATCGCAATTACTTTTCCATTGTTACCAACTTTGTCAGCAAATAAAACCGTATCATAGCCAATATTTGCTCCTATATCCAAAACGACATCTCCAGCTTTTATTTTTGACAACATTAAATCAGTCAAATACGGTTCATATTTTTCCAACGCCACTCTTTGTCCCACATATTTATCATCTGGCAGATAATAAAAAATATATTTTCCAAAAACTTTAACTTTTTCTAATTTCATTTTCACGCTTAATTTTATCAATTTTTACTCGATATTCTTCGTGCTAAAATCGTATACACGATTATTTTTTAAAAATATTTTTATGACCAAAATCCATCCGGTTCCTGGCTTTTTATTAGTCGAACCACAAAAAAAAGAATCCACCACTGCCTCCGGCATTGTTCTCCCTGAATCTCATCAGGACAAACCTCAACAAGGAAAAGTTTTAGCCATTGGTGATGCCACTTTTATTGATGGTCGAGAAGTTAAATCCCCTTGTCAAATAGGCGATATTGTCGTTTATAAAGAATGGGGTGGCAAAGAATACAAGGAAGATTCCGTCGATTTGTTATTATTAAAATTCGACGACATCATGGCAATCATAAAATAATTTAAAAGGAGAAAACACTTATGTCAAAACAACTAAAATTCGGGGCAGATGCCCGTCAATCAATCTTAAATGGAGTTAACATTTTAGCCAATGCCGTCATTACCACTCTTGGTCCAAAAGGTCGTAATGTTGCTATCGATAAAAAATGGGGTGGTCCAACAGTTTTACACGATGGTGTCTCTGTTGCCAAAGAAATCGAACTCCAGGATCCATATGAAAATATGGGTGCTCAATTAATAAAAGAAGCCGCTTCCAAAACTAATGACATCGCTGGTGATGGCACCACCACCGCCACTGTTTTAGCTCAAGCCATTGTCAACAAGGGTCTTCAAAATGTTACTGCTGGCGCCAACCCCATGATTGTTAGAAAAGGCTTAGAAAAAGGACTCAAGGTTGTTATCGAAGAACTTGATAAAATGAAAAAAGAGATCAAATCAAACGACCAGGATTCAATTGAACAAGTTGCCACTATTTCTGCCGGTGATCCCGAAATTGGTAAAATAATTGCCGAATCTATGGTTAAATTTAAAGATGGCTTAATCACTGCCGAAGAAGGTAAAGGTATGACTCTTGATACCAAAGAAACTTCAGGGATGGAATTTGATCAAGGCTTTTTATCGGCCTATTTTGCCACCAACACTGAAACCATGGAAGCTTTAGTTGATAATCCTTATATCGTGTTAACCGATAAAAAAATTAGTTCTCTTCAAGAATTTTTGCCATTTTTAGAAAAATTAGTGAAGTTAACCAAAAATATCGTTATTATTGCCGACGATATCGACAGTGAAGCTTTAGCTGCCCTCGTCGTTAATAAAATTCGTGGCACCTTCAATATCTTAGCTGTCAAAGCCCCAGGTTTTGGAGACAGAAGGAAAGCTATGCTTGAAGATATTGCTGTTTTAACCGGTGGTATGGTTATTTCTGAAGATCTTGGCATTAAATTCGACACTGCCGAACCACAAGAATATTGTGGTCATGCCGATTCTGTTACTGCCAACAAAGATAAAACTACCATTATCGGTGGTGCTGGCTCCGAGGCTGATGTTAAAGCTCGAGTTTCTCAACTTCGCGCTCAGCTCAGTAAAACTGATTCTGATTACGACAAAGAAAAATTCCAAGAAAGAATTGCCAAACTAGTTGGTGGAGCCATTGTCATTCAAGTTGGCGGTGCCACTGAAGTTGAAATGAAAGAAAGATTAGAGCGAGTCAAAGATGCCATCGAAGCTACTAAGGCTGCTGTTGAAGAGGGAATTCTTCCTGGCGGTGGAGTTGCCTTACTTAAAGCTTCTCTTAAACTCGATTCCATTAAAACCGATTCCGCCGAAGAACAGGTCGGAATTGATATTTTAAAATACGCTCTCGAGCAACCAGTCAGAATGTTGGCTCAAAATTCTGGTGAAGACGGTGGTTATATTTTTAATTTAATTAAAGATAAAGTTTCCGCTGATTCCAAATCAGATTACGGCTACAATGCTGCCACCGGCAAAATGGGTTCTATGATTGCCGCTGGAATTCTTGATCCGGCCAAAGTTACCAAATCAGCCTTAACCAACGCTGTTTCTGTTGGTCAAATGATTTTAACCACCGACGTGTTAATCACTGATGCTCCAGAAAAATCTTGCAGTTGTAGTTCTTCATCTTCCGACATGGGAGGTATGGGCGGCATGATGTAAATCAAAGTCTTTTCATTAAAAACCCTCCCTAATCGGAGGGTTTTTAATTCAAATCCAATACTATCGGAAGTAATTTCTTCAAAAATTCTAAAAAATTAGAAATTTTAATAACACCGATTTTACAGAGAAAGCAAATTAATATAGAAACTATAAAAATAACTAATAACCATCTTAAAATCCAACTTAATGTATTACGTAAAAACTTTTTCAAAAAACCACCAAAAATTTTAGATTTCTTTTCTCTATTTATTTCAATCATTGCGTTTGTCAAAACTTCTATTCCGTTTTCACCCAGTTTAAAGGCGTACTGGGCATATTTATCTTTCTCTGAATTTAAATCTTCAGACGCTAAACCTAACAGTTCTAAAAATTTAGCAAACCAAAAAATTATTTTATTCCCTTCAGCTCTTATCAAACCATATTTAAAGTCATCCTTTAATAACAATCTCTCGATTTCCTTTTTTTTTCGAGAAATCTCTTTGATTTTTGTCGTACAAAAAATAAGCCACTTATCTCCTTCTAATGATTTAATTACGTCACTACCTGATTTTGTTATTTTATCTTTTTTATCTATCCAACCTATTTGTCTACAAAAAAACAACATATCTGGGTCAATCAACCACCCATCCATGTAATACTCAAAAAATTGTTTTGTCTTTAAGAAACCGTTTTCTTGTTTTCTCCACTCTTGCCTTTTCTTATAAAGGGCAGTCTCTTGTGTTGCATTAACAAGAGGTAAATTATTTTCCCATTCTAATGGGTCAAAAGTAGTCCTTTCTTGATTTATTCCTAAACTCATTTAAATACCCCCATAATGGAGTTGTAAGGAATAGTTCCTGCAATCTCTTGAAGGTATTTCTTCTGAACATCTTCAATTTTTGTATTTAACCAATTTATATCTTCAATATTTTGATTTTTTCTAAGCCATTTTTTAGTTTTTTCTATTGCTTCTAGTCTAGAATCCAATTCAATATTCCCCAAATATCCAAAAAATATATTCCATAAATAATTTACAAAAGGCCAAACCTTTTGTCTTTCATTAGTGTTTAATCTTTCAACAGACAAATCCAATAAGGAAATTAATTTATCAAGATATTTTGGATTTTTTAACTTCATTATCGGCCCAGCAAAATAGAAATCATTGGTCTCGTTTTCTGCCGGTCCAACTTCATGAACCACACCAGTTGGAATAGTCAATCCCTCTATTTCTTCTTTTTTACCTTTAATTCGGTCAATTCTCCAGTCAATTGACACCTCGTCACCAAATCTCCTAATTAAAATTCTATTAGCAATTTCCGCTAAATTTCTTTTAGTTTCATCTTCACTTTTAACACCATCAGTAAAAATACTTTCACAGTATTTTTTCTCTTCTTTAGTTTTTTTGATAAATTTTCCCAATACTTTTAATGCATGTCTTTGGTCATAACCAGAAACTTTTGAATCACCAATAAAAGATTTTAGTACTTTAACCACTTCATTTTTGTCGGTTTTCTTTTTTAAATTGAATTGAACAAATTCGACGTAGGCCGATGGTAATAAGTATCCAGTATCATCATTTTTATCTAAATAAATTTTATTAATTCTTTCCAACTTTGAACTGTCTACTTTTCCAACTATTTCACCAACGGTCACACGGTCGTCGGAGTAGGCAAATGGAATAAAATCAATAAAATCTTGATAATATTTTTTTAATTTATCCGGGTTTAATTTTTGAGTTGTTCGCATTGCGTCGCCATAATATTTGACATAGTCAGTAATATTGTAATTTTTTGCCCCATCGACACCAAAAGTATTTATTTTTACCTTTACTTTTTGTGGTTTGGCTTTTTCCAAAATTTCATCAACGGCTAAGTTTTTTAATCTTGTTAATTCCTCTTTTGAGACCTTACTTTCAAGCTCTTTTTGATTTTGATTATAATATTCAAAAACGGTTGGAAAATATCGGTTATCTCCTGGTTCAAGTAATTTTTTAAACTCTTTATATTTACTATCAACCGGATCTTCAACAACTTTTTCCTGTTTAATATCTTCTATCAATTGAAGCCTTACCGCTTCATCTTTAATTTTTACCCCATCATCTTTTCTATACCATCCAACTCGCCAAACTGTCATATTTGCAAATCGGTCACTATCATTATCAATTTCTTTTATTTCAGTAAAAAATTTTCTCAAATCTTCTTTTTGGATTATCCAAGCCATTAAATCAACATAGTTATAAAGCAACTCAGATTTATTCTCTCCACTGTTTTTTAAATTTTCTAAAAGTTCAAATAAATATCTTTTTTCCTTATCTGATATTATTTCGGCTAATTTTTTGATGAAATATGATTCATTAAAACGATAATAACGGTTCTCACTAAAAGCCAAAGCGATAATATTTTTTAGTAATTTAGAAATATCTTTATCAAAATATTTTCTGATTCTTTTAATAATTATTTCATCACGTGGATCTTTTTCTTTATTAAAAATACTTTCCTTGTCTAAAAATTCACTCAAAAAACTAACTTCAGTGGCAAAAAAGTTTAATAATTCTTTTATTCCTGTTTTTGAGGTTATTTTATACAATGCATATCTACCATAAATATCAATTCCATGTTTATTTATTCCATCAACCACAGCCTTAATCGATTCATGATTATTTGGATCCGTATTTCCACAAAATCTCACGAATGCCTCTTTCACCAGAGAATCACTGTGACTGAAACATATTTCTTTAAGTTCAGGAATTAGATTTGGGTCTTTGTAATATGCCAAAACGTCCAAAGATTTTCTTTTAAGAACTCCATTTTCTTTATCGTCATTTTTAATTAGCTCAATCAATTTAGCTTTCCAAAAAATCAGACTTTCTTTAGTTAAAATTTCTTTTCTGAATTCAAAAACACCTTCTAAAATCTCTAAAATATTTCCCCATCTAACAATATTTTCAGTTCTAGTTCCTTTAATATTAATTTTTTCTTCTAATGACAGTATTTGCTCTTTTGAGGCATATTTTGAAAGCTGCTCAATTGACCAATTTGAAATCCAGATTGTTTTATCCCAATAAGATTGGAAAATTAATTCAAAAATTTCAGTTTTAGTTTCATTTTTTAATAAATTAGATTCTATTGAAGTTATCGCATTAGAAAAATATTCATCAACTGTATCTTTGTGACTTTTTGAGAAATTTAAAAGCCACTCTAAAACTAAATCACGAGTGTCAGTTTCTAACAAGAATCTTATAACCCCATACCAACTTGGATTTATCGCTTCAAACTTATCTTTTTTAACTATAGCTAAAAAATCAAGTTTTTTTATCGGCTCAGTTCTTAAAAAATTCTTTGCAGCCAAAAATTCTTGAATAATATGGTGATAAAATCCAGTTTTTAAAATTTTTTTATCTTTTTGATCCGGTCTATCTTCAATTATTTTTTGAGAGTATAAATAATTAATTTCGTCTTCGACAACACCATCTTCTTTTGATAACCATAAAAATCTATCTTTATGGATTTCATTTGCCTGAAAATATTCCATATTAATCGCCAAATCGTCAAGTTTCTCTAGTAGTAAATTGTCAGGTATTAATTTATCAAAAACATAATTTAAAAAATCAAATCTTGAATCAGGAACTCTTTTTTTATCCCTAATAAATTCAATCAAATAATTCAAATATATTTCCCTAGAAATCAAACTATTGTAAGCATCCATTCTCCAAAACATTTCCACCATCTCCTGTGCTTTGATTTTTGTCATTTTAAAGCCAGTAGGGTAGTTAGCCGCAATCAGTTTTTCGATTATTTCACTATTATCTAATCTTCCTGTTATAAAGGACATTTATTTTATAACCTATAAAACACTATTTCTAGTGGCTGTCCACCATCATACCCACTACCACTGGACCACGTCAATAGATTAAAATATATCAAAACCCCAATTTACAATTAATCCGCGGATAAATAATCAAATCCCTCCTTAAATGTAGGTTTTTTTGATAAAATAGAGTACTTTTCAATCTGACGCGGTAGTCAAGCGGTTAGACAGCAGTCTGCAAAACTGCGTAGATGGGTTCGACTCCCATCCGCGTCTCCAAGTATAAATTCTATCCTATAATTTGCATTTTTTCATTTTTTTTAGTACAATTCCACCACTTTATTAACTGGCCACAATAGGCGACTGGATTAATAAATCCCCACATTTAAAATCAATAAAACTGAAGTTAGAAAGGAAGATTTTAATGGCGAAACATAATCCTTATAAGTATTGTCGGAACCCAAAAGATTATCAAGATATGGAAGAGGCTTTAGACCAACAAGAAGCTGCAGAAATTAAGGTTTTTTTAAAATTCAACAACAATGATCTTAAGGAACTTCCACAAATTTGGCGTTTTGTTTTTGGCTTTTTGTTTATTTTTACGACAGTCATCTTAATTGCTTTTGACAAAAATCCTAAATTTATTAAAGCCCATCCGATCGAAATTATAACCTCATTTGTGCTTATTTTTTTGATCGCAGCCATACCAACTTTTAAAGCCCTACTAACAAAGAGAAAATTAATTCATAGGTTGGAAAAATTAGAAAATAAAAAATTCCAAACAACCTCAACAGCAAAAATAATTAAATTTCGACCGAAATAAAAACCTTTAGTTTTATTGATTTAAGCCGGTAGGTAGACTACATATTAAATATGTATACACCGCCGGCTCTTTTTTTGTTATAATGTAATTACTTTATTGATTAGTCTATTGCAGACTTTTTTAATAAATTCCTTGAAAATCAATAAAACTTTGCAGTTTGTGTTTTAGAAAAAGAAAGGCGGTTTTGTCAATGTCAAAGAAAATTCCAACGTCGACGCTGGATGAATTTTTTCATCTTACCAACAATGAAAAAATCAAGGTGGCCCACGTTGGCTATACCAAGGAAGGAGATTTGTATTATGTAGATGAGTATGGAGATATAGAAAGGGTTGTAAGTAGAGCTAAAATCGTAAATAGTTATATTTGTAATAGCAATGAACCCTCTTCAGAAAATTTAAGTCTTAAGATCAAAGATTTAGTTGTCCAGAGAACATTTTTGATGTGGTTGGTTATTAAAATAAACAATCTTGAATACAAAAAAGAAAACTGCGGTAAAATTAAAATCCCTTTTTCTACCTTCGTAGTTTTAACTTCACTAAACATAGATACAAAAATATTTAAAATAATTAAGTAGTCAGTTTTATTGATTTTCATTTTAAACCGGGCAGGTTTGTGCATTAGCATAAATTATGTCCGGTATTTTTTTATAATTTTTAGTACAATCATTCACTTTATTAATCAGTGTCTTTAAGAGAAATTAATAAATCGTTCCTTTAAAATTAATAAAACTAATAAAGAAAGAGGTGTTATTTTTGGTTAAAGATGTTTTTTTTGTCAGACATGGGGATTATAGTTTTAGCAGTGGGAAACTTAACAGTGAAGGAATAAGGTTAATCAATATCCTCGCAGACGAGATATTGCCTTACACCCTAAATAAAAAAATTGTGATTCTTTCATCATCGGCAATTAGGACTTTAGACAGTGCTGAAATCATTAGTAATAAACTCAATATCCGTTTTGAAACCAAAGAAATATTATGTCCAGATAATAATTTTGACCTTAAAGCTGTTTTTAATCTTATTCAATCATATATTGAAGAAGCTGATATTCTTATTTTAGTCACTCATTTAGAGTACACCGATGTATTACCGTATTATTTTGCCTGTAAACAATTAAAAACAACTAGTCTTAAGTCATTTCCTATTCCTAAAGGCAGCGCATGGCACATCAATTGTGTCGAAAAAACTATAAAAATAATTAATCCCCAGTGAGTTTTATCGATTTTAAACCGGGCAGGTCAATGCATTTTTTAAATGTATACCTGCTATTTTTTTGTCAAAAATTTTCACAAACACCATCCGCCCACATTCCTATCTTTTTTTCTTTTGCCATTTTTTCTACTTTTTTGAATTCTGTCTGAAATTTATAATCAATTTTGTAAGTATATTCCATACCAAATCCTTCCTCCACTAATTTTTTATTAACCAAAGTTCCATCTTCTAAATAAACATATCGTAGCAATCGGTCATATTTATCTTTATTATCTTGACTACTATCAGCCTCCAATTTTATTTTTTTATTTTCCATTAATTCTTTTGCTCTTTTAGTTGCCTCTTTTTCAAAACATTCATTTTTTTCCGGGGTATCAATTCCAACCAGTCTTATAGATTCCTCTTTGCCGTTAATTTTCACTATCACTGTGTCACCATCAATTACTTTTACCACTTCAACTAATTCTTGTTCTTGTTTCACAATAGGAGTTGTTACTGCCAGTTTTAGTCTTTCAATTGGATTAATATTCTCTTTTACTACTTTTCTTTGATTTCTATTTTGTAAAATTTTAAAAACCAATATTAAAAATAAAATTCCAGCTATTGTCCATCCCAAATTTTTTATCTTAAAAATCTTTCTCATTCTCCTATCACTTGTACCAAAACTTTTCTTGGCCGACAACAATCTAATTCAATTGCAAAAATTTTTTGCCACATTCCCAATGTCATTTTTCCATCAATAATTGGGATAGTTTCCGAGTTTCTCATCAATAAATGAGTGCAATGTGAATGCCCGTTCAAACAATCCGACGCTCCCGACTGACAAACTAAATTTTCAGTTCTCTTTGTTAAATCATTATGTTCATAATAAGCATTTTTTGGTATTAATTTATCAGTTAAATTCTTAAAATCAGCCACAATTCCTTTCTCTTTTTCATTAATGCAAATTGATAAAGTCGTATGAGTTGAATAAATTAAAACATTCCCATTTTTTATTTTACTTTCTTCTACAAATTTTTCTACTTCATCAGTCAGATCTCTAAATTCCATATTATCACTACTTGTAAATTCAATTGTCGTATTTTTGATCATAGCAATTTAGTCGAGAGCTATTTTAAAATCATTTGCTTCTCATTACTCTAATTATCCAATATCCCAAATATGCCAATAAAAAAAATTCAATTCCACTCACTATTAAAAAAAACATTCCAACTCCATTAATAATTAGGCCAAATCGATAATAATCCCAAACCACTCTTGCCACAGAATAAGCCAAAATCGGCATCAAAAAAACTATTCCCACTAAAAACATCTGCGATTTATCCCTATCTTTTACAATTAATTTTTTAAACGTCAAAAAGGGTTGTTCAATCATATGATACAAATTACACAACAATTTCCAAATCTGCCTTATCGTTATCAAAAAAACTAATTCACTTATTTTTTTAATCCTTTTTTTGATCATAAACCCAAGCCTCCCTAAATTTTTTTTTCGCCCTAATTAATTTTGATTCCACCGCTTTACCTGTCAATTTTAAATTTATTGCAATTTCGTTTATTTTCATTCCCTCTATATATTTAAGTCGTAGAATATCTTTATATCCTTTGCTTAATTCTGCTAAAGTTTTTTTGATTTCTTCTTTTAATTCATTTTTAAGTACATCTCTTTCCGGTGTTAAAGCCTTATCAGCAATTTCCTCAAATTCATCTGATATTGAAAATAAAATCATTTTCAATTTTTTCTTTCGGTAATAATCAATAATTTTATGTTTAGCAATACTACAAATCCAACTAAATTCATTGCAATCCCCATTAAAATTTGATCGGCACACCATTGCCGCCATCATAATATCATTAGTCAATTCTTCCACCAATCCTTCATCATCAATCTTTTGACTGACAAATTTTTTAACCCCTAAATAATATTTTTTATAAAAACTGTCCATCTGTAAGCAATATTATATCTAATTTAAATTTAATTTGATTTTAATTTAATATTAAATGATAATTAATCATGGAAAATAAGAACAACCTCGATACTAATATTTTCCAATCGAATATTTTTATATATTTATTTTTTTTATCTTTATTAATCTTATTAATAATAATTGCTTCTATTTATTTAATTACCGAAAATAAAAAATATAAAATCATTTCACCTAAATCAAAAAATAACTATCAAATCGTTTCCACTGAATTTAAAGATAAAAATTCAATTTCGATCAATAAAACAGAAATTAGCACTAAAACTACAACCATATTATTAACCGGAGATATTATGTTGGGCAGAAGTGTAATGGGTACAAGTTTAGCCAAAAACAATCCCAATTACCCTTTTAAAGAAGTCGCCGAAGTTGTGAAAAGTGCCGATATTACATTTTCTAATTTAGAAAATCCAATTACCAAAAATTGTCCAACATCAAACGATGGTTTTATATTTTGCACCGACCCTAAAATGATTAACGGTCTCAACTATGCCGGAGTCGATATTGTAAATTTGGCCAATAATCATACTAAAAATTATGGTCAAGATGGAATTAACCAGACCAAAAAGTACCTAATAGATTCTGGTATTGATTATGTGGGACTAGAAAATTTAATTACCAAAAATATTAATGGAATAAAATTTGGGTTTTTAGGTTTTGATTTTGTCAGCCAAAAACCAACAGATTCTGATTACACATTAATTTCAGATTATAAAAAAAATATTGATGTTTTAATTATTATGGTCCATTGGGGAGTTGAATATGTTTCAATTCCAAACTCAAATCAAAAAGAAATTGCCAAAAATTTAATTAATGCTGGAGCTGATGTTATTGTCGGCGGTCATCCACATTGGGTCCAAAGTATTGAATATATTAGTGAAAAACCAGTTTTTTATTCACTTGGAAATTTTATTTTTGATCAATCATGGAGTGAAGAAACCAAAAAAGGTTTGGCTATTAAATTAACTTATCAAAACAATCAACTTATAAAAATTGACCAACTACCAATTTACATGAAAAATTTTGCTCAGCCAGAGTGGGTTGTTAATTAAAATGAAAAAAAATATTTTATTTTTAATCTCACTAGATTCAGTACTATTAATATTAATATTTTTATTTAAATTATATTTTCAACCAATTGCCATTGTTGTTCCTCATCATAATATTGTAAAAGAAAAACGCTTAGAATTTTTTAAAACCATTGCTCAAAAAAGACCAGTTACAAAAAAAATTATTATCATTGGCCCCGATCATTTTTCGCCTTATCAAAATACTATTTCTTACTCTAATTTCAATTGGAATCTTTCCAATGGTGAAATTAAATTCAATTCATCTCTTGAAACTAAATTAAAACCATTTTTATCTCTTCAAAATAGTATCGTCAAAAATGATCATGCTATTTATAATTTATTGCCTGATATTAAATTTGTTTGGCCTAATTCTCAAGTTTTTCCCATTTTAGTTGGTCAAAATTATCCCATTTCTAAGCTTAATAATTTAATTAACGAATTAAAAAATGTTTGTAATTATGATTGTTTATTAATTTCTTCAGTCGATTTTTCTCATTATCTTCCAGCCGCTTTTGCTAATGTTCATGATCAAAAAAGCATTTATGATTTATCCACTCAAAATTTAACTGAAATTCCCAAATTAGAAGTTGACAGTCCTCAATCTTTATATGTTTTAACTAAGTATTCAATATTAAAAAATGCCCATAAATGGGATTTATTTTATCATTCAAATTCTGGCGAGATAGCCAATGATCCTGACATTGAAACTACTAGCCATGTTTTAGGTTTCTATCAAAGAAGTTTTTTTAAAAACAAAATTACTAAAGTTGAAACTTATTTAATTTCTAAAAATATTGACTCTAAAAAAAGTCTAAATTCTCTTGGCAAAAGATTTTTTTATGGCACCGATTATATTGATTTAAATTATTCTTCAAAATCATCATATATTTTACCTTTTGATTTAGCCGACGATATGGTTGTTACTGTTGTTGTTGCAGATAATAAACCAACTTTCACTTTTTTCCCTACCGAAATTAAAAATGGCGCTACATATTTTTTAAGAGGTCAAGAAAAAATAAATAAATTAAATTATGTTAAATTTATTTATGGAATTAAATAATATTAACCCTATAGAGTCACAACTAGAAACTAATTTAGAAATTAATTCTCAACCAATTTCACCTAAAAAAATAAAAACATTTCCAATTGTTTTAGCTGGGGGGATTATTATTGGTGTTATTCTAACTGCCTCAATCACTTCAGCTGTGTATTTTTATCAAAAAAGTAAAACTACTATTACCAGTAACTTTACTCAAAACCAACCAACAATCACTCCTACCACCGCTTATGAATATTCTCAATTTGGATCCATTTCTTGGCTAGATCAACCAAAACAAATATCAGCTATCAGCATTTTTAATTCAGAAAAAATCAATTCTGAAGAATATCCTTATCTTGATATTTCTAGTGCAGAATATTTTCAAGTTGGTGTTTTTTCTAATGGGGCTCAACTAATCAATGCCTATATTAATCCAAATGACCCAGGTGGAACCATTATTTTTCGTTTGATTAAGGATAATAATAGTATTTTTTTGTTAACCAACATGATTGGCGGTCGAGATCTTGAAAGTGTAAAAGAATATTTGGTTAGTAGTCTTTTATTTTCAGATATAAAAATATTGGAATTAAGTCCACTAGAAAATATTTCTCTTAGTACTGACAATATTCTTTATCTTTTTGATAGTGATTCTGCCTCGTCAAAAAGATCATCTGATTTTAAAAATTTACAAAAAATTGCCGATTCCAGTTATGGATCAATATATAAAAATACTTTTAGTATAATGGACAATATTTCCATTGATCAGGTTGCTGGTAGAACCATTTATTTAAAAATGAAAGATGGCACCTTAGTTAGTTATAAATATAAAAATGAGGTTTCTGATGATAGTATTCCTCGAATAACTTGGAACTCAGGGACTACTAACAATGATGTTTATACACAAAATATTTCTTCAGGATGTGGTACTCAAACCTTCGGAAGTGTCCCTGTTATTTTAAAAGATTCAACTTTACTTGGCGATAAAATTCAAGTAGGTAAAACTCAAAGCGGAAAAAGTGTTTTTAAAATAGAAAATAAAAACAATGAATTTGTTAAAAAACTTTATGCTGAGTATAAACAAACCCGATCTTATGAAAACACCAAAATAATTACTTTAGAAGAATTTGTAACTAACCCTAATCATTTTCTTTTACAAGATCCAACAGGTGATTGGCAAATTTTTGTAAATTCTAATTATTCTTCTTTGGCTGAATGTGGTAAACCTGTGATTTATTTATATCCTACCAAAGAGACCCAAATTAAAGTTCAAGTTGGTGCTCAAATCACTAAAAGTGAACCAACTTATCCTAATGATGGATGGGTGGTAATAGCCAAACCAAATGGAGAGTTAATTTATCAAAATCAAACCTATTCATACTTATTTTGGGAAGGTTTAGGTAATGGTCTTTACCCAGATTATAAAAATAAGGGGATTGTCGTTGCTCAAAAAGATTTAATTTCCACCCTTTATTCTCAATTATCACAATTAGGGTTAAACCAAAAAGAATCAGCTGATTTTATGGAATTTTGGCAATCAAAACTACCCACCACTCCTTTTATTCGTCTAACTTGGTTGGGAACCAAAGACATGGATATTTTAGCTCCATTAACAGTTAATCCTCAACCGGATACTAGGATTAGAATCTTTTTAGAATTTCAAGGTTTACAAAATCCAGTTAAATTAATTCCTCAAAAACTATCTGCTCCTGCTCGTGAGGGTTTCACTTTAATTGAATGGGGTGGTCTCTTATTTAAAAACAATTAATTATGGAAAATACAAACAATCTCGATACTAATATTCCTCAACCAACTGAATCTCCAATTATTTTTCCCACTCCAAAAAAAATAAATATTTTCAAATATTTATTTTTTATTTCAGTTGCAGCTTTATTAACAGTAATTATTTCTTTTTATTTTATTTTAAAAAATAAAAATTCAAAAGTTAATCAAATCCAATCAAACAATAATATTGTTCAACAAACACCAGACAATAACACCGTTAAATCAATAACAGAAACGCCTACAAATACTCAAGAAAAAACTATTTCATATCAAGCCAAATCAGTTGAAGATGACACCAATTCAGTTTCAAAATTAATTTTAGTGGATCAAAACAATAAAGAAAAAATTATTACTGAAGATAAATATCTTGACGATGAAAATGGTACTGTAAATAAAACACTTACAAAAGTGAGTTATAGTAATTTTATTTTTTCATCAGATAATAAATATTTATTTTATGATACTAACTATGGCTATGAATACGGAACTTCCTTTTTGTATGATATTAAAAATAATCAAATAGTCAAAATAGGTTTTCTTGCAACTAACGCAGGTTTCACTTCAAACCTAAAATATTTTTATAGTTGTGCTCAATCTGGTATGTCAGCTGGGGGAATTTTAATTAAACAGCTTCCATCACTAGAGAATGAATTTATTCGTTCAGGAGGAGAAGATTCGTACAACTGTAATTACATTAATAATAAAATTACTTTTTCTGGGTTAAAAGAAAATGACCCAGCGACAGTTGTTTCACAATACGAATTTTCAGAAGATTCAGGTAGTATTTTAAAAATAAAATAAAGTCTGATTTTGCTTTATACTTAATCAATGCTCCCGTTTATTAAGGCCAATCCACTCCAAAAAGTCAGTCAAGATTTGCGACATGATTTATTGGACATGATTTACAAAAATGGTGGACACATCGGCGGATCTCTCTCTTCAATTGATTTAATTACTGCCGTTTATTTCGGCAACCTCTTTAATTTTAAAAAAGATCATTTTATTTTATCGGCTGGTCACTTAGCTCCAGCTCTTTATACCGTCCTAGCCAACGCCGGTTATTTTTCTAAAAAATTACTCGATACTTATTCCTCTTTTGATTCTATTCTTCAACATCATATTTCTCGCGATGTTCCTGGAGTTGAGTATTCTTCTGGCTCTCTTGGCCAAGGACTTTCTTTTGCTTGTGGTTTGGCTCTGGGCAACCCTAAACACACCACCATTTGTCTCACCAGCGACGGTGAACATCAAGAAGGTCAAATCTGGGAATCGTTGCTTTTTGCCAAAAAATATAAATTAGGTAATTTAATTAATATTGTCGATTTTAATCAGTTCCAAATCGATGGCCCAGTTTCTGAAATTATGCCTCTCGACAATTTAGCTGCCAAATATATTCAATTTGGCTGGACAGTTACCACTGTCGACGGTCACAATTTTAATCAAATAATTTCTGCTCTTAAAAATGCCAAAAAATCAGATTATCCAAATTGTATTATTGCCAAAACAACCATAGGTAAGGGAGTTTCCTTTATGGAAAATAACTTCAAATATCATGACGTTAAAAATCTTTCCGAGGTCTTATACAATCAGGCCAAATCAGAATTATGACCAATTCTATTCGCCAATCATTTGGTGACACTCTCACCAAATTAGCTAAAAATAACAAAAATATTTTTGTTGTTAACGCCGATTTAAAATCATCTCTTTTTTTAAACGATTTTGCTAAAAAATTCCCTCGTTGTTTCATTGAGTGTGGTGTTGCTGAAAACAATGCTGCGGCTATTGCTGCCGGTTTAGCGCAAACTGGAAAAACTGTTTTTTTAACTTCTTTTGCCTGTTTTTCTCCTGCCATCAATTGGAATACCATCAAACAATCAATTTGTTACAACAATTCTAATGTCAAAATTATTGGCTCTCATGCCGGTCTTATGAGTACTGATCTTGGTGCCACCCATCAAATGCTTGAAGATTTAGCCTTAATGCGTTCCCTTCCCAATATGGAAGTTTTTTCACCCCTCGATGCTCTTGAAACTGAAAAAATTGTTAAAACCGTTTCATTCAGTAAAAAACCAGCTTACATTCGCTTAGTTCGTCCTTCAACTCAAAATCTTTTTGATCCAAAATTCGATTTCACCATCGGTAAATCTCATATTTTACAACCCGGCAAAAACATTACCATTATTGGTCATGGGCCCATTTTAGAAGAAGCTTTTCAAGTCCAGGCCAAACTAAATTTGGACGACAAATACAAAAAAATTACTCTCGAAATTATCAACTGTTCATCAATCAAACCTCTTGATACCACTACAATTTTAAAAAGCGTTAAAAAAACTGGCCGCTTAATTTGCCTTGAAGATCATCAAAAAAATGGTGGATTAGGGGAGGCGGTCGCTTCTCTAATTCTAACCAATAATCTTTCTTGTAAATTTATTCATTTGGCTGTCGACAACAGTTTTGGCCGTTCAGCTAAAACTTATCAGGAGCTGTACAATTATTATGGCATTGGTGTTAATGATTTACTCTCCGCTGTCAAAAAAATAATTTTAAAATAATGAAAACCTTACGCCAATTATTAACTGAATATCGTGCCACCGGCAAAGCCATTCCCGCTTTTAATATCGATACTTTTGAAATTTACCAAGCAGTCGAAGACTCTGTCAAAGAAACCGGTTTGCCTTGCATTGTCCAGCTTTCCACAGGGGAAGATAAATTTATTCAGGCTGAACGTCTTTTTGTTTTGGTTAAAAAAGCTCAGCTCGATGGTTTACCAATTTATTTAAATATGGATCACGCCTCCGACCAAATTCGTTTAGAAAAATTAATCAGTCTTGGCTTTGACATGGTTCATTTTGACGGTTCAAAAATGGATTATTCCACCAATTTAGAAACCAGTCAAAAATTCATTCACATTTTAAAAAATCATTATCCACACACTCTTTTTGAAGTCGAATTTAATCATATTAATTTAGTCGACACCGAAGTTTCCAAAAACAGTTTCACTGATCCAAATCAAGCTTATGAATTTATGACTCAAACTTCTGCCGATCTTCTGGCTGTTTCTATTGGCAATCTTCATGGCGTCAGTTTAAAATTACCAGAAACCATCGACTTAAATTTATTAACCAAAATTAAAAATAAAATTCCCGAAGATCGATTCATTACTCTTCATGGCGGTTCCGGTATCAGTCCTGATCAAATCACTCAGGCCATTCAACTCGGTGTCGTTAAAATTAATATCAATACCGAATTAAGAATTGCTTTTAATCAATCACTCGCCAAAATTTATTCGAAGGAAGTTAGCCAAAAAATTTACGATAATTTTTCTCCCGCCATCGATGAATTAAAAAATATTATCAAATCAAAATTACTTCTTTTTTCCACTTCCAAATATGCTTGATGTTATTTCCATTGGCGGTGCCACTATCGATATTTTCGCTAAATCAAAACAATTTATCGTCGATAACAATTTATTATCTTTAGAATATTCCTCGAAAGCCGAAATCAGTCAAAGCCTAATTTGCAGTGGCGGTGGTGCCACTAATTCCGCTGTTTCTTTTAGTCGTCTTGGTTTAAAATCTACATGTATTTCTTTAATTGCCGACGATCATTTAAGTAATTACATTATCGACGATTTAAAAAAAGAATCAGTCAGCACCAATCTTTTAATTAAAAATAAAAAAGACACTACTGACTTTTCCATTATTTTAGTTGCCCCCGACGGTGGTCGATCAATTCTTACCAATAGGGGAACCACTCGCCTCGAAGAAAAAAATATTAATTGGAATAAAATTCCTAAAGCTAAATGGTTTTACATTACTTCTCTTGAAGGCAATCTTGATTTATTGGAAAAAGTAATCGGTTTTGCCAAAGAAAATAATAGCAAAATTGCCATAAATCCTGGCAATCGTGAGTTATCTCAAAGAAAAAAACTTTTACCTTTATTGAAATTAGTTGATTTTTTGCTTTTAAATAAAACCGAATCAGAAACTTTAGTCGGTCTTAATATTGATGATAAAAATTTTTGGAATCATTTAGTTTCCCTTTCTCCGACAACTGTCGCCGTCACCAATGGCCGCAATGGCGCCTTTGTTTTTGCCGAGGGTCGTCATTATTTCTCTCCTGTTATCAACGTTAAACCAGTTGACGAAACCGGTGCCGGCGATGCTTTTGGTTCTACTTTTGTCAGTGCTCTAATTTACAAACACACTCCTCAGGAAGCCCTCTTTTGGGCTATCAAAAACTCCGCCTCTGTCGTTTCCGCCCTCGGCGCCAAATCCAACCTCCTGACCTTAAAACAAATTAAAAAATAAATTAAGTATAATAATTTATGGAAGATATAAATCAAACAGATATAACGAATCAAATATTAGGCAATCAACCAACAAATATCCCAATTTCCAAATCAAAAAATATTTTTAAATTACTATTTTTTATTTCTATTTTTGTTTTATTGGTTGTAATAATTTCTTTCTATTTTATTATTTTAAATAAAAAAAATTATCAAGCATCAAACAATAATATTTCTCAGATAACACCAACCACTTCTGTTTCCAAAAGCGATAATTTAAATATTAGTGCATATATTAAAACAGACAATAAAAATAGTTATCTTGTTTTAAATAAAAACAATGAAGAATTTATTATTGACACCATCGACAAAGATATGTGGTTGGATGAAGTTAGATTTACAGGCAGTCTGAGGTATTTAATATACGCTATCAAAGCCCCAGGAGCTACTAGTATTAAAATTTATGATACTAAACATAATTCTTTTATTAAAGATGAAGAGTCAGACGGTTTTTTTCCTCAATCAGGTCCTCCTATAATCACCAATGATGAAAATTACTTAATTTTTTGTTCGGGTAGTGACTATGCTGGGATAAGTGGTGGTAAAATAATTTCGTTATCAGATCAAAGTGTCAAATTTGATTTTATTAAATATTTAGGTAATAAAATAGCAGATTCTTCAATTTCTTGTTCATATAATTCAAATACTAATATTGTTTCTTTCCAATACTATCAAGGTACTGGTGGTACAAAAGATTCAGGCGTTAACTACAATTTAAACACAGACAAGTTTGAAGATTGGCAAATAGATAATTAATTTCAATATTTTTTCTTCGAACCCTTGTTCTTAAATATGTCATAATTTACTATCATGTTGCCTAAACAAGAAAAAATCAAAAAGAAGCCAGACACCGAACAACCCGGTCTTTTTGATAAAGAAGACGAAAAAAAACGTCTCGCTAAAAAAAGAAAATTTGTTTACATTGCTATGATTTTAACTGTCGGTCTCAGTTTGTCTTTTTGGGCCTATCGCTCCATCAAAAACTTTAAAATGCCAACTTTAAATATGCCTGTTTCTTCACCTAAAACTACTTCCATAAAAACCACCAGTAATTTTACTTTACCCAAAGATACTAATTCAACCTGGTCTTTTTTCTTAAAAAGAATTGATACCGACTCTGTTATTTTTCAAAATAACCAAGACATTATTTTTTCCACTCAAGATCTAAATTCTGTTTTGGACAAAATTAATCAAACAGATTTTATTACTTCCAGTTCTTATTCTTCTTATCTCCCTCAAGGTCTAAAAATAAAAGAAATTGTCGAAGAAAATGATTCTTCTTTTTCCTATTTTTCTACCATCACCACTCCGGCTCAACAATTACTTTTAATTATAAAAATCACTGATTCTAAAGATTTAACTCAAGCTAAAAATTCAATTCCAGATTTAATTAATCAACTTTATTGGTATTCTCTCCAAAAATAATTTCTAACCTCGCTTATTATTCAACTTTTTATCAAAACTAAAAAATTCCATTCCTTCGTATTTTTCCAAAGCCAACAAATAACTGTCAACAAAATGTTGTCCTTTTTCATACCAATTCCACAATCCCAATAATGCTTTTTCATGTTCCAAAGTCAACCATGGTTGCATTAAAATTAATTGAATGCTTTTAGATATTTCGGTTAATGATTTGTGATAAAAATTTTGCAACACATAAGCCGTTTCAGCCACAACTATTGGTAATAATATTAACTCTATTTCTCCTTTTTCTGCTTTAATAAACAATTTTTCCACCTCATCTGCCTGACTTTTTATATCATTAACCAAAAATCTAACAATAATATTAGTGTCAATAATTATTTTTTTTATATTTTTCGAGCCCATTTTTTTTCAAATTTTCTTCTTGCCTCAGATAATTGATTATCAGTTAATTTAATATTAGATTTTAATAAACCTTTTAATAGTCGAAAATCCGTCACCGGTTTAATTCTTAATTCTTCTCCAACCAAAGTTACCATTAGTTTTTTAGGCTTAACTTTACCCCAAACACGTGACATATTTACTGGAATACTAATTTGATTTTGACTGGTTAAACTTACTATTTGTTGTGTCATACCATTACTTTATATAATTTACATTACTTTGTCAAGTGTTCATTACTTTTCTTCAAAAATAATTTTATCGTCAGGCAACGAAATCGTTGATCCTGTCCATTGTTCATCAATTTTATTTTCTAAAATTTTAGTCATAATTCTATTCCAAATTGGCGTTGCTCCACTTACACCCGAAGCCACCCAACTCATTGGAGTTGAATCGTTATTTCCCACCCAAGCCGCCACCAAATAATTAGGCGTCCACCCAATACACCAATTATCTTTCAAATTATTTGTCGTTCCAGTTTTTACTGCCACAGTTTTCCCTTCAATCTTCAATTTTGAACTTAATCCAAAAATAGGCGATCTGGCCTGGTTGTCACTCAAAATACTATCAATTGTTAAAGCTAAATTAGGATCCACAATTTGTTCCGATTCTCTTTCTTTTATATAAATATTTTCTCCCAAATAATTATCAATTTTATAAATCGGGTTAATTTCCACCTTCTCTCCTAAATTGGCAAACACAGTATATGCCTGAGCCAATTCTGTCATTTTAACTTCACCACTTCCCAATGCCAACGACAACCCATATCTGTTTCTATCTTTCCATGTAGTTATTCCCATTTTTTCGGCTAAATCAATCATATTATTTACACCGTTTTCTGCCAATAATTTTACCGACGGCACATTTAAAGATGATGCTAACGCCGTTCTTAATGTTACCTTGCCTAAATATTTACCAGTGTAATTTTGTGGTGAATATGGTTTTTGTCCCGGCACATAATAACTCACTGGGCTGTCATCGATATAATCTTCTGGATTTTTTCCTTTTTCAAATGCCAACAAATAATTAATTGGTTTTATTGACGACCCTGGTTGTCTTAAAGAAGTTGCCACATTCACATTACCATCAATATCAGCCGCTCCATAATCCTTCGATCCCACCATTGCCAAAATATCACCGTTCTTTACTCCAACCACCAATGCTGCCCCATTTGATATTTTTAAATTTTTCACTTTATCAACTTCATCTCTAACCACTTTTTCTGCTTCTTTTTGGATATTCAAATCTAAACTGGTGTAAATATTTAATCCCTGTCTTTCCATATTTATATAGCCATACTTATTTTCCAATATATTTTTAATATAAAAAACAAAATGAGGAGCTTCTATTTTTTGTTTTCTTTTTTCAAAAATTAATTTTTGTTCTAGTATTCTTACACCCTCTTCCTCAGAAATATATTTTGCCGCCATCATTTCCTCGACCACTCTTTTCTGTCGGAAAATTCCCAATTCTGGATTATTTCCAAAAGGGGAGTAAGAACTTGGTGCGGCTGGCAGTCCTGCCAAAAAAGTTATTTCACTATCACTCAAATCATCAACATTTACCCCAAAATATTTTTGAGCTGCTTCCTGAATTCCATACGCCTCACCACCATAAGAAACTTGGTTAAAATATCTTTCTAAAATTTCATCTTTAGTCCATTTTCTTTCTACTCGTAGAGTCAAAATTGCTTCCTTAATTTTTCTTTTAAAAGATTTTTCATTAGTCAGAAACACATTTTTAACCAATTGTTGGGTAATTGTTGAGCCGCCTCGCAATTTATCATCATCAGATTTTTTAAAGTTATAAATAAATGCTTTTAAAATTCCCTTCAATGATAATCCCTTGTGTCTATAAAAATCTTTATCTTCAATTGATAAAGTTGCTTCAATAAATGTTTTTGGAATTTTATCTAAACTTATCCAAGTTCTATTTTCTTCTTCATAAAAACTATAAAGCAGATTTCCATTTCGGTCAAAAATTTTAGTTGATAATTTTGGCGGATTATAAATTAAATTTATATCCGGTATTTCTTTATTTAAAAATTGATAGCCATTATAAGTAAATACAATTAAAATAATTATTACCAAAAAAAACTTTGTTTTCTTCAAAAACCAAAAAATTGGCCTTCCTATTACTATTAAAAATTTAATTAATTTTTCCAGTAAAATCATCTCATTTAACAAAGGCAGATGATGTATTAGGACTTGTATCTCCTACTAATGGGCAATCTAAACACACTTTAACTCCACTGACATCAGTCACCACTATGTGGTCCTGCCACTCCGCATTTGGTGTCTCTTCATTATCTTTCACAATTCTACCAGTATCTTTATTAATCAATACATTCATTCTCAAATTTGTTGCCACTGGTAAAAATTTTTTATTAAAATATTCATAATGAGAGTCGCACCCGCCTTCTGGAACCGCTCCACCAGTCAAATTACAAACATTCATACCAATCACATCAGTTGGCATCACTGGTTTTTTAACAGTTTTATCTTTCAATAATTCAGTCATTATTTTATTCCAAATTGGCGCTGCTCCACTTATTCCCGAAACCACCCCACTCATTTTTGAATTATCATTATTTCCCACCCAAGTTCCTACTACATAATCAGCCGTATAACCATAAGTCCAATTATCTCGTAAATCATTTGTTGTTCCAGTTTTTACCGCCACCTCTGGATGGTTTTTGATATTTAACAGTGACCCTCTTCCAAAAACCATACCTCTCGCCCCATCATCAGATAATATATTTTGAATAATATAAGCTGTTTCTCTCGACAACACTCTTTCTCCAGGTGATTCTTCAAATTCTTCCAAAGTTTTTCCATCCTTATCTTCAATTTTTAATATTGGTGTCAAAGTTTGTTTAACTCCCATATTTGCTAAAACACCATAAGCGGTGGCCATATCTGTCATGTAAACTTCACCTCCACCTAAAGTCAATGATAATCCATAATTAGACGGATCAATAAAAGTAGTTATTCCCATTGCCGATGCCGATGCTATAAAAGTTTCTACTCCATTTAATTTCAAGACTTTCACTGCTCCAATATTTAAAGAATTAGCCAAAGAATTCCTGATGGTTTGCAGTCCATGATAAGCCCCGCCATAATTTGTTGGACAATACGGCTTCTGGTTTTCTAAACCAAAACAAGTTGGATCATCATCAACTATTGACGCCGCTGTTATTTTTCCTAACTCCAATGCTGTTGCATAATTTAAAGGTTTTATTGACGACCCTGGCTGTCTTAATGCTGTTGCCACGTTATATTTACCATCTATATCATTAGAAAAATAATCAATCGATCCCACCATTGCTAAAATTTGTCCTGTTCCTGGTTCAGTCACCAAAGCTGCGCCATTTGTTACATTTGATTTTTTCAATTTCGCCACTTCAGAAGCTACCACTACTTCTGTCATATTTTGCATATCCAAATCTAATGTTGTAGTAATTTTCAACCCTCCCTCAGTCAATTTTTTCAAACCATATTCTTCCGTCAATCGTTCTTTAACATAAAAAACAAAATGAGGTGCCAAAATTCCATTTTTATCCAAAAAATAATTTAATTTTTCTGCTTTTGCTGCTTCCATCTCCTCTTTAGTAATAAAACCAACTTCATTCATTCTCGTCAAAACCAATTCTTGTCTAGCCTTAGCTGCTACCGGATGACTAAACGGATTGTATTTTGTTGGCGATGCTGGCAATCCAGCAATCAATGCCGCCTCAGCTAAATCCAAATCTTTTATATCCTTATTAAAAAATTCTCTTGCTGCTGATTTTGCTCCCCATAAGGTTCCGCCATATGGCGTTTGATTAAAATACATTTCCAAAATTTGATCCTTACTATAAAGTGCCTCTGTTGCCACAGTTAATATCGCTTCTTTAATTTTTCTAGATATTGTTCTTTCTTGTGTTAATAATGCATTTTTAACCAATTGTTGGGTTAAAGTTGATCCTCCCTGCAATCGTTTTTCCACTATAGTTCTATAAAGACCTCTCAAAATTCCTCTAAAATCAAAGCCATTATGTTTATAAAAATTAACATCCTCAATTGCTAAAGTCGCTTTTCTTAAATTATCTGGCACCTCCGCAAGTTTAACGGGAGTCCTTTTTTTATCTAAATAAATTTCAAATAATAATCGACCTTTTCGATCTAATATTTGCGAAGATTGAGGATAACTGCCATTGCTTAATTGAGTTGGGTTAGGTATTTCTTTAACAATATAAAAAATTACCAATACTAATAATACTAATATCAATACCAATATCCCAATCCCTTTTTTTAAAAAAGACTTCTTAATTCCTTTCATTATATTCCCTATTTTTTTGATTCCAGTTTTCCAACTCATTTATAATTTTATCTACTTTTTCATTTTTGTAATTGAATGATTTTACTATATCTTCATAAGCTAAACCAGCCTGATCAATTTGTTGATTAGTTTTAAAAAATTCAACATCCTTTTGATTTTTTTCAAAAAGATTCTTTTTAGCTTCTTCTAAATTACAAATTGAATCATCCAATGTTTTTAAAATTAAGTCATCACTTTTTTTATCCTTAATCAAATTTACCACTTCGAACATCCTTTTATCCGCCATTAGTAAATATACTTCAGCCTTTTCTTTTGGTGTTCGACTCAATAAAATCCATAACTCATCTCGAAATTTTTTTAACGAATACCTTATATCTCCTGGTTCAATATTACTTTCAGGAACCTTATAAATTTTTAAAATTTTTTCCCCATTTCCAATTTCCTTTACATATTCAATCGGAATATTTCTTAACCTATTAGATCTCATATCGCTCATCATTTTTTCAAATCCCGCCGATACCAAAGACCAAAACAAAATCATTAAACTGATTATTAATAAAAAAAACCGGCCACACCATTTTATAGTTTTTTCTTTTGGCCGGGAAATCATTCTTTATTTTATCATTCAATGGTGAAAAAAAGCTTTATGCAATCCAACTTTCTCATTTTTTATTTTTTTCTTCATATATAAAAATTGCAGCCAAAACATCAACCAATTAATTATCCTTTCTGATAAAGCCTCCCTGTCAAGGGAGGTCCCCCGATTTATCGGGGGGGAGGGTTTTTTCAAACTATAACCAGTAGCAATGTACTTTTTTGCCCAATCATTAGCCAAAATAAATTTTTCATAAGTTTTATTCTTGTTTATCAGCGGTTTCATTAATATTAAATCAACCGCATTTTTTAAATGTTGTTTTTCTTTGTCCAATTCCAATGACTTTTCATCCAACCATAAGTTAAAACAAAACTCATCTGTTTTTTCTTTTTTTCCAAATTTACGATGGGGGATTTTATTAACCATAATAAAAAGTCTCAACTTTAGTCTTATCAGCCATAATTTATTTATTTTTGTAATTATAATTAAATCTATATCATTATTTTTTTTAGGATATCCAGCTGCCACTGATCCAGTTATCCCCAAAAACAAAATATCTTTAAAATTTCTAGAAATCTTCTTAGCCAACCTTTTAGCTTTTTCAATTTTTTCTTCCAGAATATTATTTTTCTCTTCCAACTTTACAACTTTATAATTTAATAACTTTATAATTTGATCTATTTCTTTCTTTTTATAAACCCTATCGCCAATCAATCTTTCAAATAACTGTTTTTCAGTTAGTCGCCCGCCATATTTTTGAGCATATTTAATTGTTTCCTGAATCGATTGAAAAACATCCATTTCCCTATTTTATCTCAAATACTCTCTACTCTTGATATAATCAATTATTAAAATGATTAATAAAAATACCAAAATCTATCGTCTTTGGGAAATGATCCCCGGTTTTTTTGCCTGGATGACTATCCTTTTTCCAATTTGGGGAGCCTTTATTTTCCCTAAAGTTGTAGCTTATTTTGTTATTGCCTTTCTTGTTTATTGGCTTTATCAATCTTTTAAATCAGCTATTTTAGCTGTCATGGGTTATTTTAAAATACAGGCCGCCAAAGCTACTAACTGGCAAGATAAATTTCAGTCAGATTTTAAATCTGATTGGCTCAAGAGAAACAATATTCATCATGTCATTGTAATTTCTTCCTATAAAGAACCAAATGAAGTCATTGATATGGCTATAGGCAGTTTAGCTGCTCAGATTAATATTAATTTAAAAAATATTCATGTCATTCTTGGTCAAGAAGAAAGAGCGGGTAAAGAAAATAACCAGGCTACTATTGATTACTTTTCTAAAAAATATAAAAGTGTTTTTGGCGATTTAATGTTCACTGAACATCCTGCCAATCTTCCAGGCGAAATTGCTGGCAAACACACCAACGAGTCTTGGGCTGCCAAATATTTCAAAAAACATTTTATCGATACCGGTAAATTCAAAATGGAAAACTTAACCCTCACTAGTTGTGATGTTGATACTATTTTTAACCCGCAATATTTTTCTGCTCTAACTTATCATTTTGCTTCCAATCCAAACCGTTATTATCGTTTTTGGCAATCTCCAATTTTTTGGCACAATAATATTAACGAAGTTCCTGGACCCATCAGAATTATCGGTATTATGGGTAATGTTATCCATATTGCCAATATCCAAGAGCCAGACGGTTTATTTTTTAACTATTCTTGTTATTCATCGTCATATAAATTAATTGATTCTGCTGATTATTGGGATCCCGACATGATTCCTGAAGATTGGCACATCTTTTTAGAAACTTTCTTCGCTAGCGGTGGTAAAACCGCAGTTGAACCGATTTTCTTACCCACCGTTGTTGATGCTCCAGGTGGTGAAAATTATGTTTCGGCTCTTAAAAATCGTTATAATCAATGTGTTCGTCATGCTTGGGGGGCCACTGATATTCCCTACGCCATCGAACAGGCCAGAATTCATAAAGAAATTCCTTTTATCACTCGCGCCTTAAGAATTTTTAAATTAATTCAAACCCATTTAATTTGGTCTAGTAATTGGTTTATTTTAACTCTTGGCACTTCACTTCCAGTTATTCTCAATCCAAAATTTTTTCAAACGGCTGTCGGCTATAATCTTCCTCGAATTTCTAATATTATTTTAACCATCTGTTTGATTCCTATGTTTGTTTTAATAATTTTAGACTGGAAATTACGTCCCGCCAGGCAAAAAAAAGGCTTCAAAAATATTGTTAAAAATATTTTACAATGGCCATTTATGCCTTTAGCCACTCTAACTATGTCGGTTCTTCCAGGGCTTCATTCTCACACCCGACTTCTTTTTGGCAAACGCCTGGAATATAAAACCACCAGCAAAAAGCCTACAAAATAAGGTATTATTTATATAATGTATAAAACTTTAGTTAAATTTAAATATTGGATAGTACTTTTTTTTATTTTTTTTATCTTAAGAATTCCTTCTCTTTTTGAACCATATTGGTACGGCGACGAAGGTATTTATTTAGTCTTAGGTCAAGCCATCAGAAAAGGGATTACCCTTTATAGTCATATCCACGACAACAAACCTCCGACCCTTTATTATTTAGCTGCTTTTGCCCAAACAGTTTTTGGCTTCAGACTTCTTCTTTTGTTTTTCATGGCCACGACCGTTTATTTTTTTAATCGTCTTAGTCATTTTTTTCTTTCCCCTAAAGGTTCTAAAATCGCCACCTTCATTTTTTTAATTTTAACTTCTATTCCTTTAGTTGAAGGCACCATCGCCAATGCCGAAGTTTTTATGCTTTTACCCACTATTGGTGGTGTTTTACTTTTAGTTAAACCAAAACCAAAGCTTCAAAATCTTATTTTTTCTGGATTACTTCTAGGTATTGCCTTCACCATTAAAATTCCAGTTGCTATCGAGTTTGCTTTTCTTTGCTTATGGCTTTTTATTGACAATCTAGATTCCTTTCAAAAGGCTTTCTTTAAAATTAAAAATATTTTAATATTTGGCGTTGCTTTTTTACTCCCCATCACTTTTTGGGGAATTTATTATTATCTGCAAGGTGCTTTTATTCCATTTTTAAACGCCAGTCTTTTTCAAAATTTTGGCTATCTTTCCTCTTGGTCAACCGGAACCCAGACTTCATCTGTTTCCAGTGGTGGTGTTGTCACCAGATTTATAATCTTATTAATTTCTTGGGCTTTAATTTTCTTACTTAAAAATAGAGAAATAATTTCCAAAAAATTTTCCTTTTTACTCTTTTGGTTTTCAGCCACTATTTTTGGTTCTTTGTTGTCCGGCCGACCTTATCCTCATTATCTAATTCAAGTTCTACCTCCTTTAACTTTAATTATTGTCGAATGTCTAGATTTTAAAGAAAGAAAAAAACAAATTCTATCAGCCTGCTCTTTTTTCCTTTTTACTCTTATTGTCTTTAAATTCCAATTTTATTTTTATCCTGTCTTTAGTTATTATTCCAATTTTTATTCCTATGTTGTCGGTCAAAAATCTACAGTCGATTATCGAAATTATTTTGGTTCTCAAACCAACGACATTTATGAAATTTCTAATTTTATCAAGACCAACACCAATTCCACCGACAAGATTTTTGTTTGGGGTGATCAAGCCTACATCTATGCCTTATCCGATCGTTTACCATCATCAAAATATACAGTTTCCTATCATGTAGCTGATTTTAATGGTTATCGATCAACTATGGATAAAATTGAGGCCAATTTACCTAAATTTATTGTCTTTTATCAAATGCCAGGTCGATCTTTTCCCGATCTTGATAATTTTATTAATAATTATTATTATGCCGTCAAAGTTGTTGGTGATGCCACTATTTTTAAATTAAGATAATTTTATGCCTTTTTTTCATTCACTCTTTTCTCAAGTTTCAATTTTAGGCAATTTTTGGCAGGAAAAAATTAATAGCCAGTTTTTAAGGTGGAATTTACTTTTAATTATTTTTCAAATAGCCATTCTTTTCTTTAAATTTAATGAATTACCTCAACAAGTTCCTTTATATTATTCTTTGCCTTGGGGAGAGGAACAATTAGCTTCTGCCGCCTCTCTCTTTCTTCTACCAACCTTTTCCATTGTTATTCTTCTTATTAATAATCTTATTGCTACTTTTTTCTTTAAGAGCATTCCTCTTTTTTCTCGTCTTTTAGTAATTTTTTCCCTAATTTTTTCCCTTCTGTCTAGTATTTCTCTCACTAGAATTATTCTTTTAATTTCTTAATATATGCCAATTTCCTTTTTGTTGGCCATCATAATTTCTACCGGTCTTTCTTTTTTTCTCACTCCGTTGGTTAGAGATTTTTTTATCCAAAAGAATTGGGTCGAAAATCCAAAAGAAAAACAAAAAAAAACTCACAACGCCACCGCTGTTTCTTCCGTTCCTCGGGGTGGGGGAATTCCCATTTTTATTGCTGTTTTAATCACTTCAATTATTTTTCTTCCGATTGATAAACATTTAATTGGGATTATTTTAGCCAGTTTAGTTACTCTTATTGTTGGGTTGTTTGATGATGTTAAAGATATTAGCCCTAAAATAAGATTTTTATTTAATATTATTGTCGCTCTAATTATTGTTGCTTCCGGTATTGGTATTGCTTTTGTTTCTAATCCCATTACTGGGGGTATTATTGATCTTTCCTTTTTAAAAATAAATTTTAATTTTTTTGGAACCCACAGTATTTGGGTTATTTCCGATATTTTGGCTATTTTTTGGATTATTTGGTGCATGAATATTGTTGGTTGGGCTACTGGTGTTGACGGTCAACTTCCTGGTTTTGTCGCCATTTCTGCTTTTTTTATTGGTCTTTTAGCTATTCGTTATTCTACTGATATTGCCCAATGGCCAGTCATAATTCTTGCTGGTGCTGTTTGTGGTTCTTATTTAGGTTTTCTGCCTTTTAATTTTTTCCCTCAGTCAATCATGCCCGGTTACAGTGGTAAAAGCCTTGCTGGCTTTCTATTGGCAGTTCTTGCTATTCTTTCTGGAGCCAAATTAGCCACTCTTATTTTTCTTCTTTTTATTCCTATGCTTGATGCGGTCTACACCATCATTCGCAGAATTATTAATAAAAAACCCATTTATCTTGGTGATGGTAAACATTTTCATCATCAACTCCTTAGAATCGGTTGGTCGCGTCGTACCATTGCTATTTTCTATTGGTTTATCAGCTTAACCCTTGGGATCGTTTCTTTATATCTAAATAGTCAACAAAAACTCTATTTCTTTTTAGCCTGTTCTTTTTTAATTTTCGGCATTTTCATTAATTTTTCGAAGCGTAAGTAGCTGAAATCCAACCACTTTTACTACTTCCTAAATCAATTTTATACCAATCTGTTTCTTCGTTTAATAAAACATAACTCTCGCCTGGCTTAACTTTTACTACTTCTTTACTTGAACTAGAGTTGGATTCTCTCACCTTTAACCATCCGGTCTCGGTTTCTTTTATAGTCACTTTTTGCCCTTGATCCACATTCAAACCACTACTTGTAGCTTCTATTGGTGTTTCAACTATTTGACTAACATCATTTTTTTCTTCCGCTAATTGAGCATTAACCACTAGTTGATATCCAGCAATTGCCTTCATAAATACATTTACATCCTTATATCCCGGAAACGATACAGTTAATTGTCTATCACCTTCATTTAATTCATTTACCTTAATTGGCGAAATTCCTTTAACTTCTCCATCAACTTTTATAGTTGTTTTATCTGGGGTAGTATTAACCAATAAAGATGGTTTTTTATCCCCAGTCTTTTCCAAATACAAAATATAACCACTGTCTCCACTAGAATCGTCACCCAATTGCCAATCTATCACCGTGTTTATATTATTTTGTAAATCTATTGTCTTTTTCCATTCTCTTGTTCCTGCTACCAATTTAACTTCATTATCACCAGGTTTCAAATCCAAATTTTTATATGGAGTCGAACCCATTTCTTTATTATTAATAAAAACCTTAGCCGTTGGGTAACTCATTATTTCCAGTCCTGATTTTTTTGGGCTCAAACTACAGCCGCCCAAAAAGACCGAAGCCAAAACCAATATTAAAAATTTCTTTAGCATTATCTCTTAGTTTATCAAAAACTATCAACTAGTTCTTTAAATTTACCAACCATCCCAATATTTTCCTTCTTTTTAAGACTTTTTTTCTTTTTAATTATTTTTAAAACTTCTTCTGGGCTGTTGGCGAAAGCATAAACTTTTCTTTCAATTCTGTCAAAATCCAAATTTTCCACTAAAACTTCAATTGTTTTTTTCCAACAATCACCAAAAAATATTAATGGCTCATGTTTTCCATACTCAAACTTTGCCTTTTCCCAAACCAATGCCAATTCTGCCATCGTTCCAGTACCACCTTTAAAAACAATATGAGCATCCGCCAGTTCTACTATTTTTTCAGTTCTATCTTGTATTGTCTCAGTTGTGTAAATTCTATCAACACTACCTTCATTTTTATCACTAGTTCCCTCATAATTCTTCCCCATGTTAATTTTTTCATTAATTATCACTACCTCAACTTTTCCTCCTCCTGCTTTTGCTCCCAAAGTCGAAGCCAACATCACTCCTGGCCCTCCACCATTCACGATTATATATCCATTTTCTGCCAATAATTTTGCTGTATCAAAAGCATCAATATAATGCTGGTCTGTCCTTTTAGCATCAGCATCTCCAAAAAAAGATACCCGTCTTATTTTTTTCTTAGTTATTGCCAGCATATTTTAGTTTTTCAAAATTATCATCTACCATACCATTAAAAATTGCTTTGCCGCAATAAGCAATTTCAATTCCAGTATTTTTAATTTTTTCAATAGTCTTCAAATCAATTCCACCATCAATTCCAATTTCAAAATCCATTTCCTTATCCCTTCTCAAATTTACTAAAAATTCTATTTTTTTCAAAATTTTTTCATCAAATTCAACAGCTTCAAACCCAGCCTTTCTCCCCATTAATAAAATTAAATCAGTTTCCAAAGGTATTTCATCAATCTCTGTTTCCACATCAAAAGCCAGACCGGCTTCTAATCCCATATCTTTTATTTCTTCCACAAACTTTTTTCTATCAGACATCTTCTCCACTTGTCCAATAATTCTCGATGCTCCCACAAAATTACATTTTTCAATCCATTTAATTGGTTCTTTCACCATCAAATGTATTTCTAGTAAATTATTTTGTATTTCTTTTTGGATTTTGTTCAATAATTCTAGTTCAAAACTTTTTCCTTCACTAAAATATCCATCAATTACATCGATTTGCATCCAGCGTGATTTATCTTTGATCAGCCTTATTTTTATTTCGGCTATCGAAAAATCTTTTTCTAAAATTGTTGGTATTACTAACACGGTTTATTCTAACATTTTCATTAAATCTCTATTGGTAATAAATTTTAATTTCTCCTTCATAATTTTGGGGACAGTAAAAATTCATTTCTGAGGAACAATTAATTACAAACTTGCCCATACCCATTTTACTTTCATTTTCATAATTTTCACAATTACCCTTTAAAATATATGCCTCGTCCTCATTAATATTCTTACTCGATTTTATTTTTATCGAATTATTAGGCAGAAAAAATTCATATTGTTCGTTATAATGCATTAAATTTAAATTTTCTTTATTTTGATTAGAAACATACAAACAAAGATTTTTACTATTTAAATAGTCATCATTTATTTTTATAAAATAAATAATATGCATCGACAAATAATCCTTTATATTATAGCCATAATTTGCCGGCAAAAGTGTAAAAAATTTATAATTTTGTACCACTAAATACAACAAAACAATTACCAACAACAATATTTTTCCAATTTTATTATGAATTTGTTTAGTGATATATGAAAAACCCAGTGCTATAAAAATAGCCGCTATTGGCAACAACGGTGCCAGCCGATGATCAGCATTCACCCAATCAGTCATCGCACTATTGGTAAAAGGCAATAAAAAAACAAGCAATATCAAAATATTATAAAAAGGTTTTTTTAAAATAAAAAAAGCATAACCAATCCCAATCACAAAAAATAAGGCCAAAAATGGCGGTAATATCGGTTTATGTTCCGGATATCTTGAAGTTGTGCCTTCATAAAACCACACCATTAATGATTTTTTATAATTATTTTTGATTGTTTCTAATTTATTAATTGGTGGTGCGTAATTCATTATGCAAGGATTTTTATTTATTAATACAGATCTATTATTTTGAAAAAAAGTTTCTGAATTACTATAAATTAACATTGGTCCAAATCCCACCAAACCAAAAACCCCCAGAAGTATAATATTAAAAATATTTTTATTAAATTTATTTTTAATTTCAATTAAAAAGACAATAATCAATATCAATATCGCCACCACTCTAACCGATGTATGAAAAGTAGTTGTTATTCCTAAAACAGTTCCTAAAAAAATATAATCTATTGTCCTTCTCCTTTTTAACCAAAAATACAGACCCAAAAACATAACTGATGTCCAGAAACTGTTAAATATTAAGACTAATTCAATTCTGGCCATAAATATATGAAGAGGAAAAAGAATATATACTAAAGACCCTAAAAATGCCGCTGATCTTTTGGTTAATAGCCGTAAAAGAATATACAAAAATATCGCATCTAGACAAAATATTATTGCCGAGGGAATTCTATATGTTAAGACTGAACTGCCAAAAATCGGATAGAAAAAACTAACTAATAGGGGAATAATATTTCCGTGACTTCCATAATGGACATCATATCCAAAAAAATTTTTTATCGTTCCATTATAAATATTAAATCCATCTAATCCAGCATCTCTTACTCCATCGCCCACACTTACAAATGGGTATATTTTGATAAATAACAAACTTATAAATATTGCCACCAAAGAAATTATTGTAAAACTGATTTTTTCTTTCCTCGGTAAATTTATTATTTTTTTAAAATCAACCGTTTTTTTTAAATATTCAAAAACAATTATTCCAATAGACAAAATATAAATTCCCAAATCTATCCAACGATAATTAAAATCAACATCAAATTTAGTAATAATCAAAGACAAAAAATATAAAACTACGCTAGCTAAAACAAGCCTATTTTTGGCCAATCGCGATCGCATTTTCAATTAGCCGACAACTGTAACCATACTCATTATCATACCAGGCTCCAATTGAAATCATATCATCAGAGACCACTTTAGTCATTTCTGTGTCAATCACACATGACGCATTATTTCCTAAAATATCAGACGAAACCAAAGGTTCATAAGATACTTTCAGTTTCCCTACCAATTCTGGATCCACACTTGCTTCTTCAAAAATAGAATTAATTTCTTCTATTGTCGTTTTTCGAACCAATTTAAAAGTCAAATCAGAATAGCTGCCACAAACCACCGGAACTCTAATTGCTGTTCCACCAAATCTTCCCTTAGCTTCGGGGTAACAAGCAATCACTGCTTCGGCCGCTCCAGTCGTTGTTGGTACAATATTAATTGCTGCCGCTCTAGCTCTTCTTGGGTCTTTACTATTACCATCCACCAAGTTTTGATTAGTGGTATAAGCATGAATAGTTGTCAAAGTTCCTTCTTGAAAGCCAATTTTTTCATCAATTAGTTTCACAATTGGTGCCACACAATTTGTCGTGCACGATCCATTGGAAATTAATTTTTCTCCTTTATATTTATCGCCATTAACTCCCAAAATATAAGTCGGAATTGTTTTATCTTTTGTTGGTGCACTGATTACTACTTTTTTTGCCCCCGCTTTTATATGAGCCAAAGCTTTACTGTCAGTAAAAGCCCCTGTACATTCTAGTACTACATCCACGTCATAATTTTTCCATGGAATCTTTGTCGGGTCCATCTGACCCAAAACTGGAATTGAATTTTCCCCAACTCCTAATCTTCCAATCTCCATTGCTTTTTGTGCTCCAGAAAATTCAACTTTCCATGGAGATCTTCCATAAACAGAATCATATTTAAATTGCATTGCAAAAGTTTCTACATCAAATCGACCATCAGTATTAATTGCTGCCACTTCTACATCATATTTTTCCGCCAATATAGCTCTCAAAACCACACTTCCAATTCTTCCAAAACCATTAATTGCAATTCTGATTTTTTTGTTTTCTTTCATAATTAATTCTATACTATTCCCAAGCCGGAAGTGAACCTTTAATTAAAAAGTCCAATATTACTCCACCACCAGAACAAACAAAATCAATCTTATTTCCCAACCCCAGATTTACAATTGATGCCGCTGTATCACCACCTGCAATTACTTTATATCCTTTACATTCTGCTATTGCCCAAGCAATTTCTTCAGTTCCTTTTCGGCAATTTTTATCTTCATAAAACCCCATTGCTCCCGCCCAAACAATCGTTTTAGCTTCATTAATTATTTTTTTAAATTTTCTAATATCTTCATCACTTAAATCCAACCCATCTTCTCTCAACCCCGCCACCACAATATTAGTCTCCCTTTTGTCAAAGGGAGATGCCGATTTATCGGCAGAGGGATTTAAAAACTTAGGGAGCTTTCCCCCAATCAAAATATAATCAGCAATTTTTGATAGTTTTTTCAAATTTTTCAACTTATCTTCTTTAGCTCCACCCAAAACAATCACCATTGGTTTTTCTTTTTTTTCTAAAATCAAATTTATTTTTTCTACCTCTTTTACGAAAGCCAAGCCATAATAAGTCTCCATTTCTCGGTGTAGTATTATTGATGCTGCCTCTCGGTGGGCGACTGCAAAGGCATCATTCACATAAACTGAACTATACTTTTTCAAAGTTGAAAACAGAGTAGTATCACCATCTTCTTCCTCTTTATAAAATCTCAAATTTTCTCCAAAAATAATTTCATTTTCAGAAATTGCCTTTTTAATTTTTTCTTCGTCTTTTATATCATCGACAAAAATATTTTTAACACAATCTCCACCACAATCAGCTTCTAAAATCTCCAACAACTCCAAATAAATCGGCTTTAAAGATAAACTATTTTCCCTATCCTTAGGTCTCCCTAAATGTCCCACTACCACTATTTTATTTTTTCTTTCCAACAGTAATTTAATTATTGGAATCGATTTTACCAATCGACTATTATCTAAAATTTGGCCATCCATTATTGGCAAATCCAAATCCATTCGCAAAATAACCACATTTCCTTCATTAATATTTTCAACCGAGTTTAGCTTTTTCATATTTTTTAATTTTATTAATTCGTCTAATATATTTTTCTTCGCTGGCAAAAACCGTTTCTAAAAATGTTTCGATAATTTTAAAATTTATTTCTTCGTCCACTAAATCAGCCGATAAACATAAGATATTTACATCATCGTCCGTTCTTGCTAATCTCGCCTGTTTTTCGCTTGTCGCCAAAGCCGCTCTAGCTCCATCAACTTTATTAGCCGAGATACAAACTCCCACACCTGATCCGCAAATCAAAATCCCCTTAGTATTTTCGGATACTACCTTTTCTGCCAATTTTATGGCCATATCACTATAATCATCATCTTGATCATATCTAACTGGTCCTAAATCTTTTACCTTATATTCCTGATCCCTCAAAAATTCCACCACTTTATTTTTAAAATTAAGACCTCGATGATCAGCTCCAACATAAATCACACTCATAATTTAATATAGCATCAATAGGTTAAAATATCCTTAATCATGAATATTATTTCGCTTCAAAATCAATCATTTGAATATGAAACCAATCGCAAGGGGATTAGGTCCATTCGTCTCAAATTAATTTCCCAAAATAGTTTTCAAATTTCCTGTCCCCATCTTACTCCTGATTTTTTAATCAAAAAATTTATTAAAGATAACTCTCTTTGGATTATTAATCATTCCCAAAAAATTACTTCTAAAAAAGCCATTTTAGACTTAAAAAGTCTTCAAATTTTAGAAAATATTTATGAAATTCAATGGATTAAAACTCAAAGGGATTCGGTCATTATTAATGAAGATGAACAAAAGATTTACTCAAATATCACCACCATTTCTGAAACCCATGCTAAAAAAATTTTAGAGGCAAAATTAAGACCTTTTGCCCTCAAATTAATTAAAAAAGAATTGCAGGATTTATCAAAAGAATTTGGTTTTAAATATAATAATGTCACCGTTCGTAATCAAAGTTCTCGCTATGGTTCTTGTTCTGGTCGTGGCAATTTAAATTTCAATTGGCAAATTATTTTTTTCTCCTATCCTCAATTCCGCCACATTTTACTGCACGAATTAACCCATCTTGACATCAAAAATCATTCGTCAAAATTTTGGAGTCAATTAACCGTTTACGATTCTAATTGTAAAAATCACAATCTCTGGCTCAAAAAAGAGGGGACTAAATATTTTCTTTTCAGCTAAAGTTGTTTTACATAAATTTTATGGTAAAATTCCGGTGAAGTTGCATTTGCACCTTTAAAATTTGGCGAAATATTAGAAAGGGGTATCAAAATGATGGAATCTAATGAGCACATTCCTGATTTTTTTGACGTAGACAGTTCGATATCGAACAATAACCGTAGTCTTCTTCTTGAGGCCTACAATGACCCTAAAAACACAGGAAATTTTATCTTAGTAGATACCAAAAATACGGGAGCAGTTATTGATACTGTTAAACGAGAGCTTTTTCGTCATCCCTTTGAGATCGTGCCGGAAACTGGAAAAATAAAATATGCGCAAACGCTTTATGGTTACCGAGATTTTCAAAAATATATTTTTAAAATCGATATCAGGAACACTTTTAATCAAGAAATCAGCAGTCACTTTCCAAATTGGCCAGTTTTTCAACTAAATTTTCCCAGTCGGCCGACTTATTGTTTCTATTTTATTCTCAATCAAAAGGATCTAGCTCATTTTGCTGTGCTATTTTCCAATTGGTTGGCGAAAATAGACCCACCGTTTTACAATTAATTTTTATTTCGCCAAAAGTCTGGCTCTTTTTTAAAAATAAAAAGAGTCAGACTAAATTTCCAATTCAATTCCAACCGGACAATGATCCGAACCTTCAATTTCAGGCATAATAAACGCCGACTTTACCTTATTTTTCAACGATTCATCCACAAAAAAATAATCAATCCTCCAACCCACATTTCTTTTTCTCGCCCCACTTCTCTGGCTCCACCATGAATAATTATCACCAGCCTCTGGCTGGAACATTCTAAATGTATCCACATATCCATTTTTAATCACCTTATCAATCCATTTTCTTTCAATTTCCAAAAATCCCGAAATCATCTCATTGTCCTTAGGTCTAGCCAAATCTATTTCTTTATGTGCTGTATTTATATCTCCACAAAAAATTATTTTTTCACCTTTATCTCTTAATTCATTTATATATTTCAAAAAATATTCATAAAATTTCATTTTATAATCCAATCTACCTTTGTCTCTTTTACCGTTTGGGAAATAAACATTTAATAAAGTAAATTCGTCAAATTTCGTAATAATCACTCTACCTTCATCATCCCAATCATTATCCCTATCACCCACAATCACATTTTTAGGTTCAGTTTTACAAAAAGTTGCCACTCCAGAATAACCCGCTTTTTCTGCCGGATTCCAATAATTTCGATAACCATTTGGAAAATCAAAATCAATATCTATTTGTTCTGGTCTGGCTTTAACCTCTTGAAAACAATATATATCTGCATCAATTGTTTTCATTTTCTGCCACAAACCCTTTCTAACTGCTGCTCTCATTCCGGCCAAGTTCCAAGAAATTATTTTCACCTTCATAATTAATTTTATCAGTAGTAGAATTAATTATGGAAAACAATAAGACACTCACTCCAGTCATTATTGTCGCAGCTGCTCTTATCTTATCCGCCATTTTTATTTCCCGTACTGGTATTTATATTAAAAATACTGGAGGTGTTGAATCAAATGGTAAAATTTCCAACACAATTTCTGTATCTGGCGACGGTAAAGTTTCCGCTAAGCCCGACATGGTTAAATTAAATATTGGTTTCCAGGAAATTGCTCCCACTAGTAAAGACGCCCTTGCCAAAGTTAATTCCAAAGTTGATTCCGCTCTGAAAATTTTAAAAGACAATGGTATTTCTGATTCCGATATCACCACTTCTAATTTAAACATTTACACCGAATACGATTATTCCAATTCAAGCAGCCGTATTATTGGTCAAAAAGCTTCCGAAAATCTTGAAGTCAAAATTAAAAAAATCGACGACAAGGCCACTAAAGCCGTCAAAATTATCGACGAACTTTCAGCCGTCGACAATCTCCAAATGAATGGTATTTATTTCGATATTGAAGATAAGACTGAATTATTTTCCAAAGCCAGAGAAATGGCTTTCAGTAAAGCTCAACAAAAAGCCGAAGAATTAGCCAAATTATCAAAAGTAAAACTATCTAAACCAGTTTCCATTTCCGATAGCACTTATGACGTCTCTCCGGTTACCTATTCAACCAATGTCGCCAATTTTAAATCAGCCACAGTTTCACTAGATAGTGCCGGTGGTGGAAGTCAAATCTCCAGTGGTCAAATGGATATTACTGCTAATCTTTCCATCCTTTGGGGAATTGAGTAATCTTTTATTGAAAATTATCAATTAACAGTATAGTATACTGTTAGTGAATTCATTCAAAAATACCAAAAAACAAGGTGACATGGGGATGGGTGCTGCCATATGCTATTTCACTAATATTGGTCAAACAGTTGCCATTCCTTTAACGGATAGTCAAGATTATGATTTAATAGCTGATTTTGACGGGTCACTTAAAAAAATTCAAATCAAATCATGTAATTTTAAAAGAAAATACTTTGAGGTCAATTTGTCTGTAAAAGGAGGAAATAGAACTAGTGTTGGCAGTATTAAAAGATTTAATAATTCAAATTGTGATTTTTTATTTATTATTGTTGATCAATCTCAAAAATATTTGATTCCAACCAAAGAATTAAAAGCCACGTGCAATCTTGTTTTAGGTCCTAAATATCAAAAATATCTGCTAAAATAGCAAGTACTCTACCAGCAGGAGCCGGACGGTTAGGCAATGGTCTGTAAAACCATGTAAAGTAGGTTCAACTCCTACCTGCTGGACACAAACCTATAATATTGATTTTTCACCCTAATTTTGATAAAATATCTCATATTTAAATCTAGAAGATAATTTTTTGCTTTTATCTTACGGTTTAAATAGTCCTTTTAAAACTAAGTCTCTTTAACTCTAGAAGGGAATATTATGGACGCCTACAGATTAGGTATTTATAATATTCTCTTTTAGAGAATAATATAATGAAAGTGAGTGAGTAATATGTTACAAAGAGGAACCGTGGTTTGGTTCAATCAAAAAGAAGGTTATGGGTTTTTGTCTTCAAATGAGTGTGAAAAAGAGGTATTTTTTCATATTAACAACAAACAAAAGCCAGAAATGACCTATCTTCGTGGTGAAATGATAGTCATTTGTAAAAGACCGGTTAATAATAATGGTTTTTTCAGACCAAAAGTTGGGGACCAATTATACTTTTCAATTAGCTACGATAAGGAAAAAGGACCATCTGCCAAATATTGGGTATTTGCTACCGAGTATGAAAACACTTTTAAAATTATTCAAAATCTTCCAATTTATCGTGTTATTCATAAATACTATGACAAATCACAACGAGAAACGTGGAAAGGAGTTTGGCCTTCTTGCTGTCCAAAAGAATTTTATAATCATAAAACTGACGAAATTCCACAACAATACGGAGATTGGTCATTAGAGAAATATTGGCAAACAAAACTTGTAGGTCAAGATGATTCCTGTTGGGAAAAATGCGAATATCCTCTGCATAACTATTACGAATAATTAAACAAGAGACTTTTAAGCCTGTTAATGAAGCGCTAAGCGCAATCGAGTCATTAGCAGGTTTTTTTTTGCTTAAAAATACAATTATTTTTTCTGATAATTTTATTAAGTTCAAATCTACCGACAACTTCTAGACATTTGTTATACTACATTTGTGTATCTTTCCAAACTTTTATTACAAAATTTTCGTTCCTACCCGCAGCAGTTGATCGAATTAGATCCCAAATTAAATCTTATTCTTGGTCCCAATGGTTCCGGTAAAACCAATATTTTAGAAGCCATTTTTTTGCTAGCCACCGGCAAAAGTTTTCGTTCTTCATCACAATCAAAATTAATTAATTGGGACGATTTTTTCACCTCTGTTCGTGCCAAACTTATTAATAATAAAAACGAAACCAGCGAAATTGAAATTAAATTAATCAAAGATCGAACCGGAAAAAGCAGCACTGTTTCTCGAAAATTTTTAATCGACAAAGTCGAAAAAACTAGAAAGAAATACATTGGCATTTTTAAAACCGTTATTTTTCACCCAGAAGATATTCGTTTAATTAATGGATCACCTGGCCGCCGTCGTGAATTTTTAGATGAAATTTTTCTTCAAACCGAGTGGCGATACGCCCAAGCCTTATCTCAATACAATAAAGCCCTAAAACACCGAAATGAGCTTCTTGACCAAGTTCGAGAAGGCAAATCTGCCAAATCAGAACTTTTTTATTGGGATCAAACTATTATTAAAAATGCCGGAATGATCCATGATTTTCGCACCGCTTTTATTCGTTCTGCTAATTCTTTTTTTCAGAACCATCCCGATCCTCAAATAAAATTAATTTCTCTAAATTATCATCCATCAATTTTGACCGAAGACAGGTTAGAAAAAAATTATCAATTAGATTTGCAACGTGGACACACCCAAATTGGTGTTCATCGTGACGATTTTAGTTTTAACAACAACGATTTTTCTACTGAAGATAAAAATTTAGCTTTTTGGGGCAGTCGGGGACAGCAACGATTGGCTGTTTTAGCCATTCGTTTGGCCCAAATTAATTATCTAGAAAAAATTTACCAAGATAAACCAGTTTTATTATTAGATGATATTTTTTCTGAACTCGACCCAGATCATCAAAAATTAGTCGTATCTTTGTGTAAAAACTATCAAACTATCTTTACTGCCGCCGAACCCGAAAGTGTTCAAATTCTCTCCACCGCTAAATTGATCCAACTCTAATTTTTTCCATAAAAAAAGCCGTACACGAAAATGGAAGAAAGTAAAAGTTGTCGTAAAGACAATCTCTTCTCGCTTCCATCTTGTAGTGTACGGCTTTAGGGAGGGGAGAATCAGTATAAACATTATCGTTTTAAATAAAAACAAAAAAATAATATTTTAATTAGCTGATTTTTTCCCAAAGTAAAAAATTGCGATTTGCCAGATTCGTCAGACGAACCCTGTAGTAAACTCCACTTCATCTTTTCCTTTCTTGAGCTTTTTATGTGTAAATAGACACACGTGCTCTTCAAAAACCCGGAAAAATGGCAGGCATCAGACAAGGTTGCAACCAAAAATTAACCAAATCTGGAAAATTTTGTAACCCCGTCTCCCGCTGCGGCCGGCTTCAAAAAAATCATTTTACCATCATTTTTTGGAAGATGCTTCCGCTTGGCATTCGTCTCATTTTATTTTTCCTCCTTTTTTTATTTATATAAAACCAACATCTCCATCAACCTGGAAATATTCAGATGAAGAAGTTTTATATATCTGTGTGCAATTTCAACGCTTTCGTTGAATTATATAAAGCTTATAATATCAAATATTTATATCTTGTCAACAATTTAGCTAAAATTTAAGTCCAACTTACCTAGTGCAAATTTCAATCTTGTGTAATATAATAACCTCACTGCCTGAATCAAGGCAGAATTGTTCTTTAAAATTAAGTTCACAATTTGTTTAGAGCCAGAAGCTGTTAGTACCAGAAAGATTTTCAAAAAAAATTTTTGATTGATTATTTAAATCAATCGATTTCGAATTTATTCGAAATGTTAGTACTAAGAGTTTGATCGTGGCTCAGGGTGAACGCTGGCGATGTGCCTAAGACATGCAAGTCGAGCGGGATTTGTTGTTTACACAGAAAACCCCTAACAGTGGGGATATCTGTGTAAATAATAAGTTTAGCGGCAAACGGGTGAGTATAAAGTACAAATATGCCTCTCTGTAGGACATAGCCCACCGAAAGGTGGAGTAATTTCCTATAGTACCTACGGGTTAAAGACGCAAGTCGCGGAGAGAATAGTGTACTAACTACCAGCTAGTTGGTGAGGTAACGGCTCACCAAGGCGATGACGGTTAACGGCTCTTAGCGGAGAGTCCGTCACAATGGGACTGAGACACGGCCCATACTTCTACGGAAGGCAGCAGTTAGGAATTTTGCGCAATGGACGAAAGTCTGACGCAGCG
>JAQWFB010000016.1 GCA_028704635.1 Candidatus Shapirobacteria bacterium
TTTTTCATTTTAATTTATTAATTCGACCTCTAATTTATTGCTAGTAAAAAATAATCCTTCACTAGTATTTTTGTCTACAAACATAGTAACAGAATCACCCTCACTGTCACCAGTACTTATTTCAAAAGAAGAATTACCAGCAACCTTAGGAGTCACTGTAAAAGTTAATAAAACTACTTCTTTATCTTTTGTAAAAGCAACACCTTCTTTATCAGTAAACAAATAATTCATCATCATCACATCCTTTTTATCACTGACTTTAATTAAATCTGGATTCACTAAATCCTTAGATGAAACCAAATTGGAAACAGTAACCATTTTCGGATCAAATTTTACATATAAATCAAGAGCATTCAAAATTTGATTATCTTTTGGTGTTAATTTAACCGAAACCTTATATTTCTTTCCAACTTTCATCTGAGTTTCGTCTGTTGAAAAATTTACATCAAAAGCATTGACCTTTTTCTCCTCTGTTACAGTTATTGTCGGAGTCACATCACTAACCACGGTTACGGTAGTATTTTTTTCTAAATTAGAAACCAAAACCACACTTTCAAAAATAACTACTACCGCTATTATCGGTATCAACATTTTAATTATTTTATTGTTCATTTATTTTATTAATTTAACTTTTAATATATTTGGCCATTAACCTCTTTCAATAATTCTTTAAATAATCGAACATCACCAGCATTAGCTTGACAGTTACCATCTATATCTCCAACCACATCAGTTCCAGCAGTAGCCGCAGGTAACAAATCATTAGCTTTCTCCTTAATAAAAGAATAATCCCGACTATCTATCTTACCGTCCCCATTCATATCACCAGCCAATAATGAAAAATTAGAAAAATCATAACTATTAGTTACTCCTTTGTTTAAAATAAGAGACCCGGCTAGAGTTGAATACCACGCCTTTTGATTATTTTCCCCAAACTTAATGGAAACGTGTTTTGGCCCTGTCAAAAAGAAAGCCAAATTGCTTGCACCAGTTGTCGGCACGTTCGAAACAGTCACATTATAATCATAAATAATTTCCCCTTTACTATTTACTGATGTTGTCTGTGTTGGAGTTGCCTTAAAAGTATTGTCCAAAACATTAACTCCTGTATTATTTAAAACTTTCACTGTAACTGGCCAGTTAGTAGCACATTTACCATTATCTTTTTTAACTCCAGCAAAAGCCATTTTAATAATTACTGGTGTATTAACAGCATTACTAGACAAACATTGTCCATTAGAACAATATTTTCCAGTACCACAACTAGTCGCTGTTCCCCAAACACCATCACTACACGTTTGATAATTAGTAGAGTTGTAACATTGTTTTGCCCCATCAGTACAAGTTGCAGTAGTTTTACAAGCATCATTATTGCCACTACCACCCAAAGTAGCCAAAACAGCATCACTTATACGAGGACAACTGGCATCTGCAACATATTTTATAGCCCCAGGTTTACAACCAGTAACTGGATTCTTACAGTCACCATTAATACCCAAATAATTACCATCAATTTTCATACATCCATAATTAGAGCTACACCCAGTCGAATTATTACTAGTAGGAGTACATACATTAGCACCATTACAAGCGTCATTACTACCGCTACTACCCAAAGTAGCTAAAACAGCATCACTTATACGCGGACAACTAGAATCTGGTACATATTTTACTGATCCAGAACTACAATCACTTAATGGATTTTTACAATCACCGTCAATACCTTTATAATTTCCACTAATTTTCATACATCCATAATTAGAGCTACACCCAGTCGAATTGTTACTAGTAGGAGTACAATTACCAACACTACCACTCATTGAATAATTCAAATCACCAACACTACTAATATCAACCGTATCTTGTCCGGCCACCCCAAGCGATGATTTAGATTTATCTATAGTAATAGTACCAGTACCAGAACTAGCCACAGTCTTAAAATTAATAGTAGCGACTGAACTATTAAGTTTAGTATTTTGCACCACACTAACAAAAGTAGCTTTAACACATTTATTAGTAGACTCGCTCACTTTTATAGAACCACCCACATACGAAGTCGGACTAGAAACAGTAAAACTATTCTCTAAAGCAGAAGTGTCCTTTAAATCAATCTTAGTAGGATCATAACAAAAATAAGCAACTACTGAATCAACACCACCCGCTCCTGTCACATTAGCCACTACTGGCACTGTAAATTCCTGACCAGCAGTAATCTCTTTAGATGTACTATTTTCATCAAGAGAGAATCTTATAAAACCAGCCAGACTAGTAGCTCCTCTTCTAGTTTCCTGTCTTTGTTGAACCAACACCACCCCCCCAATAAGCGCTACTAACAAAAGTATTCCCAAAAGTATTTTGTAGTTTATTTTTTTCATTTCAATTTTCATAAATTTAATTAATTAGACTTATTAAATGCATCTTTCCAAATATTAAAATCTGTTATAGAGCCACATTGTTCTTTGTCTGCATTAAACCATCCTTTCCAAAGACTAAAATCAATAATATCTACAGTTTCATTACAATTAAAATCCCCTTTAGCCTTGTAAGCAGCAAAATCTTTACCACTACAAGTAGTCGGAATATCATCACAAGTTGAAGAAACAACTTTACAAGCTTTAGTAGCTGCATCACAGCCTAAATCTCCACAATCAGTGTCAGTTTCCCAAGCGGTTCCATCCGAATTACATTTTTGTAAAATATTACCCGAGCATTGCTTTTCCTCAGAAGTACAACTTGTAGTAATTTGACAAGCATCATTATTACCACTACTCCCTAACGTAGCTAACACATCATCACTTATACGTGGACAACTAGCATCATAAGTTCGAGGTACTGTTCCAATTGGAGTAGTACAAGCTGCATCACTACTAGTAAAGACTCCATTTCTCATACATCCATAATTTGCACTACAAGCTTTAGCTGAACAAGTA
>JAQWFB010000004.1 GCA_028704635.1 Candidatus Shapirobacteria bacterium
GATTATTCAAAAATATATTGAGAACCAGGGTAAAAAAGATTCAGGGCAAACTTTATTTTAATTTTAATAAAGTTTGAAATGATCCCTAATACCCCGACCGTAAGGTCGTGGGTGTGTTTTATTTTTTCAATAAAACTCCAATCTCGGCTCAATTGATTTTCGTCAACAATAAAAATTAAATCTATATCAGAACTACCAGTTGAATCCAAATTTTCTCTAATATTATAAAAAGGGCCATAACTCATAGAACCACCACCAATAATACTTCGAACATTATTTTTAAAAACACTTTTTATTTTTTCTAACTTATCAAACCTAATTAAAGTACCTTCTATTGTTTCAACCAACGTTGGTTGTCTTTTATAAAGTTGTTTATTTGGATCTGATGTATTATCAATATTTTCTGGTAAAAGGTGAATAAAATCATCTTTAATTAATTCAAAATCATTAAGTAATTGAATCGCCGATGATTGTTTATCTCTATATGTTGAATATATATTTAAAAAATCATTTGCCAAATCTGATCTAATATTCGGTATGTCACAGTTAGAAAAATTTTTTTCGCTGATACTTTTTAGAAAATCATTTCTAAAATTTTCAGGATTAATTTCTATTTTTTTGACAGGAACATTTCTTGTTTCAAATTCTCCAATATAACTAATTTCTGTTTGATTATATGAACTAGAAAGATACTCTTTTCCAGACATGGCCTATATTACCACAAAATTTAATTTTAATAAATTATTATAAAACTCTGATTTGTTATAATTCCTCTAATGAATTATTTAGCCATCGATTACGGAACCAAAAACATAGGCTTAGCAGTTTCCACTCTTGGTGTAATTTCTCCCATTCCTGTCATTAAAAATGATGATCATATCTTTGATAATTTAAAAAAAATTATTACTGATTACAAAATTGATGGTATTTATGTTGGCATTTCAGAAGGGGAAGTTGCCACTCTTACCAAGGCTTTTGTTGAGAAGTTAAAATCCATGTTAAAATTAAATATCGAAACAGTTGAAGAAGCTGTTAGCACCATCGAAGCTCAGCAAATTTACATTCAAAATAAAAATAAAAAGAAAGATTATAAAAAATTAATCGATTCAGTTGCTGCCGCTGTTATTTTAAGGAGAGTTACAGGTTACTAATTTAAAATAAACTATGATTAAAAATCTAATTTCCCCCATCCAAGCCTGGTTATTATCTCAGGGTCGTTGCGTCGGTTGCGGTGCCACTCTTTCTCATGGTATCCAAAAAGATGTCCGAGGAAAAACCACTGTCGCCTGTAAATGCGGTCGTATTTTTATCTACGACAAAGCTAAAAAAATCTACCGCCGTGCTTTATTTGACGAAGTCTAACTAAAATGAAACGGGTTTTAACTGCCATTACCCTTTCCGTTATTCTAATAATTGCCGGAGTTTTTTCTTACATAAAAATTAACTCCAAAGCCATTTCTGTCAACACTGCTAATGTCATGTTTACAATTAATAGTGGTGAAAGCTTAGTCAATATTTCTCAAAAATTAAAATCCAAATCTTTAATTCGTGACCAAAATACTTTTTTATTTTATGCCTATTATTTGGGATTAAATAAAAAAATCCAAGCTGGAACTTTCAGGTTATCCCCCTCTCTTTCTACTCCCGAAATTATTGCCAAACTTTCCAAAGGCGGAATCGCTGATTATTGGTTAACCATAATCGGAGGCACTCGCATCGAGGAAATAGTTTCCCTTTTTCCCGACAATGTTTCTTTCACAAAAGAAGAATTTATAGCTCAAGCAAAATCAAAAGAAGGATTCCTTTTTCCTGATAGTTATTTAATTCCTCAATACTATACCATCGATCAGATTCTTGAAATTATTCAATCAAATTTTGATAAAAAATTTGCCGAGGCCAAAATTGATGCCACCAACACTAAGATGACCGATAAACAAATTTTAACCTTCGCTTCTATTATCGAAAGAGAAGCTAGAACTCTAAAAGTAAAACAGGGGGTTGCTGGTGTTTTATCAAATCGACTAAATACCAATATGCCTCTTCAATCTGATGTTACTGTTCAATTTGCTCGTGATTCTAAAAATAAACCAGCCAAATATTGGACAGATTTAGCTGCTGCTGATATTTCTATTATTTCTCCGTTTAACACTTACAAAAACACTGGCTTACCACCATCTCCAATCTGCAACCCTGGTTATGATTCGATTTACGCTGCCTTTCATCCCACCGAATCGGATTATCTCTATTATCTCACTGGCAATGACAACCAAATGCACTACGCCACCACACTCGAAGAACACGATTCCAATATTGATAAGTATTTAAAATAGTTGCAGTTTTCTTATGCGGCCAATGTGTAACAAATGTGTACATCTCCATTTTTAACCTAAAATATTGACTTTTTTAGATATAAAACCTATAATCCTCTTCAGATTATAGGTTACTTCTAAATCTAAAAATAAAATGAAAAAAGAAATAGCTGCTGCAGGTATGGTTGGAGTTTTAACTTTTACTGGTGTTGGAAGTGCTTTTGCTGCTTCTCCTATTGACGATGAGTCTATTAATGGTGGAGACAAAGATACAATTTTAAAAGATCCTAGCTTAAGTATTACCAACAGACATGATGCTGTTTTTAAAAAATTAGGAATAGTGGCTTCAACTGCTTCTGCTGAAACTCAAGAACAAGTAAAAACTGATCAAGGAGTAAGTATGGTTCTTCAAATAGATAATTCTGCCTATTTTGTTTCTAGCGCTGGTGATTCTGTAGAAGCTGGAGTTTGGAAAAAAAATGACACTGCTCCAGTAATTATAAACAATAGAACCATGGTACCTCTAAGATTAATAAGTGAAACTTTAGGAGCTGATGTTAATTGGAATAGTGAAACCAATTCAATTACAGTAAAAAAAGACAATAAAGAAATTAATGTTCAAATCGGCAGTGATTTAATGTTAATTAATGATCAAAAAAGCACTAAAGAAATTACCTTAGACTCTCCGCCTGTTGTTGATCAAAACAATCGAACATTGGTTCCAGTCAGAGCAATTGCTGAAGCTTTTGAAAAATCAGTTATCTGGGATCAAGCCACTAATTCTATTTTTATTAATTATACTCAACAAGAAAAAACTGCTTTCATAAATAATCCCAATAATACCGGGACTGGTGGTAACACCAAAACTCCAGAAACCACAATTACAGGAACCCCCGAACAGCAAAGAGTTAAAAATAATCTTAAGAATATATATGATGAAGTTATCAACGGTCAGGCCAATCCATTTAATTTAGATGATAATGAAGTTAAAAAGTATTTAGAAACCGGCAGCGATGAAGGCCTTAAAAGTTTCCAGGTTGTAAAAAGTAAAGAAACTTCTTTTATTATGATTACCGGTGAAGAGGAGTTGGGACTGAACAAAATAACTGCCAAAATAGTAAAAATGGCTGTTAAGAGATGGGATGAAATTGACCCCAGTATTATGAAAGAAATGGTGGAAACCAATGGGTTACGAGTGGTTACTTATCGTTCAAAGATATTTCAACCTTTTCAAGATAAGACGGATTTTGCTTGGTCAGCAACTTTTGACAAAGAAGGAACAACTTATTTAAATCAGTATCTTTATGCTGAAGCTCTTACTCGTTTTAATGAAAATAAAGTGGTTGAAACAAATACTCGAAGAATAATGGAAGATTTATTAGTGGAAAGTTATGGTATATATTATCTTAGGAATCTTGATAAAAACAAGAATATTGAGGTCTATAAGGCTGGTCGATTATTAGAGCAAGTTGAGAAATATAAAAGTAAATTAACCCCAACTGAATATTCTTATATTAAAAATGATGCCGAAAATAATATCAGAAATTTTTCACGATAATCTAATTAAACCATTTACTTTAATCGCTATCTTGTTTATATTTATCCATATAAATGGCAGATAATTTAAGCGAAAAAAAATATCAAAGATTGACATTGCCTATGGGGAAAATCAAAATTCCTAAATTTTTATATATTATCTTAATTATTTTAGGAGTTTTAATTTTAGTTGTTGGTGTATTTTATTTTTATTCAAAAAATAATTTTAAAAAGACTACAATTAAACCTACAAAAAGTAGTCAAGTTTTAGATAATAAAATGACAAGTGGTGGAAGTGGAGGTGTTACTAGTCAAAGCAATATTAATAACAAATTATCAAATTTAGAAATATCAAAGAAATTAGTTAATTGGTTAGAAAAACAAAGGGATGAAAGAGGAGTTTATAGTGAAAACGAAATTTGTGAAAATGGGATTTGTAAAGGTAACATCCCAAGTAACAGAAGTGGTTTTAGTGTAATGGATGGAAAAGTAAAATTACAAAAAGAAATAGATCAAAATATCGTTGATGATTTAAAGAAATATGTAAACAAAGATATAGTACAAGTAATTCAAAGTAATTATCTACTTTGTAATTTTTTATATGATCTATATAGTTATCCCAACGCCAATGAAGAAGTTAAAAGTTTAACAGAAAAAATATGTTTTAATGTTCAATATGAATTGGCTAATCAAAAAGATTGGGATTCTATTTATGATACAAAAAATATAATTAATATTGATGCTTTGTTAAATCAAGATTTGCAGAAACTTGAAAATATTTTAGTAGAAAAACAAGCGACATCTAGTATCATTACTGATGATGGTGATTTTAATTTTAATCTAGTGAGAAAGAATGGTTACTTTGTTAGTGAATTTGCAACTCGATATAAATGGGGAAACAAAGATGAAGATTATAGAGGATTTTTAGTTTCTTTAGATAGATTTTTGGATTTGTATAGTGATTCCAAAAATGAATTTAATGATGGGGAAGGTTGTGGATTGGCTTGGGGATTAATAGACATGGGAGAATATAAACAAATGCCAGAATTAAAAAAATACGGAGAGATGATTTATTCTAAAGAAGTTGTTGAAAAAGATATTAATAAAATGACATTAAGGCACACACTTACTTGTGGTTTATTAGCTGATAGACTGAATGATAAAAAAATGGTTAATATTTTTATAAATAAAATTATTACTAACTTTTACGATGAAAATAAAAGCTGTGTTGGTCAACAAAATAAAAGTGGTAATATAAAACCAATAATTAATTTTTATGATGTAAAAGATAATGGTATGTTTTTAATTTTATTAAATAGTCTTGAAAAGAATTAATAAAATGAAAAAATATTTTAAATATATTTTATGTTTTGGTTTATTTATTTTAAATACATCAGAAGTTATAGCGCTATCTGATACAACTCAAAATGGTTGTAATAAGCGTGATTTAGGAACCTCAGATACTTATGATGGTGTGGTTTGCACAAAAGTTGGTAGTGTTTGTAATGCAGATTGTGCAAGTGGGTGGACAGATGAGCCTTGTGCGGCTGATGAAGATACCACTCCTCAGTCTAGTTTTAAATGTTATATAAATGATTCAAATTGCAATAATAATGCATGGTGTCATAAGTGTGTGAAAAAAACTGTACCCTGTAATAGTTGCCAATCCGGATACATTGATTCTACAGCATGTACAGGAACTTGTAGTGGTACCTATAGTATTAATTCAGGTACGAGTTGTAATACTCAGAGTTGTTGTTTGTGTACAATTACAAATTGTTCGTGTGATACTAACAGTTCTTTAGCTCAATCTACTTGTAACACTACTACCTATACTCAAGCTGCCAATGGAAACTGTCCTGCAATGACTTGTACTGGACAAAAAACTTGTACAACACCATCAGGTGGTTCTTGTCAGTTTGTATCTGACCCATGCTACGTTATGATCGGCGGAAGTTGTATGCCACAATATGGAACAGTTACATTTATTGGTGGTGCAATTAAACCATATAATTGTACTTGTGAGGAGTCTTATAATAAAAATTGGGCTTGTTATCCGGATCATCCTTGGGCTTGTACGAGTGGTAGTGGTGTTCAAACTTGTTATGATGGTAGTAGTTCACCTTGTGATTATTGTGGTGGTGTTATTTGTGAAAAGTCTGTTGATCCTAATGATAAATCAGGCTGGACCCAGTGTGTTCCTGATAATGGTATTTGTGGAAAAGGAAAAGCGTATAATTATTGCACAGGTTGTTCTAGCTGTTGGTTTGATTCTGGTCCTCCTGATTACGCTAATGTGCCAGGCTATTATTCACATCTATACAATTACAATTGTACAGTTCCTTGTGGTTGTGAAGAGATAAATAGTGACCCTGATAATTTTGGACAATGTAATATCACTACCGAAAACACAAATTTTAGTTCTACTCTTGGTCCACAACCAGGCGCAGACGGTTATAGTGATTTGTGCTGGAATATATGGGGAACATGGGACGCAAATGATAATTTAACATCATCCAATTTATCACCAGCTGTTCTTCAAGGGAACACGTGGACATGGACTTGCCCTGGTAAGGATTGGAGTAATCAAAATCCGTCTTGTCCTACCAACATTGGTTGTTCAGCTCCACTTAATTCCCCTCCAAAATTTGAAGGGATTGATATGTATGGTACTAATTTTCATGGGGGAGTAAACGGGAATACGGTTATTAGTTCTCTTGTTCCTGCTGAAACCACTGACGTTGGAACTAGCAGAAATCAAATTTGTGATGACAGATTTTATGGCAATCGTATAGTTTCGTTTATAGTAAGTGCTAGTGATCCGAACAATGATAAAATTAGTGCAGTTTTAAAATGGAATAATCAACCTATCGGATTATTATATAGTGATGATAAAACTTATTTTCAATTTAATTGGTCTGGTACAGCGTGGAATGATCCCATACCCGATAGTCTTAACGACAATGTAGTTCATCCATTAATGGTGACTATTACTGATGAATATGGCAACACTACTGGAGAAATAAACACGGGAAGATATTTTAAAATTTGGGATTGTAACGTTCCAATAAGCGGCACTATTTATGATTCTACTGATAATGGAGGTAATGCAGATTATTCTACTGGTATTGGCTTTAGTAACCCAGCTGACCCGGCTGTTCTTAAATTTTCTTCTTTAGATTTTATTGGAGGTGGTGGTATTAGTGTTGGTATGGCAGTTAACTCACCTAATTATAATAGTGTCACCAATCATCATTTAACTTGGGGAGTGAATACTTATGTTCCTAATTTTAATGGAGATATTTCTTTAACTAGTCCAAAAATAAGGTATAAAAATTCAAAGAGTGGTAGTAGCTGGAATGGTAATACTAATGCATATGTCGACACCATTGGAATTGTGGATCCTTATGATGTCGCCTCAATTGGTATCACCGCCGACTTCTCTGGAATTTTAATTCAAGACCCCTGGTGGCAAGCCAATGGAGGTGGAGTTATTAGTAACACTAGTATTACTGGACAAGTTCCAGCAACCTGTACTGAAACTAATAGTTGTATAAGTCAAATTGGTATTAGTGGTTTAGTTTCTGCTCCTTCTATTAGTAATGTAGGTAATCCTTCTTATCAAAATTGGTATTATGGCAGTACTTCAGGTTTACCAAATAATAATGCTAAATTAGCTGACTCTAATACTAACTACAGTTATTTCTATAGCCAGTATTTTGTTAAGAAAGGAGTTGGAACTACTTTCTCTGGTAATAAAAGTATTTCAGATATTGTCGACACTGGTATCTATTTTATCGAAGGTAATTTAAATATTGATACTGATAAAACTTTAACCAATCCTAGTGATTTCTTAATGATTATCGTTAGTGGTGATATTAATGTTGGTATTGGAGCAAGTCGAGTTGACGGAATATTAGTGGCCAATAATATTGGTGCTAGTGGAGCTAGTGATAATCAATTAATTTTTAATGGTAGTCTTTATGCTGCTGATAGTGTTAATTTTTCTCGTGATTATTATACTAATAATAGAATAAACAATAACTCAACTCCAGTTGTAGTAGTTAATTATGATCCTAAATTAATCTTTAATATGCCTGGTGATATTGCTAAAGTTTTAACTAATTGGCAATGGGGAAATTAAAATAATAAATAATAAAATGAAAACTAATAAACAGAACAAAGGACAGATTGCCATTATTGTTCTTTTAGCATCAGCAATTATTTTAACTCTTGGCCTTTCTGCTTCAAAAACTGCTATTACTGATACTAAAGTTGATACGGATGAAGAATTATTAAAGGAAGCTTTCAATACAGCTGAATCAGCAATTAATAATTATTTAACTGATAGTAATAAAACTAATTACACAACTGAAGGTAGTGGTGCAAATATAGTTGCTACCCAAATTGGTGGTAATAATATTAAAGAAATTTCTTCTGAAGGTGTAGTTTCGGCTAATACAAATCAATTATTTTGGTTGGTTAACCATAATGAAAATGGAGATATTGGTTCTACTTATTATGGTGGTAGTAGTAGTTATTTTAAAATTGAGGCAGATAATTCTAATGTTGCTTTAAAAATAGATTATTTTTACATTGATGGATCTGATTATAAGGTTGATAGATTTGGTTGTTATACGGGTACAGATCTTACTAATTTTGTTGGTTTTACATTTAATTGTAATAATAATATATCTACCTCTGGTAAAAATTCTTTATTAGTTTCAGTTACCCCATTAGGCGGTTCTAGTAAAATAAAAATTTCTGGTGATTCTGAGTTTCCTGTTCAAGGAGAAGAAATAATGTCTACTAGTATTACTGACAGTGGTGTTAAAACTCAAATTAAGACTAGATATGTCTATCAATTCCCTTCCTTTATGTTAGATGCTATTACTGCTAGGGGTGGGGTTGAATAGCGTATTCTATTTTTTATTTATCAAATCATTCAATATAATCCAACGTCTTTTCTTTTCCTTCATTGGAATTTCATCTTTATATAATTTTGCCGATACAGTTCCTTTTCTTGGTGAATATTTATTTATATAAGCAATTTCAAATTTAGCTTTTTTGCAAAGTTCAACTGTGTTTTCAAATGCCTTTTCATCTTCCCCTGGGAAACCGATAATTATATCCGTCGAAAATCTAACGTCAGGAATTTTAGATCTAATTTTTTCTACCAATTCCAAATATTCTTTACTAGTATATCCACGATTCATATTTTTTAATACATCATCATCACCAGCTTGAAATGGTAAATGAAGTAATCGATCAATGTTTGAATTTTTAGCAATAGTTTCAATTAACTCATCAGAAAAATCCCATGGGTTACTACTCACAAAAGAAATTTTTTCTAAATCCTTTTTGGCCACCTCTTCCAAAAGTTTTGGAAATAAACTTTTAAATCTTTTTTTACCCATCGATACTAATGTCGCTTCGGTAAAATCATTCCCATACGAATTAACATTCTGCCCAATCAACATCACTTGTTTAAAATCATCTTTAATCGCCTTATCGATGTCATTTAAAATAGCCTCTATTTTTCTCGATATTTCTGGACCCTTAGCAAAGGGGACGATACAATAACTACAAAAATTACTACAACCAAAACTAATTGGAATCAAAGCTATCTCGCTTTTTCCCCTCAATGGTTCAATCTCAAAACTAATTTTTTCAATCGGCAAAAATTCCGAAACTGCGGGAAAATCTCTTTTTAATTGACTTAATTTTTTACCGGTTTTATCCTTATGTGCCAGGCCCGCTAAACACCCCGTCACAATAATCTTAATGTGTTTATTATTTTTAATATTCCACTTATCTATTTCATTTATCAAACCATAAACTCTATTTTCCGCTGACTCTCGAATAATACAGGTATTAATAATTACTAAATCAGATTTTTTCCAATCATCAGTTTCAATAAAACCTTCATTCCAATAAAAGGTCTTAATTCTTTCCGAATCAGCCGTATTTTGAATACATCCAAAAGTTTTAATAAAAAAATTCATCCACAATTTTACCAGATTAATTTTAATGAACCAATTTTCTAGCCACTAGAAATAAAACTCCACCAATACTAATCAATGTCACAGTTGGGAAAAATACCCCAGCGGTTGGTAAAGTTTCAGCACTTCCACTGCCAATAGCGGTATAATCAACATTTTCTGCACCTAAAGTTAAAGTAAAAGTAATTGTCGATCCATCACTAGTCAAAATAATTGCATGATCACCATCAGCCAATGTCCCTGGGTTATAAGTCCAATTTCCTGATCCATCTGTCGTTACAGTCGCTGCAGTTCCATCAATAGAAATAGTTACTACACTTGAGGCTATTGCCTCTCCCGTCATCACCGGTGTTAATCCTGAATACCACCAATGTGAAATTTGTTGACCACTAGTATTAACCTGTCCAATCGATTTTAAATTAAAACCACCAGCAAAAGCCATTTTAGTAAACAAAGAAAAAATTATTAAAAAACAAAATAACTTTTTATACATAAAAAAATAATATACTTTTAATTTTTAATTTGCAATTTTATTGACACTAATAATTAAAAATGAGATATTTATTCATGGATAATCCAACTAATGATCAAAAGTTTCTCAAACAAACCTCAACTATTCCAAATCCAATTATCCCCGAAACTTCAACAGCAACTATTCCCGACCCCCAAATTCCAGTCACCGCCGAAAATCCAGTATCAACCATGACCGAAGTTCCAGTAGTTGAAACTGAATTACCTCCAATCCAGCCTCAATCAGAACCAGAAATAGAGAAAACAGAATCCACCGGCGAATATCAAAACGAGTATCAAGACATTTTAAATCAGTATGCCGCCAATCAAGAAATAACACCACCATTAGCACCAGTCCAAAAAAACGAAAATCCACCACCAACTCCAACCATCACTGATTCAGATATTTTTCCAATACCTCCACAAAATAATCTTTTCAAAATTATATTTATAATTTCATTAATTATTTTTGTTTTAACATCCACGGTTTTAGCTTTTGTTTATTTTAAAAATCAAAAGAGTTCGCCAACTATCAATAACCAACCGTCAACGATCGACAATCTAACACCTACAGCCCCATCAGGCACCTGCTTTTTAAATGACAAAACTTATCAAACAGGGGAAACATTTACGGCTACTGATGGTTGTAATACTTGCACTTGTGTCTCCCAAAACAATATCAGTTGTACTGATAAAGAATGTCCATCATTAAAATCCGCCACTGAATCAGCTACAAATTCAACCAAAACCGCCACATCTTCAAGTATTCCTAAAGACTGGCAAGCTTATACTGATTCTGTTTATAAATATTCAATTCAATATCCATTAAACTGGACAATTGATAAAAAAATAACAAGTGACACAAGACTTTTAATAAACAGTCCTGAAAAAATAAAGTCTCTTCAAAATCCAAATAATTATGAAGGCTATTCTGGTGATGATATAAACATTCAAGTCTATGAAGATTATAAAAATTCTTTAACCAAAAACCAATCACTAGAAGAATATTTTAAAAGTAGTGGATTATTTTCTAATGTTAAAAAAATAAAAATAGGAAATACAAATGGTTATATTGTAGATGAGGCTGGTATGGATACTACTCCTGCTTATTTCATTATTAATTCTAATAATGTTTTCAAAATAACTTCATTTTTAAGTTTTTCTCAAACAGAATTAAAAATTCTAGATTCTTTTAAAATCAATTAAATTAAATTTTCTCAACACAACTTCAATTATTAAATTACAATAATGGAAACAACCAATTTCGAAGCTCAAAATCCAATTCCTGACATCGAAATCCCAGTTTTACCTTCTACTCCAACCCCAAATAAAAATATTTTTAAAACATTATTTTTTATTTTCCTCGGACTATTTTTAATTATTTCATCAATTTATTTCTATCTTTGGGTAAAAAGTGATCAACTATCTCAAAATTCTCAAACAGAAATTAAAAACCAATCCATTAATAATATCAATTCAACTCCATCACCCACATCCGCACAAGCGATTATTAATAATCAAAACTCTCTTAAACAAGTTTTAACCGATTGGAGTCTTTATCGCGAAATTGAAAACAAGGATCAGTTTTTTTATGAAACAGATCAAGACGGAACTCGTAAAACATGCGGTTCTTGGTTTTGCAATGTTCCATCCAATCATGAATTATACCCATTTACCCAAAAAATTTTAAATGGATCAATTAAAGAACTTACTATTGGTATCAGATCTGTTTATATAACACCAAATTACGAAAATTATAATAACCAAGAATTCAATAATTTAAACATCGGGTCATTTTCAACTGGTATTATTGAAATTCAACCACTTTATGTTTATGACGATAAATTAATTTGGTCAACTCTTCCCGGGTGTGGTGGTGCCATTCCAGATACTCAAATTGATAAAGAAAATTATGCAAGTTGTGAGTATTTAGAAAAATTAATAAGTACTGCTTTTGAACAATAAATTTAATCCCAAAACCTGCCTGTTGCCAAGTCTTGACAAAGGCCTTATAATACCCCTATTCGGCCGAGCGGTTGGAACATAACTCGTCCTTTTCTTAATAATTAAATTTGTTGATGCCTTCCGTTAAAAGAACTCAATGGGGTAAAAAATACCCAAACCTTCCTAAGTTAGATTTAATTCAAATTCAAAGAGAATCCTGGAAAGAATTCTTAGAAAAGGAATTGATAGAAACCGTTCAATCAATTTCACCAATCAGCGACTACACCGGTAATAACTGGGAGTTAGAGCTTGGTGAACTTACTTACGACCCAATCACTGTTTCCCCTGATCTTGCCAAAAGAAAAGGATTAAATTACACTGTTCCTGTTCGTGTTAAAGCCAAATTAAGTAACAAAAGAACTGGTAATATCCGTGAAGAAGATGTTTTTTTCTTAAATCTCCCTACCATGACTGATGAAGGCACCTTTATTGTCAATGGTATTGAAAGAGGTGTCATTAATCAATTAGTCCGATCTCCAGGTGTTTATTTTACTGGTGAAACCGATGCTGCCACCGGCAAAACTCTTTACAGTGCTGAAATACGACCATCCCGTGGTTCTTGGCTCGAATTCTTCATTGGTAAAAAAGATGTAGTTTTTGCCAGAATCGATCGAAAAAAGAAATTTCCAGCTACTATTTTCTTACGAGCCGCTTGCCAAATGGGAGACAAACAATTAATTGCTGAATTTGGTGACTATATTGCCAACACCATCAAAGCCGATATTTCTAAAACTCCAGATGAAGCCATTTTAGAATTTTATCGAAAACTTCGACCTGGTGAGCCAGTCGTTCTTGAAAATGCTCAAAAATTTTTCCACGAAAGATTTTTTGATCTTAGAACTTATGAATTAGGTAATGTTGGTCGTTACAAAGTTAATAAAAAATTTGGTTTCAAATTTGATGACAACGATAAAGAAAATTGGGTTTTAAGAAAAGAAGATCTAGTTACCACTGTCAAATATCTAGTCCAACTTCAAAAAGGTGAAGTTACCCGTCTTGATGACATCGACAGTCTTGCCAATCGTCGTCTCCGACGTTGTGGTGAAATCGTTTCTCAAATTGCTATTCGTCCAGCCTTGGCTCGATTTGAAAGAATGGTTAAAGAAAGAATGAGCTTAATTTCCACTAAAGAAAAACCAGCTCCATCTCAAATGATCAATCCTCAACCATTAATTTCGGCTCTCAACACTTTCTTCCGATCCAATCAACTTTCTGCCATTTTAGATCAAACCAATCCTTTATCCGAACTTGATTTATTACGAAGAGTCACGGTCGTTGGTGTTGGTGGTTTAACTAGAGAACGTGCCGCTTTCTCCATTCGTGACGTTCACAGTTCCCAATATGGTCGTATTTGTACTGTTCGTTCTCCAGAAGGTCCAAACATTGGTTTAGTTACCTATCTTGCTCTTTATTCTCAAATTAATAAATATGGCTTTTTAGAAGCACCTTTTAGAAAATTAGAAAAAACCAAAGGCGGTTATACCTTTTCCAAAGATTTTGTTTATGTTGATGCTGAAGATGAATATGAAAAGAAAATCACTCATTTAGATATTAAATTTGATGAGAATTTTATTACCAAGCAAGAATGGGTGCCAATTCGTTATCAAGGTGAATTTATTGAAGGTCCAATCGACCAAGTCGAATATATCGATTTAGTCCCAAATCAAATCGTTGGTGCTTCTGCTTCACTGATTCCTTTTGTTGATCACGATGATGCTACTCGTGCCCTTATGGGTTCCCATATGCAGACTCAAGCAGTTCCTTTAATTGCTCCAGAATCTCCTTATGTTGGTACTGGTATGGAATCTACTGTTACCACTTCCATGAGAAGAACAGTTTTAGCCAAACATTCGGGTAAAGTTACTTTTGTAGATGGTAGTAAAATCATTGTTGCTCTCGATAAAAAAGCCACTGAGCCAGGTTGTGAAGCCAGTGAAATTAGTGAAGACGGCAAAATTGAAACTTATCATTTAACAAAATTTTTAAGAACCTCACCATATGGTACCTGCTACAACCAAAAAGCTGTTGTTGGTATGGGTGATGTTATTAAAGAAGGTGATTTACTAATCGATGGCCCATCAACTGATGGCGGTGAATTATCAATTGGTCGAAATCTTTTAGTTGCCTACGCTTCTATCGATGGTTTATCTTACGAAGATTCATTCTTAATTTCCGATCGTATCGTTAAAGATGATGTCTTAACCAATATTCAAATTTACGAATACTCAGCTCAAGTCGTTGAAACCAAATTAGGTTCTGAAGAATTAACTAAAGATATTCCTAATGTTTCCGAAAACGAATTAGCCAAATTAACCGAAGATGGTATTGTTATGATCGGTGCCACTGTTGGTCCAAACGATATTTTAGTTGGTAAAGTTGAACCTCGTGGAGAAAAAGAATTATCTGCCGAAGAAAGATTACTTCGTGCTATTTTTGGTGAAAAAGCTCGTGAAGTTAAAGATACTTCTCTTCGTGTTGCTAATGGTGAAGGTGGTGTCGTTATCAAAGTCGATATTCTCGACAAAGACAGCGGTGATGAATTAGATCCAGGTGTCAATAAAGTGGTTAAAGTTTACGTCGCTCAAATTCGTCGTATTCAAGAAGGTGATAAAATCGCCGGACGACATGGAAACAAAGGTTGTATTTGTCGTATCATGCCACAATATGATATGCCTCGACTTGCCGATGGTACTCCTGTCGACATGGTTATGTCCCCACTTTCCGTTGTTGCTCGTATGAATTTAGGTCAGATTTTAGAAGTTGCTTTAGGTTACGCTGGTTACAAACTCGGTAAAAAATATGCTGTTCCAGTTTTTGAAAAATATTCAGAAGAGGAAATTGGTGAAGAGCTTAAAAAAGCTGGCCTTTCTACTACACTTAAAACTCAACTTTACGATGGTCGAACCGGTGAAGCTTATGATCAAGAATCAGTTGTTGGTGTTGGTTACATCATTAAGCTCGTTCACATGGTCGACGACAAAGTTCATGCTCGTTCTACCGGCCCATATTCTTTAGTCACTCAACAGCCACTCGGTGGTAAAGCCAGAATGGGAGGTCAGCGATTAGGAGAAATGGAAGTTTGGGCTCTTGAAGCACATCGTGCTGCGCATACTCTTCAGGAAATGTTGACTATTAAATCTGATGACATCGAAGGTCGTACTCATGCCTTCCAAGCCATTATTAAAGGTCAGCCAATTCCAGAACCAGCCATTCCAGAATCTTTCAAAGTTTTAACCAAAGAATTAGCTGGTTTAGCTCTCGATATTTCTCCAGTCGGTGTCAAAGAAACCGGTGAAATATTTGAAGGTGAAATAGCCAGTATTAATGAAACTAGCCCTGTCGAAATTGTTCCTGAAGAAATTCAAACCGAAGTCAATGGAACAATGGAAGATGAATTAGAAGGATTAACAATTGCCGATGATTCGGCAAAATTAGATGATGAAATAAAGGAGGAACAATAATGTTTAAATTTAAAAGTATGATCGATTTTTCGGGACTTCAAATTAAATTAGCTTCTCCGGAAGAAATTTTATCTTGGTCCACTGGTGAAGTTATTAAACCAGAAACTATTAATTATCGAAGTTGGCGCCCAGAAAAAGATGGTCTTTTTTGTGAAAAGATCTTTGGACCAAGTCGAGATTATGAATGTTACTGTGGTAAATACAAAAAAATCAGATTCAAGGGTGTAATTTGTGATCGTTGTGGCGTTGAAGTCACCACTTCTAAAATTCGTCGTGAAAGAATGGGTCATATCACTTTGGCCGCTCCTGTCACTCATCTTTGGTATCTTCGCAATACTCCATCTCCAATTGGCGTCATTCTTGACGTTCCTCAAAAAGATTTAGAGTCTGTCGTTTATTTCACCAAATATTTAGTTACTTCTGTTGATGATTCCAAAAGAAAAGAGGCTTTAGAAAATTTAACTAATTATTCCACTAAAAGAATTGATCAAATCAATGTTGACACTAAAACTGCCATTGATACCAAAACTGAAGAAACTGAAAAAGAAAAAAAGGAACTTAAGACTAAAATTAAAAACAAAGATCAGCTTTTTATTGCTCAAGAAGAGCGCGATATTAGATTAAAGCAGGATGTTCAAAAACTTGAAAATAAAGCTTTATCTGAAAAAAATCGTATCGAAGGTTTAATGAAATATTTGGAAGAAAAAATCCAAAGTCTTCAAGTTTTAACCACTGTTTCCGATGAAGAAAGCTTTTATTTATCCCAATTTAAGGCAGATATTTTCTTCACTGCCAAAATGGGTGCTGAAGCTCTTTATGAAGTTTTAAAACAAATCGACATGGTCGAAACTGTTAAAAACCTCAAAAAAGAATTAAATAAGACCAGTTCTAAACTAAAGAAAAAGAAAATCATGTATAAAATCCGTATTTTAAACGGCATGATTGAAAACAAAATTAATCCAGAATGGACAGTACTTACCCAAGTTCCAGTTATTCCACCGGATTTACGTCCAATGGTTCAATTAACTGGTGGTCGCTTTGCCACTTCTGATTTAAATGATTTATATCGTCGTTTAATCAACCGAAATAATCGTCTTAAAAAATTATTGAAACTTGGTGCTCCAGAAATAATTTTACGAAATGAAAAAAGAATGCTCCAAGAATCAGTCGATATTTTAATTGATGCTCAAAAAAGTTCTAAAGGTAAAAGAAAAAGCACTAAACGTGTTCCACGTTCTTTATCAGATCTTTTACGAGGTAAGAAAGGTCGTTTCCGACGCAATTTGCTTGGTAAGCGTGTCGATTATTCCGGTCGTTCAGTTATCGTTGTTGGTCCAGAATTAAAATTAAATCAAGTCGGTCTTCCAAAAGAAATCGCTCTTGAAATGTATCGACCATTTGTTCTTCGTGAACTTATGGCTACCGGCATCGCTCCCAACATTAAGAGTGCTAAAAACTTAATCGATCATCGTATTAATGAGGTTTATGATATTTTAGAACAAGTCACTAAAGACAGTTATGTCTTATTAAATCGTGCTCCAACTTTACACAAACTTTCAATTCAGGCTTTCAAACCAATTTTGGTCGATGGTTTAGCCATTCGTTTACATCCATGTGTTTGTAAAGCTTTTAATGCTGATTTTGATGGAGATCAAATGGGTGTTCATTTACCTCTTTCCGATGCCTCTCAAAGAGAAGCTAAGAGATTAATGTTGCCATCCCATAATTTATTAAAACCATCTGATGGTAATCCAGTTTCTGTTCCAACTCAAGAAATGGCTGTTGGTTGTTATTACATCACCTCAGTTCGATCCGAAGATTTAGAAAAAGAACAAGCCTCTAGCTTGGAAGGTTTATCAATTTTTGCTGACGAAGCCGAAGTTGAATTAGCCTACGAATCCAAAAAAATTGGATTAAGAGAATTAGTTGTTGTTAAAATTAATGGCAATTTAACCAAAACTACCTATGGTCGTATTTGGTTTAATCAAATTCTTCCAAAAGAATTCCCATTCTTAAATGAAGCTATGGCCGGTTCTAAATCGGTTAATGATTTAATTGTTAAATCACTTGAAATTGCTGGTCGTTTGAAAACCGTTAAATTAATCGATTCTCTTAAAGATATCGGTTTCAAAGGTTTTACTCTTTCCGGTCTTTCTTTATCAATGGCTGACTGTGGTTATTTACCTGAAAAAGAAGAACTTATTTCTCAGGCCAATAAATTAGTCGTCGAAATTGAAGAGAACTATGCAAATGGTTTAATTAGTAATGATGAAAAGCAACGACTTTCTCAAGCTATTTGGATGGAAAAAACTCAAGAAATTGCCGAAAAAACTTGGGCCACTCTTGATATCGATTCTCCAATTCGTATCATCTCTGCCGCTGGTATTAAACGTGCATCCAAAGATCAAATTAAACAGCTTTCTGGTATGAGAGGTTTAATGGTCGATCCAACCGGAAAAATCGTTCAACTTCCTACAAAATCCAATTTCCGAGAAGGTCTTTCAGTTTTTGAATACGTAACTGGTGCTCGTGGAACCCGAAAAGGTTTAGCCGATACCGCTTTGAAAACTGCTGATGCTGGTTATCTAACTCGTCGATTAGTTGATGCTGCTCACATCGCCATCATTAAAACCGATGACTGTGGTACTGATCAGTTCATCACCATCGATTCTAATGAAAAAGGCAGAGAAAGATATTTCTTCCGCCGAATTTTAGGTCGAATTTTAGCTAATGATGTTATTGATCCAAAAACCAAAAAAGTTTTGATCGAAAAGGGGACTTTATTAAACAATGATGAAGTTGCTTTAATTGAGAAACACGAAATTGCCACTGTCGATATTCGATCTCCATTAACCTGTCATGCTGAAACTGGTTTATGTCAAAAATGTTATGGTTGGGATCTTTCCACTCGAAAATTAGTTCAAGTTGGTGTCCCAGTCGGTGTTATCGCTGCTCAATCAATCGGTGAACCAGGAACTCAATTAACTCTCCGAACCAAACATACTGGAGGTGTCGTCGGCGTCGACGTTACCCAAGGTTTACCACGTGTTCAGGAATTATTTGAAATCAGAATGCCAAAACTTCCTTCACCTTTAGCTGAAATTAGTGGCAAATTAAAAGTAAAAGAAACAATTGATGGCTATGAAATTAAACTCACTGGTAAAGATGAAGACAAAAACGCAAAAATCATTAACTATATTTTGCCTTTAAACGTTACCCTTCTTGTTGCCGATGGTGATTTAGTCGCTCAAGGAACTCAGCTTTGTTCTGGTTCTCTTGATGTTCGAGAAATTATGGAAATTAAAGGTATTGAAGCTGCTCAAAAATATTTAATCAATAGTATCCAAGGTGTGTATGAATCTCAAGGAATTGGTATTCATGATAAGCATTTAGAAGTTATGGTTAAAGAAATGAGTGACAAAATCAAAATTGAAGACCCAGGTGATACCACTTTCCTTTATGGTCAAACCACTACCGCAGCTGTTTTCCGAGCAGCTAATGATAAAGCCAAAGCCAACAATAATGGTAAACCAGCCGTTGGTAAAAAAGTTTTACTCGGTTTAATTAATTCCGCTTTAACTACTGGTTCTTGGTTATCTGCTGCTTCATTCCAACAAACCACCAGTGTTTTGACCGAATCTTCCTTACTCGCTGAAGTCGACGGCTTGATTGGTCTCAAAGAAAATGTTATTATCGGACGATTGATACCCGTCAGTAAAAATCAAAAAATATAAAAATATGCCAACATTTAATCAACTAATCAAAAGTGGTCGAAAAAAGAGAGTTCAAAAACTCAGAACTGTTGCTCTTCGTAATGGTTTTAACACCATCAATAATCGGCCGACTCTTAGTATAAATCCAATTAAAAAAGGCGTGGTTATTTCTGTCAAAACCATGACACCTAAAAAACCACATTCAGCTTTAAGAAAGATTGCTAAGATTAAACTTAGTAATCATGCTTCCGTTACTGCTTACATTCCAGGTATCGGTCATAACTTAGCCGAACACAGTATTGTGAGTATTAGAGGTGGTAGAGTTAGAGATTTACCAGGTGTCCGTTATCGTATAATTCGCGGAAAATACGACGCTGGTGCTGTTGCTGGTCGCATGCAATCCCGTAGTAAATACGGTGCCAAAAAAGCTGTTGCCAAAACCGCCTAATTATTACTAAAATTTAAATTTAAAAAATATGTCCAGAAAAGGAATCAATAAAATTAGAGAAGTACTCCCAGATACTATCTACAGCAACGTTACCGTCAGTAAAATAATTAATGCTTGTATGAGAGATGGTAAAAGAACTGCTTCTGAAAAACAAGTTTATGATGCTCTAGATTTAATTAAAAAAGAATTTCCAAAAGAAGAAGTTTTAGAAGTTCTCGACCGAGCTTTAGAAAACATTAGACCAAAAATTGAAGTTAGACCTCGTCGAATTGGTGGAGCTGTTTATCAAGTTCCAACTCCAGTTCGTGGTAATCGTCAAAATTCATTGGCTCTTCGTTGGCTCATCAAAGCTGCTCGTGCCAAGGCTAATAAACAGTATCATTCTTTTGCTCAAAAATTAGTTGCTGAACTTTTATCTGCTCTCAATAATGAAGGCGCTGCCGTCAACAAAAGAGTTGAAGTCGAAAAAATGGCTGATGCAAATAAAGCATTTGCCCATCTCCGCTGGTAAGAAAATTTTTTTAAATTTTAAAACGCCCCGCCCCGGGGCGTTTTTGTTATACTTTATATATGTCGTTATTCTCCAAACCAAAACTTATAATTTGGCCTAAAGCCAAAGTTGTTGAACTTTACATTGATCGTAAAGAAAACAATACTCTCAGTTTCGATTTAAATCTTTGGCAAAAATGTAACGACAAAGATCTTGAAGCTCTAAGTTTATATTTCCGACAAAATAAATTTGGTTCAATTTCAGTTTTAGTACCGGATGATGTCGTCTTCACCAAATCTTTCACTTACGATTCAAAAATTGACAACATCGACAAAAAAGAAGTCATTAGTTTGGCTGCCAATTTAGTCAATTTTCCTATCGATCCAGACGCCATCGAATATAAACTAACTCAAGCTGCCGACAAAACCATTATTCAAGCCTTTATTTATGACAAGCCAAAATTAGACCAACTCAAATCAAATCTGAATATTATTAGTGTCGGTGTAAATAAATTTACTTCCGTTTCTACTGCTATTTCAAACACTATTTCTTCCATCTACAAACAAGAATTTTTCCTTATTTATCCTCTAAACGATCAAGAATACACCCTCTTGCTTTCAAAAAATAATTCTGTTTATTTAACCGTAAATCTCAAAGGACCAAGTCTTGATATCCAGAAAATTATTAACTATTCAAATTTTTACTTTTCTAATATAACTCAAAAAATTTATGTTCCCGAAGGTCGTGATTTGGAAATTATCACTACCACCCAAATGGACAAAACTCTTTATAGTGAATCCCAAATTGCCCAAAGTCTTTCTAAGGCTTCAAATTTACCTTTACCGGTTTTAGGTGAAATGACTAGCTCAGTTTTAATTAATGCTGATATAATAGTTTCACCAAATAATATTAGTTCATCATCAACAAAAATGGAAAATAAAAAAAGAAACATCTTACCTATAATCGCAGTTTTTATCTTTACCGCGGCTCTCGCTTCAGTTGGAGCTTGGTTCGTTTTAAATAAAAATTCTGGCGAAGTCGCCAGTCCTACTGGTACCAGTGAAGAAACTTCTCAGCCCACTGTAGCTCCAACCGCCACAGCTACTCCAAAACCAACCATTGCTGAAATTGAAAAAGATATCAAAATCCAAATTTTAAATGCCACCGAAATTAATGGTCAAGCTGCTACTCTTAAAGCCAAATTAGTTGCTCTTGGATTTAAAAATATAAATGTTGGTAATGCTAAAGAAACCGCCACTGAAAATTCAATCCAAGTAAAATCTGCCAGCACTTCGGCATATTTTGAATCAAAATTAAGTTCTGATTTTCCAGCTACTTACACTGAAGATCTCAAATCATCTTCAACTTACGATGCTGTCTTTACTATAGGCACTGATTTAAGTTCCATGTCGTCTTCAACCACTTCTACTAGTGATGAGGAGACCACTCCAACTGTAACTAAAACTGTAACCAAATCTGTCACTCCAACTGTGACCAAAGCGGCAACTAAATCTGCCACTCCAACAGTTTCGGAATAAGACCAAAAAAAACCCTTCATTTTAAAAAACTGACATAATGTCAATTAATTAATTAGAAGGGTGTTCAACTTGTGGAATTAGTTTTGTCTGTTAACAATTTCGATTTGTTTTTTTAGAATAAAAGTTTTTGCAGCCTGAGTTATAACGTATAAACCAGAAACTACAAAGCTTGCATGTTGAATGCTTTGAATATCTGATTTAAGAACTTCCTTAGTCAAAAGCTTAAGTGAATCATCGTCATCTTTGTACAAAAAGTGGCCATCAAAACCATTTTCCAGCATTTCGACAATCAATTCTTCAGAAATATTGGTTATCAAATAACCATAAAAACAATTTTCGATTTCAATCAATTGTAATCTTTCCAAGATTATGTCTCTTTTTTTCTTGTCTAAATTGTCTAGTACTAATTCTAAAACATCATCTTCTTCTGTAAATTCTGTTGTCAACACAATAATTCATCCTTTCAAATAATTTTACAAATTCCACTAAGTTTCGAGGGTTGAGAATTTTACCAATTAGGATGCACACCAAAAGGTGCAACTAAAGCCATCACCTGAAAAAACAGATATGCTATCCCAGCTACCGCTACAATAGTAAAAGCTTTCGAAAAAAACCAATCAACAATGTCAAAATTCGTCATTATTCTTGTTCTTCTAGCGTTTTCATTTAATAAACCAGCTCCGGCGTCTTGAACATTTTTATTAATCTCCATCCAATCCACCTCCCTCTTTTTTAAAGTACTGTTCAAGTATAGCACTTTTACCTCAAAAAGCAACCTATAAGAAAAAATATAAAAAAAATACCCCGGAGAAAATAAATAATGCTTTCGCATCACTTATTCCCTTCGGGGTTAATCAGATTTTAGCCTAAAAGGCCTTTGTTGAATGCCACCAAAGTTTTGGCAAACGCCGAAGTGGCGATTTCATCTTTGCTTTCCATGGCGTCCATAACCGGAACAAAAACCAATTTTGACAATCTTTCGATCTCTGGAATATTACCGGCAGGGAGACATATTTTACCGTCAACAGTATGCAGTTTTTCCCAATCAATCGGAAGCGCGAAAAATGTTTGAGGCCAATTATCAGTAGTATTCTTCAACCAAAAAGCACGGTTGCAAGTACCAACACCAACTTCAATCATTTTGTCAACGTAAATTCCGGCTTCTTCCAAAGTTGCCCTTTTGGCCGCATCTTCTGGTGTTTCGTTTCCAATTGCAAATCCACCAGGAGGAGTAAATAGTAATTCGCCGTCATTGACTAGTAACCTTCTTTCATAGCCGCCGGCCACAAATAATTCTCCCTTTGGAGAAATGGCATAAGGAACCATAACAGCGCCGCCATTTTCTCTAAATGCCCATTGACCATACTGGCCATTCCACCCGAAAATCAATTCACCGAATTTCGAAACGATTTTCATAAAATTGATTCTCTTAATAGAGACTACTGGTCCTGTCACTTTTTTACCGTTTTCGTCGACTACAGTCGCAACACCAACAAAATTATGACAATTCCAACCCAATTCCTTGTCTTCCGGTACATTTAATAAATTCATTCTATTCCCTTCTTTCTCCACTTTTCATCTTTTGATGAACGGGAATCTGTCTCCCAAACAGGGGACACATTTCCGTTCATCAAAAATTAATTCAACAATCTGATTTTAAAAGAACAGGGAATTGTATCCTATAATATCAATTTTGTCAATAAATTAAACCTAAACTTGCATTAATAACCCTGATTGCATAAAATGGGTTTACTATGAAAATTCTAATCACAGGTGGTTTAGGTTTTATTGGTTCAAATTTTATTCGTTATTGGCTTCAACAACATCCCAATGATGAGATAATTAATCTTGACAAAGTCACTTATGCAGCCAATTTCAAAAGCATGGTTGATGTCGAAAGCAACCTTAATTATAGTTTTGTTCGTGGTGACATTGGTGATGCCCAATTAGTCGATAAGATCATGGCTCAAGGAATTGAAACCATTGTCCATTTTGCTGCTGAATCTCATGTTGATCGATCTATTGATGATCCCTCTCTTTTTGTTAAAACCAATGTTTTAGGTACTTATGTTTTATTAAATGCTGCCGCTAAATACGGCGTTAAAAGATTTCATCATATCTCCACTGACGAGGTTTTCGGTTCCATCGACTTTGGTTCTAAAAAACAATTTAGCGAAAACACGCCTTACGATCCATCTAGTCCATACTCTGCCTCAAAAGCCTCATCTGACCATTTAGTCCGATCTTTTTATAAAACTTTTGGCTTACCCATCACTATCAGCAACTGTTCTAATAATTATGGTCCTTATCAACATCCCGAAAAAATGATTCCTCGGTCCATCACCAATCTTTTAACCGGTCAAAAAATTAAAGTCTATGGTAAAGGTTTAAATTTCCGCGATTGGCTTCATGTTGAAGATCATTGTTCCGCCATTGAGGCCATCTTATTAAAAGGAAAAATCGGTGAAACTTATTGCGTTGGCGGTCTTAAAAAAGGTACTAGCAATATCGATCTAGTTAAAACCATTTTAGAGATAATGGGCAAAACCGAAAAAGATATTGAATATGTTGCCGATCGTCCTGCCCACGACAATTATGCCGTCAGTTGGGACAAAATTAGTAAAGAATTAGGTTGGAAACCAAAATATGATTTAGAATCAGGCCTAGAACAAACCATTAAATGGTACACCGAAAATCAAGATTGGTATCAAGATACTAAACGTGAAGCTGAAGAATTTTATATTAAATTAAACAAAATTAAAAAATAATGCCAAATTTTCTCAAAACCAAAATCGAAGGCCTGGCTATTATTGAACCCTCCGTTTTTCCCGACGACCGTGGTTTTTTTATGGAAAGCTACAATCAAAAAGTTTTTGTTGAGAATGGCATTGATGTCAACTTTATTCAAGACAATCACTCTCGGTCCACCAAAGGCGTCTTGCGTGGACTTCATTTTCAAAAACCACCTTTTGCTCAAGATAAACTAGTTCGTTGCACCCGAGGTGAAGTTTTAGATGTCGCTGTTGATATTCGTAAAGATTCCCCAACCTTCGGCCAATACGAAGCTGTGCTTTTAACTGAAGAAAATAAAAAAATGTTTTTTATTCCCAAAGGTTTTGCTCATGCCTTTTTAGTTCTTTCTGAGGTTGCTGATTTTCAATATAAATGCAGTGAATTTTATAATAAAGAATCAGAAGGCGGCCTTCTATGGAACGATCCAGAAATTAATATTGATTGGCCCAAATTAGATGTCGAGTTAATTTTATCTGAAAAAGACAAACTCTGGCCAAAATTAGAAGAAATTAAAAATAATCCTATTTTTTAAATATGCAAAAAATCATTGGCACCGGCTTATCCGGTTTAGTTGGCAGTCGTATTGTTGAATTATTAAAAGACAAATTTGAATTTGTCGATTTTTCTCTCGACAGTGGTGTTAATCTTTTAGATCAACAAAGTCTAGCTGATGCTTTCGAAAAAAATAAAGATGCCGTTGCTGTTTTACATATGGCTGCTTTCACCGACACTAATGCTGCTTGGGAGCAAAAAGGGGACAAGTCTGGAATTTGTTATCAACTCAATGTTGAAGGCACCAGAAGTATTTTAAATTTAGCCCAAAAATACAATCAATATTTAATTTATATTTCCACCGATTTTGTATTTGATGGTACCAAGACCACTCCTTATCTTGAAACCGACACTCCCAATCCCATTGAATGGTACGGCGAAACCAAATATCTTGGTGAAAAAGTAATTACGGATTCTGGTTATACCAACTATAATATCTCCCGTATTACTTACCCCTATCGTGCTGAATACGACAAAAAAATTGATATTATTCGCAAAGTTTTGACAAAGCTTCAAAATAACGAACCAGTCAAAATGTTTTCTGATCAAATTTGTACTTATACTTTTATTGATGATATCGCCCAAGCTTTAGAATATTTTCTAGAAAACAAAACTACTGGAATCTATCATTTAGTCGGTTCTTCCTCTCACTCCCCTTATGAAATGTGCCTAGAAATCGCTAAAGCTTTCAATTTAAATAAAGATTTAATTTCTGCCAGCAGTTTAGAAGAATATCTAAAATCGCAACCAGTTGGCAGTCGCCCTTGGCAAAAAACCTTAATCACTTCCAATCAAAAAGCCACCAACATTGGACTAAAATTCAAAACTCTACCAGAAGGCTTAGAAGAAATTAAAAAACAAATAAACTATGGAAAATAGTGGAGAATTTAGTCCACAAATTCCTAGAGAAATTTTATCCAACAAACAAGATAAGTGGCTAAATTTATTAGGAGAAGATACTCGAAAGAGGGGCTATGAATCAATGGGTGGAAACACAGAATCTATTTATGAACCGAAACCCCGTAGTTTAGTCGACAAAAATGGTTTTTCTTGTGTCAGTTCAGATTATTTTAAAGAAACTTTGATTACTCCTATTCGCGAAAAAAAATCAACCGAAATGGTTGTTCCTTTAAATAAAATAATTGCCCTAGACACCACCGAAAAACCTGGAAGGATGAATAATAATTCTACTCGTTTACCTTGGGAAATAGATAGCCACACCAGTGTGGAAGAATTTAGAAGACTAATTAAAGAAAATAAATTTGATTTCAATGATGCTAGCGGCCTTTATGGTTTAGAATTACCAGGTGGTTATTTTTTAGCTACAGGTGGTCGACATCGATTAACCGCTATGTTTTTAGAAAATGTTTCAGAAGTCAAACTTCAAGTAAATAAAATTAAAGATCCAAAAGAATTTGAATTTACCGAACATTATCATGAACACGATATACAAGAAGGCTTAAATAATGGAAAGATTAAAGGAAAAATCGAAGAAAATTCAGATCATTCCAAAAAATTAGTTCTAGAAGAACCCTTAAAGAATCCACTTCAACTTTTTGATTATCGGGTTTCAGATGAATTACTTGATGTTTTGGCTCAAACTTTATCTACCAGTTAAGTCTTTTTCAATCATTTTTACCAACTTTCTTGCCTCTTTTACTGCAAAATTAATTCCCCTGTCTTCCGGGTAAATCTGAGCAAAATTTAACCGATATGTTTTTTCTCCCACTTTATAACTTGGAACTTTATATTTTCGACCGACTATATGTTGGGCGTTTTTAAATTTAAAAATCTTTTTCTCTAAAACCTGTTTTTCGTCAAATTCCGGTTTAATTTTTTTTAAATAATCAAACCATTCTCTTTCAATTTTTTCATCAGAAATCTTAAAATATTCATGGTCTTGTGGCACATAGGTTCCCAAATAATAAATATTTTTTCCATTATATCCGCCATTTTTTAATAAATTATTATGTTGCACCATCACCAAAAAAGGGGATTTTAAATCATTAATATTATGCCAATAATATTCACTAAGACTCTGATTTGAAGAAAAAACCAAATCCACCGCTCCAATATAATCAATATTTTTAATCGGTCGAGTATCAATCACCAAGTCAAACTTTTTTTCTAATTCTTTTATATTGACAATTTCTTTATTAATAATTTTTACTTTTTCTTTTAATTTATTAATAATTTGAATAAAACCATCGTCAAGGTACCCCAACACCTCTTCTCCTTTTTCATTAGTCGATCCACCCCGAGTATGAATTCTCGCCCACAACCAAGCCATGGAAACTTTTTGATAGTATTCATGGAATTTTCCTTTTAAAAGTGGTTTCCAAATTACTTCATATGCCTTTTTTCCTGCCCATTTTTCCATCCACTCTGCCGCTGTGATGTTTTCATATTTTTTCCAAGCCCCATCAAATTTGAGCCATAAATAAACCAAGCCGAGTCTAAATTTATCAATTAATCCCAATCCTCTAAATTTCAATAAATCAATTGCGCCTAAAAATGGGTACATTTTTCCATCATAATAAAGTCCAATCGAACTTTTATGCCACTTAAGTTTGTTTTGTAGACCTAATTCCTCAATCAAATCAATTACTTCTTTATCGGTTTTAAAAATATGATGATAAACCTTTTCCAAATTTTCTCCCTCTATTTTAAAATCCGCCAACAATCCACCAATTTCTTTTTCTTTCTCAAAAACAGTTACTTCATATCCCTTTTTAATTAACTCATATCCAACCACTAATCCGCCTATTCCACCACCAATAATCGCTATTTTTTTGTTGTTCAACTTCGCCACTTCTTATGGTATCATAATCCCATCCGCTGTTGCTTGAAGTGCAACAGTTTTTATTATCATTTATTATAAATAATGGCTGAACAAATTAAACTTACCAAAAATCGTGATGTAACTATGGATAAAGTCCGAAACATCGGAATTATTGCCCACATCGACGGTGGAAAAACTACCACCACTGAGCGTCTTCTTTTTTATACCGGAAAAATCCACAAAATTGGTTCCGTTGATTCTGGAACCACCACTACCGATTCTATGGTTCAAGAAAAAGAGAGAGGAATTACTATTCAATCTGCTTGTGTCACTACTTTTTGGAAAGATTATCGTTTAAATATTATCGACACTCCTGGACACGTCGATTTCACAGCTGAAGTTGAGAGATCACTTCGTGTTCTTGATGGTGCTATTATGATTTTTGATGGAAATGCCGGTGTTCAGGCACAATCTGAAACTGTTTGGCGACAAGCTGACAAATATGGCGTCCCGAGGATAGCTTTTGTTAATAAAATGGATAAAATCGGAGCTTCCTTCCAAGGTACTCTCAATAGTATTAATGAGAAATTAAAAGCACCAATCGTTCCAGTCGTTATTCCTGTTGGTGAGGAACATGATTTCATGGGTATCATCGATTTGATGAATATGGAAATGGTTGTCTATGATAAAGACGAAGAAGGCATGGAATTTACTCGAAAACCTGTCACTGATGAATATAAAGAAAAAGCTCTCAAGGCTCGAGCTGAAATGGTCGAAAAAATTGCCGGTGAAGACGAAGTCTTAATGGAAAAATTTTTAAACGACGAAGAAATTTCTATTCAAGAATTAAAAGCCACCTTAAGAAAAGCCACTATTGATAGAAGACTTTTCCCAGTTTATTGTGGTGCTGCTTGGAGAAACAAAGGTATTCATCCAATTCTTGATGGTATCGTCGATTATCTTCCATCCCCATTAGATCTGCCTCCAATCGAAGGTTACAACCCAGAAAACAATGATCCCATTTTTAGAAAACCTATTAAAACAGAACCATTATCAGCTCTTCTTTTTAAAGTTCAGTCCGATCCCCATGTTGGAACTTTATCCTATGTTAGGGTATATTCCGGTACTTTAAAAGCTGGATCAGAAGTCTATAACACTACCAAAGGTAAAAGTGAACGCATTGGTCGTTTACTTTTAATGCATGCCGATAAAAGAGAGGGTCTTGAAGAAGGTTTTGCTGGTGAAATCGTTGCCTGTATTGGTTTGAAAGAATCTACTACCGGCGACACTCTTTGCGATTCAAATCATATTATTTCTTTGTCCCCAATTCAATTTTCTGAACCAGTTATTTCTTTATCTATCGAGCCAGCCACTGCTGATGATCAAGAAAAAATGGGTTCTGCTCTCAATCGTTTAGCTATTGAAGATCCAACTTTCAGAGTTAGTTACAACCAAGAAACAGGTCAAACCATTGTTGCTGGTATGGGTGAACTTTATCTTGAAATTATTGTTGATCGTCTTAAAAGAGAATTCGGTGTTAATGTTAAAACTGGTGCCCCTCAGGTCGCCTACCGCGAAACTATTTCTGGTCCAGCTGATGGTGAAGGTAAATACATTCACCAATCTGGTGGTCACGGTCAATATGGTCACTGTAAAATTAAAGTTGAACCAAAAGAAAGAGGTGAGGGTTATGAATTCGTCAATGCTGTCAAAGGCGGAGCTATTCCAGCTAACTTTATTCCTGCTATTGAAAAAGGTGTTAAAGAAACCCTTCAAAAGGGTATCATTGCTGGTTTCCCCGCCACCGATATTAAAGTCACTGTCTACGATGGAACTTACCATGAGGTCGATTCTTCTGAAATGGCATTCAAATTGGCTGGGTCATACGCTATTAAAGATGCTTTTGCTGCCGCAAAGCCTTTAATTATCGAACCAATCATGAAATTTGAAGTTAATATTCCATCGGAATTTTTAGGAACCGTTATAGGCGATCTTTCTTCTCGTCGTGGTCAAATCAATGGTACTGAAGATAGTCATGGTTTTAGCACTATCCATGCCTTTGTTCCTCTTGAAGCCATTGGTGGTTATGCCACCGTTATTCGAAGCTTAACCCAAGGCCGAGGATCATTTTATATGGAACCATGTCGCTACGACCCAGTTCCTCGTGATATTCAAGAAAAACTAACCACCAAAACCAACGGTTAATTAAATTTTAATCTTTAATTAAATACCCCGCGTTGGCGGGGTATTTTTATGCTAAAATTTTACTTAACTCTATTTTAGATAAATTTTTTCTAAAAAAGGCATTAAATTGCTCATTTTTGTATGTTGCAAAGGCTCAGTCAAGCTGATACAATCTAAAAGCATTTTAATCTAAAATTATTAATTCAATTTCGTCTTAAAAGAAGACAACAAATTAAAAAAAAGGAGAAAAACATGGCAGCAGAAACTTATAAAAGAAATAAACCACACGTTAACGTCGGTACTATTGGTCACGTCGATCATGGTAAAACTACTTTAACCGCCGCTATTTCAGCAATTCAAGGTGGTGGAAAATCTTACGCAGATATCGCTAAAGGCGGTACCGTTCGTGATGCTTCTAAAATCGTTACCATCGCTATTTCTCATATTGAATACGAAACAGAGAAAAGACATTATGCCCACATCGATTGTCCAGGACACGCTGATTATGTCAAAAACATGATCACTGGCGCCGCTCAAATGGATGGAGCCATTCTCGTCGTTTCTGCACCAGACGGTCCAATGCCACAAACTCGTGAACACGTTTTGTTAGCTAATCAAGTCAACGTTCCAAAATTGGTCGTTTTCTTAAATAAATGTGATCTTGTTACTGATCCTGAATTCTTAGACTTAGTCGAAATGGAAGTTCGTGATTTGTTAACCAAATACGGTTTCCCAGGTGATGAAACTCCAATTATTCGAGGTTCTGCTCTTAAAGCTCTTAATGGTGAACCAGAAGGTGTTGAAGCTATTAAAAAATTAATGGATGCTCTCGATACTTATATCGACGAACCTGTCCGTGAATTAGACCAACCTTTCTTAATGCCAATTGAAGACGTTTTCTCAATCAAAGGTCGAGGAACCGTTGCTACTGGTAGAATCGAAAAAGGTATTATCAAAGTCAACGAGGAAATTGAAATCGTTGGTTTAAGAGATACTCGAAAAGCCATCGTTACCGGTGTGGAAATGTTCCACAAATTACTTGATCAAGGTCAAGCTGGTGATAATGTCGGTTTATTGCTCCGCGGTATTGAAAAAAATGACATCGAAAGGGGTCAAGTTTTAGCTAAACCAGGTTCAATTAAACCACACACCGAATTCAAAGCCGAAGTTCTTTTACTTAAAAAAGAAGAAGGTGGACGTCACACTCCAATCTTCAGTGGTTATCGCCCACAAGTTTTCATCAGAACTACTGATGTAACCGGTGACCTTACTTTACCAGAAGGTACTGAAATGGTCATGCCAGGCGACAACACTAATGTTGTTATTAAATTAATCAAACCTGTTGCTATGCAACCAGGCCAAAGATTTGCTATCCGTGAAGGTGGCTTAACCGTTGGTGCCGGTGCTATCACAGAAATTATTAAATAAAATTTATGACCAAAGGTAACCACATCAGAATCCGATTAAAATCCTTCGATCATCGTATCATCGATGAAGCAGCCATTAAAATCGTCGAGACTGTGGTTACCGCTGGTGCTCAGGTACAAGGACCAATTCCTTTACCAACTGAGAAAAAAACCATTGTTGTTCTAACTAGTCCTCATACCGATAAAAACGCCCGTGAGCATTTCCAAATTCTCACTCACAAGCGTCTTATTGATATTTCGAACACCAGTCTTCGAACTGTAGACAGTCTCCAACATTTAGATTTACCATCAGGAGTGGAAATAGAAGTTAAAATGTAATTATGATTTCAGGATTTCTCGTTAAAAAAGGTCAAATGACCAGCATATTCACCGAAGACGGCAAAAGAATTGCTGTTACTAAATGTGTTGCCAAACCTTTAATTGTTACTCAAATTAAAAACCAAGAAAAAGATGGCTACCAAGCCGTCCAAGTTGCCTATGGTCAACGAAAAAGACTCGACCAATCCACTTCTTCAAAATTAAACAAATTAAAGATTGAAGGCACTCCAAAAGGTTTTCAAGAATTCTTCTTAACTTCCGATCAAATCCCTGAAGTTGGCAGTAATATTTCTATTGATACTATTTTTACTGTTGGCGAAAAAGTTGATATTACCGGTATTTCTAAAGGTCGTGGATTTGCTGGTGTTATCAAAAGACACGGTTTCAAAAAACAACCTCTCTTAGGTGCTTCCGATCGTGTCAGACATCCTGGTTCCATCGGTGCTCAAACTCCAGGTAAAGTTGTTCGTGGTAAAAAAATGCCAGGACATATGGGAAATGTTAATAAAACCGTCGAAAATTTGAAAATCGTTTCTATTAATCCTGAAAATAATGAAATATTAATTAGTGGTTCTTTTCCTGGACATTTTAATTCTTGGATCACCATTACCAAAGTCTAATTATGAAAACTCAAATTTATAATATCAAAGCAGAAAAAGTTGGAGAAATTGCCCTACCAAAGGAAGTTTTTGATACCAAAGTTTCTGAAAAATTAGTCGCTCAAGCCATTCGTGTTTATTTAGCCAATCAAAGATCTTCGTATGCTAAAGCCAAAACCAGATCAGAAGTTGCTGGAACTCGACAAAAAGTTTGGGCTCAAAAAGGTACTGGTCGTGCTCGTCACGGTAACAAAACTGCTCCAATTTTCGTTGGTGGTGGTAGTGCTATGGGTCCAGATGGTCAACAAAACTACAAACTTAAATTAAGCAAAAAAATGAAGGTAGTCGCCATTAACTCTGTTTTAACTAAATTTGCTCAAGATAAAAAAATAATTATTATCGATTCTTTTAAAGAATTAACCCCAAAAACTAAAGAGGGAATTAAATTACTCACTGGACTTAAAGCCTCAGATGAAGTATTATCAAAAAGTTCAAAAGTTGGGATAATTACGCCACAAACTCTTCCAAATGTAAAAAGAGCCTTCGGAAATCTTCCTAAAACAAAACTTTTGTCCCTTAAATCTTTAAATGTCTACAATCTCTCTAATCAAAATTTTTTGATTCTCAGTCAAGACACTTTAGATATTTTTGCTAAATAAATATGAAAACCAATTTAATAGTTTTAAAACCAGTTTTTACCGAAAAAACCCTGATTCAACAGGAAAAAGGTAAATATGCCTTTTGGGTCAAAAAAGATGCCACTAAAGGTCAAATTCAATCTTCTTTTGAAACTGTTTTTGGTATTAAACCACTCAGTATCAACACTGTTCTAGTAAAAGGTAAAAAGAAAACTGATTGGAAAAAAAGATTACCAATCCAAAAGCCTGATCTTAAAAAAGCTATTATCACTGTTGATAAAAATACTAAAATTGAATTACTAAATATCAAGACCAAATAATTATGACCAGAATTAGATCTTTATTAACTATCAAGAAAAAAACCAGCGGTCGAGATGATCAAGGTCATATTTCCATTCGACATCGTGGTGGTGAACAAAAACGATTTTTAAGAGAAATTGATTGGCGACGAGATAAAATCGACATCAAAGCCAAAGTTGTTTCCATTGAATATGATCCAGGTCGAACTGCCGACATCGCTCTTTTATCCTATGAAGATGGTGCTAAATCTTTTATTTTAGCTCCTACTGGTTTAAAAGTTGGCGATATCGTTGTTTCTTCAGAAAATGCTCCTATTAAAGAGGGAAATTGTTTACCTCTTAAAAACATCCCAGTTGGCGTTCCAATTCATTGTTTATCTTTTATCCTTAACAAAGGCGCTCAAGTAGTCAAAAGTGCCGGTAATGCCGCTTATGTCCAAAGCATCGACGGCAAAAAAGCTACCATTAAATTACCATCTGGTGAAATCAGAATTTTTAATTCCGAATCAAAAGCCACCATTGGTCAGGTCGGCAATGCTGAACATTCAACTCAAAAATTAACCAAAGCTGGTCAAAAACGTCTTCGAGGTATTCGTCCCACCGTTAGAGGTGTGGCGCAAAACCCTCATTCCCATCCACACGGTGGTGGTGAAGGTCGAAGTTCTATCGGTATGCATCCAAAAACTCCATGGGGTAAACCAGCCTTCAAGAGAACCAGAAAACGTAAAAAAGCATCTAATAAATTAATTGTTCAAAGAAGAAAGAAGTAATCTATGTCTAGAAGTTCTAAAAAAGGTCCATATATCGATCCAAAGCTACTTGAAAAAATAGCTAAGGGTGGTAGTGAAGCCATAAAAACTTGGGCTAGAAGAAGCCAAATCTCTCCCGAATTCATTGGGAAAAATTTTGAAGTCCACAACGGTAAAAAATTTATTAATGTCTATGTCACTGAAGATATGGTTGGTCATCGCTTAGGCGAATTTGCCGCTACCAGAACCTTTAAAGGCCACGGACGTGTTGTTAAAAGAGTTATTGCAAAAACGTAAACTATGGCTCAAGAAATTAAAAAAACTACTACTAAAGCTAAAATTGTTGAAACTAAAGTCGCTAAAACTAAAGTTTTAAAAGTTAAAGAAGCTGTAACCAAAGCGGTTTCACCAATCATTAAAGCTCCAAAAGTTAAAACATCAACACCAAACGTTGCCAAATATTTCAATAAAAATCTCATGATTTCTCCTCGAAAATTAAGACTTTTAGCCGATAATATTAGAAAAATGACTCCCGTCGAAGCATTAGGTAGACTTAAATTTACCAACACTAAAGCTGCTCGTATTATGATCAAGGCTCTTCAAAATGTAATTGCCGATGCTAAAAATAATTTCAATCTCGATACTAACTCTTTAAAATTCGATCTCCTTAAAGTTGATGAAGGTTTAAAAATCAAGAGAATGGATAAAGCCCATGGTTCTCGATTTGCCCGAGGTCTCATTCAAAAAAGACACAGTCGACTAGTTATACATGTTAAAGGTAATCAAAAGTAATTATGGGTCAAAAAATTAATCCAATTGGTTTTAGGTTAGAGACTGTTAAAAACAGTCCTCAATGGCAATCATCTTGGTACGCCAATGCCAAAAAGTATAGTATCTATCTCTTAGAAGACAAAAATATTCGAGATTTCCTCCAAAAGAAATTTAATTCTGCTGGTATCGTTTCTATTAGAATCGAGCGATCTGTCAAAAAAATTAAATTGATTTTAGTCGTTTCCCGACCTGGTTTAGTCATTGGTCGTGGCGGTAAAGAATTAGAAACTATTAAAAAAGAAGTCCAAAGATTACTTTTTAAAGCTAGTGGTAAACAGGGTGTTGAGATTCAAGTTGAAGAATTCAAACATGCCGATCTTTCAGCCAAATTAGTTGCTGAAAAAATTGCTTTCCAATTAACAAAAAGAATGCCATATCGACGAATTGTCTTATCTGCTATGGAAAAAACAATTTCTTCAGGTGCTAAAGGTATTAAAATTGTTCTTTCTGGACGTATCAATGGTGCTGAAATCGGTCGCCGAGAAAAATTTTCTCAAGGTACTGTTCCACTAAGTACTATTCGTTCTCATATTGACTATTATGAATGTCCATCGTTAACCAGATCAGGTTACATTGGTGTTAAAGTTTATTTATGTTTAGGCTAAAAAACTATGTTACAACCAAGTAGAACTAAATATCGAAAACAATTCAGAGGTAAAATGAGAGGTCTCTCTAAAGGCAACTTAGTTGCTTTTGGTGAATATGGTCTCAAATCTCTTGATTGTAGTTGGATTACTGCCAACCAAATAGAAGCCGCTCGTCGTGCAATTGCTCATCATACAAAAAGAAATGGTCGTATTTGGATTAGAATCTTTCCAGATAAACCATTTACTGAAAAAGGTACAGGTACTATGGGAGCCGGAAAAGGTGATGTCAAAGGTTATGTCGCCGTTATTAGACCAGGTCGAATTATGTTTGAAGTTTCTGGTGTTGCCGAAGTTGACGCCAAAGAAGCTTTAAAATTAGCCGCAGCTAAATTACCAGTTAAATGCAAAATCGTTAATCGAAAATAGGGGTAGATTTTATGAAAAAAACTGATAAAATTTCCTACAGACAAAAAAGCACTGAGGAACTATTAAAAAATCTTTTAGATCTTCGTAAAAAGTTTATTGAAGCCAAGGCCAAATCAGCCACTGGTAATCAAAAAGACACTTCTGTCTTCTCAAAAATTAAATACGAGATTGCTTTAATCTCGACTCTTATTCAAGAAAAGAAACATGATAAAGAAAACTAATACTAATGGTAAAACATTTGAAGGTAGCGTCATTTCAGATAAAATGACCAACACTATTGTCGTTTCTCTTGAATATACCAGAAGACATCCTCTTTATAAAAAAATTGTTAGAAAGCATAAAAACATTTACGCTGAAAACAATTTATCAGCCAAAATAGGGGATAAAGTTAAAGTTCGAGAAACTCGACCTTTAAGTAAACTTAAAAGATTTACTACCTTAGCCATTACCAAAAAGTCTATCTAACTATGTCTGTCCAATTAAGAAGTATTATTAAACCAGCAGATAATTGTGGAGCTAAATCAGTCCAAGTTATCCATGTCTACAAAGGCCATTTCCATAAGAAAGGCACTATTGGCGACACTGTCTTAGCTGTCGTTAAAACCGCCATTCCAAACGGTTTGGTTAAGAAAAAAGAAAAAGTTAAAATGGTTATCGTTCGTACCAAAAAAGAATTTGGTCGAGCTGATGGCTCTTACATTCGTTTCAACGACAACGCTGGTGTTATCATTGATTCTCAAAATAATCCACGAGGTACCAGAATCTTCGGACCAATTGCCCGTGAAATTAAAGATTTAGGTTTTAATAAAATTGCCTCCATGGCTAAAGAGGTTTACTAACTATGAAAATATTAAAAGGCGACACCGTCAAAATTTTAATCGGAAAAGATAAAGGCCGTGAAGGTCTTGTTGTTAAAGCCATGCCTAAAAAAGATAAAATTGTTGTTCAAGGTATGAATTTGTACAAAAAGTGTATTAAACCTAGTCAAGGTAAACCTGGTTCTATTATTACCAAAGAAAGAGCCATGACTGTTTCCAAAGCCGCTGTAATTTGTCCAAATTGTAAAAAAGCCATCCGAGTTGCTTACCAAATTGACAAAGCAGGTGAAAAATTCCGAATTTGTCGTAAATGTAAATCTATGTTAAATTCACCAGTCGTTAAAAAATAATTATGTTAAAAACAATCATCGAAACCACTATTAAAGAAAATTTGATCAAAGCCACCTCGAAAGATCGTAACGTTTTTTCTTTACCAAAATTAAAAAAGGTTGTCATTAATTACCGTGTCGCTGATGCTCGTGAAAGCCAAGAATCGCTTATTGCTGCTACTGAAGAATTAGTTGCCATTACCGGTCAAAAACCAAAACTTTGCAAAGCTAAAAAAGCCGTTTCGGCTTTTAAACTTAGAGAAAATGATCCTTTAGCTCTCAAAGTCACTCTTCGAGGAGTTCGAATGTATGATTTTATTGAAAAATTATTCAATTTAGTTTTACCTCGACTTCGCGATTTCAAAGGTTTACCCGACACCGCTTTCGATTCTGAAGGTAATTATAATATGACTATTAAAGATCAAACTTTTTTTCCTGAAATTAATCTTGATAAAATTAATAAAATCAGACCAGTGCAGATTACTATGAATATTAATGCCTCTTCAAAAGAGGAAGCAAAAATGTTATTATCAGCCCTAGGTTTTCCTTTTAAGAAAAATTAAAATAAATTATGGCTACTAAAGCAAAAATTGTCAGAGAAGATAAAAAATTAAAATACAGTTGCCGACATCACAACCGATGTCACATTTGTGGTCGACCTCATGGTTTTATTCGTTTATTTGGTATCTGCCGACTTTGCTTCCGCAAATTAGCTCATGCTGGAATGCTTCCTGGCGTTAAAAAAGCTAGTTGGTAATAAAAATATGCATCAATCAACATCAATCGATTTTATAATTAGAATTAAAAATGGCTACCAAGCTGGCCGAAAAACTATTTTGGCTCCGGCTTCTAATTTTTGTGTGGCCATAGCCCAACTTTTAAAGAAAACTAAGTATATTGCTGATTTTACCGTTAATGGTGATGTCAAAAAAGAAATGACCATTAAATTGGCTTATGATAATAATGAACCTCGCGTCAGCGATGTCCGCTTATTTTCTAAACCAGGTCGTCGTATCTACGAAAAAAATTCTTCTCTTCCTTGGGGTAAAAGTCCCAAATCATTAATCATTGTTTCCACCTCCAGCGGAGTTATGTCTCAAAAAGAGGCTAAAGTCAAAGGTCTTGGTGGAGAAATTATTGCCGAAATCTGGTAAACCATTATGTCAAGAATAGGTAAACAATTAATAGATATCCCAACCGGAGTCACCGTCATTGTTAATTCCAATGAGGTTACTGTTACTGGTCCAAAAGGTGAATTAAAATTAAACGTTGCTCCAAAAATTAACGTTGAAATTAAAGATAACCAAGTTTTCGTCACTCGCGTTTCTGAAGATAAAAAAACCAGATCTAACCATGGGACTACTCGTGCTCATATCAATAATATGATCAAAGGTGTTGTCACACCATGGGAAAAGACACTTGAAATTAAAGGTACCGGTTATAAAGCCGTATTAATGGGCAATAAAATCAGACTCAATGTCGGTTATATTCACCCAGTCGATATTGAAGCCCCAGTCGGTGTCACTTTTCAGGTTCCAGAAGATACTAAAGTTATTGTCTCTGGTTGCAATAAAACCGTTGTCGGTCAAGTTGCCAGCAATATTCGAAAAGTCAGAAAACCAGAACCCTACAAAGGCAAAGGTATTAGATACGCTGATGAATTTATTAAACTTAAAGCTGGTAAAAAAGCTAAAGCCTAAAAAATAATATGATTACACATAACCCAAAACAAAGAAGACAAAATCGAGTTAGAGCTAAATTAGCCCTAAATTTAGGTGTTCCTCGATTAACAGTTTTTAGAAGCAACCAACATCTTTGGGCTCAAATCATTGACGATAAACATGGCCGAACTTTAGTTTCAGCTTCCACTAAGTCATTAAAATTAGACAAAGGCACTAAAACTGAAAAAGCCACTGCTGTTGGTGAGCAAATTGCCACCATGGCCCTCGAAAAAAATATTTCTAAAGTTAGATTTGATCGTGGACTTTACCGTTACCATGGTCGTGTTAAAGCTCTGGCCGATGGAGCTCGTTCTAAAGGTTTAAACTTTTAATTATATGGATAATAATCAAAGATATCAAAAATATGAAAAACCAGTCAGTGAATTCACTGATAAAGTTGTTCAAATCAAAAGAGTCTCTAAAAAAACTAAAGGTGGAAACCAAATTCATTTCACTGCTTTAGTTGTTTCTGGCGACAAAAAGAACCGAGTTGGTGTTGGTTTAGGTAAAGCTAAATCAGTTGCCGATGCCATTCAAAAAGGTATTAAAAAAGCTCAAAAAGGTTTAATTACTGTTCCAATTGTTGATGGTACTATTTCTGGTGCCGTAACTCTAAAATTTAAAGGTGCTGTCGTCATGATTCGACCTGGTAAAAAAGGAAGTGGTCTTATCGCTGGTGGTCCAGTTCGAGCCGTAGTCGAATTGGCTGGTATTCATGATATAGTTTCTAAAATCGTCGGTTCTAAAAATAAATCAATTAATGTTTGGGCTGCTTTAAAAGCTCTTTCTACCCTTAAAAAATAATATGGAAATCTTAACTAACTTAACTAAAATAACCTCAAAACCAGCTCGACGTTGTGGTCGTGGCATTGGTTCTGGTTTAGGTGGCCACACTTCTGGTCGCGGTGCTAAAGGTCGCAACGCTCGTGGTAAAACTGCTTTAACTTTTGCTGGTACCAAAATTAAGAAATCATGGATCAAAAGACTTCCATTTTTAAGAGGTAAACATCGTCTTCAAAATAGAAAAAATATTATTAACATCAATCTAACTCAAATTGATAAATGGTTTAAAGCCAATGAAGTTGTTGATACAGCTTCGATTTCCAAAAAATCTAAAATAACTTTAAAAAAACTACATGCTGGTTTTAAAATTTTAGCTACGGGTGATGTCACTAAAGCTTTAACTATCAAAGGACTCGCTCTTTCCAAAGTTGCTAAAAACAAAATTATTGCAGCAGGTGGTAATATAGAGTAATGAATCTGATAGTTAAGTCGCTTCTTCTATATGTTGATGGTCTAAAAACTCCTATCTTTAGGAAGAAATTTACCATTACTATTTTACTTTTGATTTTTTTTCGTCTTATTGCTCATATCCCAGTTCCTGGTGTTAATTTAGTTCTCCTAAAACAATTCTTTTCCCAAAATCAACTATTATCATTATTAGATATTTTTTCTGGTGGAACTTTAGCTAATTTTTCTATCGCTGCTTTGGGTTTAAATCCTTACATCAACGCTTCTGTTATGATGCAGCTTTTAGCTCTAGTCATTCCTCAGCTTGAGGAGCTTCGTAAAGAAGGCGAATATGGTCGAGCTAAAATTAATCAATATACTCGCATTGCCACCATTCCTTTCGCTATCATCAACGGTATCGGTATGATTACTATTTTAAAATCCCAAAACATTATTACCGATTTTTCTCCTTTAACTATTGTTGGTATGGTTTGTAGTATGTTGGCCGGTACTATGATTATGATTTTTCTAGGAGAAATGATTAATCTCTATGGAGTTGGTAATGGTATCTCTATGCTTATCTTTGCTGGTATCATTTGTCGACTGCCAATCATATTTTTTCAAACGATGACTACAACTGATTTTTCCAACCCTCAAAATACTCTAAATATTTTTATGTTAGCTGTCATGGCACTAGCCCTAGTTTTTTGTATCGTTTTAGTCGAAGAAGCCATTCTACGTGTTCCTATAAATTATGCCAAACGTGGTCAATCTACCTATCTTCCTATAAAAGTTAACACGGCCGGTGTCATGCCTATCATTTTTGCTGTTTCCCTTGCCACCATTCCTTCATTATTAGGTCAATTTTTAGGTAAAGTTCCAAATCATTTTATTGCCAATACTGCAGTTACTATTGGTAATCTTTTCGCCACTGATGGTTATATTTATATGGTTTTTTATTTTTTACTTGTTATGGGTTTCACTTTTTTCTATACTTCCGTTATTTTCAAACCAAAAGATATTGCTGACGAATTAAGAAAATCCGGTGGTTTTATTCCTGGTATCCGTCCTGGTATTTCTACTGAAAAACGTCTCAAATTTTTAATCAATCGAGTTATTGTTATTGGTTCAGTTTTCTTAGGGTTAATTGCCGTTTCTCCTTCTATTGTTCAAAAAATGACCGGTATCACTACCATTACTATTGGTGGAACCAGTGTTCTTATCGTTGTTGCTGTTATTATCGAGTTAACTCGAAAATTAGAAAATGTCGTTCAGGCCCAAAATTACGACAAGCTAAGTTATTAATTTAAAAATTATGTCTCTAAATTTATTCATAATTGGTCCATCAGGCTGTGGTAAATCCACTCAGGCCAAATTAATTGCTCAAAAATACGGCCTTACTCATTTATCGATGGGCCAGCTTCTTCGCGATGAAATTGCGGCTGGTTCAGAAATTGGTTTAAAAGCCAAAACTATTGTTGATTCTGGAAATTTAGTTCCAGACGAAGTTGCATTCACTGTTTTAACCAGTAATTTGGCTAAAATTAATTATCAAAATTTCATCATCGACGGTTTTCCCCGAATTTTAACCCAAGGTCAATTTATTGAAAACTTTCTATTAAACCAAAACCAACCATTAGATCAAATTATTCACCTTGATGTTACTTTTGAAGAAATTCAATCCCGCCGCGCCAGACTGGGGGATTCTTTTCAAGACCAAAGTCGCACCGACTCTACTCCTGAAGCTATCGCCGCTCGTCAAAAATTTTACGACGATAATAACGATTTAATAATGGATTATTTTCAATCCAAAAATCTTTTGTTCCGAACCGATGGTAATCGTCCAATTGATCCAATTTTTCAGGATATTTCTGATAAAATTGATAAACTTAAATAATTAAAATTTTAAATTAAAAATTAATAACAAATGAAAGAACCAACTGTTAGAGGTCAAGTAACTGAAATCTTGCCTAATTCCCTATTTCGAGTTAAACTCGAAGGTGGCAACGAAATTATTGCTCATCTAGCCGGAAAACTTCGAATGCATCACATTCGAGTTATGACTGGAGACAACGTTTCTTTAGTCCTCAGTCCAGAAGGAGAAAAAGGTAGAATTGTCTACCGAATATAAATTAAACTTACTCTTTGATATTGTTGCTTTTTTAGGTTACAATATCCAAGTTCCTATATGAAAGTAAAATCTAGTATTAAATGTCGATGTAAAAACTGTAAAATAGTTCTCCGCAGGGGGGCTCGACGTGTTATTTGTTCTACAAAAAGACATACCCAAAGACAGGGTTAAATAAATATGAGAATTGTTGGTGTTGAAATTCCAGATCACGAAAGAGCCGAAATTGGTTTAACTCGTTTTTTTGGCATTGGTAGGACCAATGTTAAAGAATTGGCCAAAAAAGCCAAAATTGATTTAAATACCAGAATTAAAGATCTTTCTCGTGATGATGTTTCCAGTTTAATGAAAGCCCTTGAATCATTTAAAGTCGAAGGTGATCTTAAAAAAGAAATTAGAGAAAGTATTGATCGTTTAAAAGCCATCAGAGCTTATCGTGGCATTCGCCATATCGTTAGTCTTCCAGTTCGAGGTCAAAGAACTAAAACTAACGCTCGAACAAGAAAAGGTAAGAAAAAGACTGTTGGTTCATTAACTAAAGAAGCTTGGGCAAAAATTGAAGCTCAACAAAAAGCTGCTAGTAATAACAGTAATAAATAATTAATTTAAAAATGGCAGAAAAAAATATTAAAAACAAAAGCACTACCGCTAACAAAAAGAAAACTTTTAAAAATATTGCTGAAGGCCGACTTTATATTCAGTCAACTTTTAATAATACTATTGTTACTGTTACTGACGGTAAAGGCAAAGCTCTTGCTTGGTCTAGTGCTGGAAATTGTGGTTTTAAAGGAGCTAGAAAATCAACTCCATTTGCCGCCACTACTGCCATTGAAAAGACCTTAGAAGAAGCAAAAAAGCATGGTGTTAAAAAATTAGCAGTTTATTTGAAAGGTCCAGGCTCAGGTCGAGATGCTGCTCTCAGATATCTCCGAACTAAAAGAGATTTTGATGTCGACATGATCTCTGATGTCACTCCAGTCCCTCACAATGGTCCACGACCTCCAAAACAAAGAAGAGTTTAACTAAAAAAATATGTCAAGAATTACTTTAAACACCAAATGTCGACTTTGTCGGGCTGCTGGTTCCAAACTTTATTTAAAAGGAGTTCGTTGCAACTCTTCAAAATGTCCAATCGAAAAGAAAGGTGCAGTTAAGCCAGGTATGCACGGTGCCAAAGGTGGTAGTAAGCCTACTGATTATGGAATTCAGCTTCGTGCCAAACAAAAAGCTAAAAGAATTTACGCTGTTCAAGAAACTCAATTCAAAAATTATTATCTCAAAGCTAAAAAACTTAAAGGTTTGGTTGGTGATAATTTAATGATTCTTCTCGAAAGAAGATTGGATAATGTCCTTTACCAAGCTGGTTTAGTCTTATCTCGTTCTCTTTCAAAACAATTAATCAGTCATGGACACGTTTTAGTCAATGATAAAAAATTAGATATTGCTTCTTATGAAACTAAAATCGGCGATGTCATCAGTTTTGATGACAAAACTGTTGCTTTCTACAAAGAAAACGTCCCCGCTGCTGAAAGCGATTTCAAAGCCCCTCAATGGCTTGATCTAAACAAAAAGAACTTTACTGTCAAAGTCATTTCCCTCCCAATTAGGGAAGAAATTGGCAATGACATTGATGTCAATTTAATAATTGAATATTATTCAAGATAATAAAAGGAGCTTCTATGATCGAAACAAACAAATTTAATATCAAGACCGTAAAATCAGACAGTAATTACGGAAAATTTGAGCTTAGTCCATTAGTTGGTGGTTTCGGCCACACTCTTGGTAACAGCTTACGTCGAGTCTTATTAATCACCGTTCCAGGTGCCGCCATTACCAGAATCAGAATTGATGGTGCCAACCATCTCTTTACCACTCTTCCAGGCGTTAAAGAAGACTTAGTTGAAGTTTCTTTAAATCTTAAAAAGATTAAATTCAACTACAATAAAAACGAACCAATCGTTTTAACCCTCGAAAAGAAAGGTCCTGGTGTTATTACTGCTGGTGATATTGCTGATTCTGATTTATGTAAAGTTGCCAACCCAGAACAAGTTATTGCCACTCTTTCCGACAATAAATCATCTTTCAAAATGTCTTTAACAGTTGAAAGGGGAGTTGGTTATACCTTAGCTAAAGAACAAAAAACTGATGTTGTTGGCGAAATCATTCTTGATGCTGCATTTACTCCAGTTATTAAAACCAATTACACAGTCGAACCAACTCGTTTAGGTAAAAAATCCAACTACGATAAATTAACTATGGAAATTTGGACTGATGGTTCAATTGATCCTCTCGTTGCTCTTAAATTGGCCGCCAAAGATTTAATTAATTCTTTCAGCCAAATTGCTGATCCAAAAGAATTTGAAGAAGAAGTCATTACTCTTTTAGCTTCTCCTGCCTCTCACGGTAGTGACATTTCTGTCGAAGAAATAGAACTTCCTTTAAGAGTCACTAACGCCCTTAAAAAAGCTGGTTATCCAACCATCGATGCTTTAATCAAAGCTGGTCGTTTAGATGTCAGTAAGGCTAAAAATGTTGGTGAAAAATCATTAAAGGTTATCGATGCCTGGCTCAAAGAAAGAGGCTTCACTTGGAAATAAACTATGAAACATCGTATCGCTGGAAAAAAATTACATCGCAATTTTGATGAAAAAAGAGCCCTACTTAGATCTTTAACTAGAGCTATGTTCACTCATGGTGCCATTGAAACCACCGATGCTAAAGTAAAAGCTGTCGTTCCTATGGTAGAAAAATTAGCCAATATTATCATGACCAAAGAAGAACTAACCGCTAAAAGAGAATTATTTAGAGTTCTTCAAGACCAACATTGGGTTAATCGCGTTGTCGCTAATTTCAAATCAGTTTTTGGTGATCAAACTTCAAATTTTACTACCATTCAAAAAATTAAACGTCGTTATGGTGATGACGCTTTAATCGTCAAATTCAGTTTTGTTAAAGCTGTTAATTTTAAACCAGAAATAAAAGAAGAAGTTAAAAAAGAAACTAAAAAAATAATTAAAAAAGTTGCTGTTAAAAAAGAAAAACCAGCAAAGAAAGTTAAAGCAGTCAAAAAGGAGTCAAAATAATGAAAACCACAGTTTTAAAAGGTAGTAGTGTTGAAAGAAGTTGGCATTTAGTCGATCTTAAGGGTAAAACTTTAGGTCGTGTTTGTACTGAAATCGCCGAACTTTTAATGGGTAAAAGTAAACCAACTTTTTCTTATCATCGTGATGATGGTGATTATGTTGTTGCCATTAACGCTGCAGATATTATTACTACTGGTCGTAAATTAAAACAAAAAATTTATTACCATCACACTGCTTGGTCTGGTCATTTAAAAGAACTCACCCTTGGTGAACTTATGAGAAAAGACCCTCGCAAAGTTATTGAACACGGTGTTTACGGTATGATTCCTAAAAATAAATTGAGAGATATCAGAATGACCCGTTTAAAAATTTTTGTTGGTGCTGACCACAAATACGCTGAAAAATTTATAAAATAAAATTATGGCAACCAAAAAACCTACTTCAAACACTTACACTTATGCTTTAGGCAGAAGAAAAGCTGCTGTTGCTACCGTTAAATTATTTTCCGGGAAAGGTGAGTCTACAATAAATAAAATTGCTATCGAAAAATATTTTCCTAGCAAAACATCTAAAATTGCCTACGACAGACCCTTTTTGATTACCGATACTGTTGGTAAGTATTACTTTCAAGCCAGATTGATTGGTGGCGGTAAAGGCGGTCAAGTTGAAGCCCTAAGCTTAGCTCTTTGTCGTGCTTTAGTTAAAATCAACGAAAGTTACAAACCAATTATTAAACCAACTGGTTTATTGACTGTCGATTCTCGAGTCAAGGAAAGAAGAATGGTTGGTACTGGTGGTAAATCTCGCCGCCAAAAGCAATCTCCAAAGCGTTAAAAAATATTCTGTTTTAAATAATCAACCCCGCCAACTCGGCGGGGTTTTTGTTTATAATCAACTCATATGTCATTTATACAAGCTATAATTCTCAGTTTCATTCAAGGTGTTGCCGAATTTTTACCAATTTCCTCCTCTGGTCATCTCAATTTAGCTCAATATTTTTTTAAAATTGAACCATCACTAACTTTAGATATTTTTCTTAACACGGCTACTTTCTTATCAGTTTTGTTTTTCTTTCGAAAACAATTAAAATATTTTTTTACCAATCTAAAATTTATTATCGTTGCTTCAATTCCAGCCGGCTTAGTAGGAATTTTATTCAAAGATCAAGTCGATTCCGTTTTTGCCAACATTCATCTCTTGCCTTTTTTCTTTATTTTAGGTTCGCTTTTTGTTTTTTCAACCAAATTTTTTGGCCAAAAAGATAATAAATTAAATTATAAAAAGGCCATTATTATTGGGATTTTTCAAGCAGTTGCCATCCTACCAGGGGTTTCTCGTGCCGGTGCCACTATTTTTGCTGGTTTATTATTAGGACTCGCCCCAATTCAAGCCTTTAATTTTTCTTTTTGTCTTTTTATTCCAGCCTCTTTTGGAGCCCTTCTTTTAGGTGCCAAAGATTTATCCACCTCTGGAATCTTAAGCCCAGAATATTTACTCGCATTTATAATTACTTTCTTTGTTGGTATTTTTGCCCTTGGTGTTCTTAAAAAAGTTTTAATCGGTCACAAATTTTGGATTTTTGGAGTTTATACTTTTATACTAGCTATTGCCACTTTTTTCATCCTTTAACGTTATAATGTCATTATATGATTAAAAAAGATTTTAAAGCTCGTGAATTATTAGAAAAAAGTCTAGTTTTATATAAAAAAAATTTTTTAACTTTATTTACCATCGCATTCGCACCATTATTTGTCTCTATTTTTTTATTATTAATAGTTAATTTCTATTCTTCATCCGTTTTAAGTGGGTTTTCTAGTCTAATTGAAGGAAAAAATATTAGTTTTAATATTTTAAGTTTTTCAACATCGATTTTAATTATTGTCTTAGTTTTCATCATTAATTCCGTCATTGCCAGCTGGGGAGAATTAGCTCTGTTAAATACTGTTAAAAACCAAGAAAGAAGTATTCTAGAAGTTGGTAAACAAACTTGGAAAAAAATAATTCCGTTTTGGTTATTATCTATAATTTATTATTCCATCTGCTCAGTTGGGACAATTTTATTAATAATTCCAGGGATTTTATTCGTAATTTGGTTTAGCCTTTGTTTTTGGATTTTTATTGATCAAGACATTAGAGGTTTTGATGCCCTAAAACTTAGTCGTAAATATATGAAAGGAAATATTTCCTATTTTCTTAAAAAATGGCTTTATTTATTAATTCCATACATAATCCTTTCGATTTTTTTAGAAATTATTTTAAAAACAACCAATTCGTCTGATTTCGTTAGTAGTTTAATAGACAATATTTTTGCTGCTTTAATAGGGCCAATTTTCACTATCTATAGTTATTTTATCTACAAAAAAATTAAGTCAACCAAAATTAAAGCTATCAAACACAAGAAAAGTTAACATTCCCCAGTCTTTCCGCCTAATCTATCTGCTACTAATTTCTTTAAATTTTCTGACGCTAATCTAATAACTCCTTTCTTTTTGACTTTTTGCTTACTATCTTGATTTTTAATCTCAATTTTAAAAACCAATTCTTGTTCAATTTTATTTTCTATATCCATATTTAGATCTGTCCACTCATATAATTTTTCCAAATCAGATATAATTCGGCTGTGGCAGTTGCGTCTCTAGCCACATAATCAGCAATTTTATTAAATTCACCCGCATCGTACAAGCCAGAAACATCGCCTCCATGGACTCCTTTTTCTTTCGGATTCTCAATTCCAAAAGCTTTACACAACATTTCCAATTTGAAAGCATGGCTTTGTTTAATTTTATTTTGCAAATCAATAAATTTTTCTGAACCCCATCTTTTAATTTCAAACGGCATTTTAACTCGGTTAATTCCTGATCGAATCATTAAATACGGAAAATCAAAACTATCGCCATTATAAGTCACAAATTGTTCATATTTTGCCGTCAATTTCCAAAATTCTTCCAATAATTCCTTTTCTGTTCCGAATGTTTTATAAACGAAATTTTCTTTTTCTGGTGTAATTTCTTTACTCGATAAACTTAAAACAATTCCAGTTTTATTATTAAAATCATATCCACCAATAGCACAAACCATTCCAAAAATAGAATATAAAGCTGTTTTCTTTTTAGCTTTTTCCTTATCCACTTCGGCTTTTTCTAAGTTGTTTAAAAGATAGTCCTGCTCTACTTCATCTAATTCTTCAAATTTCTTACCTAAAGTTTCAATATCAAACACCAAAGTTGGTATAGAAGGGGAGTAATCGCTGGCTTCTTCACTGGCCACAACCTGGCAACTATCAATTATTATACCCATTTTTCCATTATATTCTTGAGTTTTTCCATTCAATTCAATTACTTTTCCAACTTCAAAATTACATTGAGGGATATTATTATTCCAAATTTTAGCTTCAATTTTTCCATCTTTATCATTTAATTCCAAAACATAAAAATTATCCCCATTTTTAGTTTGTTTAATCTCTTGTTTACTAACTAAAAAATGTCTATCTCTTATTAATTCATTTGCTTCAAACTTAATTGCCATATTTCAAATTATACCCCATCCAAGGCTACAATTATGTTATAACTTATATATGTATCAAATACATATTAAAAACTTGACTTATAATATTAAAATGTTATAATTCCTCCATATGAATTCACTCATAACTCTTGGCGACAAATCTCCAAAGGTAATCAATGCCATTGTCGAAATCGTCAAACAAACATCAAACAAGTACGAATATGACGAAGAATTAGACATTATCAAATTAGATCGTGTCTTGCATTCACCAATGTTTTATCCAGTTGATTATGGTTTTATCCCTGAAACCCGTTCTAAAGACGGAGATCATTTAGATGTCATGATTTTAACCAATTCTCCAGTTTTTACCGGTTGTCTTTTAGAAGTCCGACCAATTGGAGTTTTAATTATGTCTGATGAAAATGGTGAAGATGAAAAAATCTTAGCGGTTCCTTTAAAGAACCCAGTTTATGATGAAATGAAAAAACTATCTGATGTTCCAGAACATTGTTTAAAAGAATTAGTTCACTTTTTTACTGAGTATAAAAGATTAGAAAGTAATAAAGACGTTGCCGTCAAGGGCTGGCTTGGTCGAAAAGAAGCCTACGACATTATTCGAGAATCTGCTAAAGTTTACAAAGACGAACAAAAACAAAAAGAACTTGAACTAGCCCAATCTTCTCTCGAAGTCTAATTCATCTCTTTTTTACAAATCAATTCAGTTTCTAGCTTTTTATAGTCAATTATTGTCAGTATTCCTGTTGCTAGATCGAAAAATGCCAACAGTAAATACAATGGATTCCATCCGCTGAAAAATTTAAACAATAATAATATTGCCAAAGTAAACCATGTATATATTGCCAAAGGATATGCCCATAATTTTCTTTTTAATAACATAACAGATAAGAAAGTTTTTATTAATCCATGCGCTAATAAATAAACCATTCCAAAACTGATTCCTGGGTTTATACTTTGTACTATTTCTACTAACTTATTAGCCAAAAAATCATTTGGATCTTGAGTCAGTTCGTGTTCAGTTATTTTTAAAATAAATTGCACCAACTTATCTGTTTTGGCAGAATATACCAACAAAGCCCCGCCAAGTATTTCAAACACTCCTTCTAGACCCTTAAAAAAAACGATTATTTCAAATAATTTCGATAATATTCTGTCTATTTTTATTTTTGTCATATTTGTCGGGGATACAGGATTTGAACCTGCAACCTCATGCACCCCATGCATGCACGCTAGCCAATTGCGCCAATCCCCGTAAGAGTATCTATTATTTTACCAGATTTAATATTTCTCCGACAAACTATGTCAAATTCGGGTTTTCTTCGTTTTACTTATTGACTTGATATATTTCCTTTTGGTATCACTATAAATGTAAAGTTAATTTTATTAAAAACATATGTACAAAAAGAAAGTAAAAAAAGAAAAACAAAAAGGTTCTCCAGTTGGTGGCAATCAAAGTCAAAAAAATGAAGCTATTCGTGTTGCTATGGAGCAAATTACCAAAGCTTATGGTGACGGTGCCATCATGAAAATGGGCGAAAAACAGGCAGACATGTCTATCGACATTGTTCCAACCGGCTGTCTTCCCTTAGACATTGCTCTTGGAGTTGGTGGTTTACCTCGTGGTCGGGTCACTGAAATTTTTGGACCAGAAGCTTCTGGAAAAACCACTCTTTGTCTCCATGTCATCGCCGAGGCCCAAAAAATGGGCGGCACCGCTGCCTTTATTGATGTCGAACACGCTCTCGATCCCAGTCGTGCGGCTGCAATTGGTGTTAATTTGGATAACCTTTTAATTTCTCAGCCAGACAATGGTGAACAAGCTCTCGAAATAGTTGAAACCCTTGTCCGCTCAAATGCTGTTGATGTTGTTGTTCTCGATTCCGTTGCTGCTCTCGTTCCTAGAGCCGAAATTGAAGGAGAAATGGGCGATTCCATGATGGGTGTTCAAGCTCGTCTTATGTCTCAAGCTCTTCGAAAATTAACCGGTGCCATTTCTAAATCCAAAACTATTGTCATTTTTACCAATCAAATTCGCCAAAAGATTGGCATTATGTTTGGTAATCCCGAAACCACTCCTGGTGGTTTAGCTCTCAAATTTTATGCTTCAGTTCGCATCGATCTTCGTAAAATTGCTAATATTAAAACTGCTTCTGGTGAATCAATCGGTTCTCAACACCGTGCCCGAATTATCAAAAATAAAGTCGCTCCACCATTCAGAGAAGCCGAATTTGACATCATGAACACTGAAGGTGTTTCCATTTATGGAAGTTTAGTTGATTTAGCTATTCAACACGGGTTAATCATCAAATCAGGTGCTTTCTTTAAAGTTGAGGGTCAAAACATTCAAGGTCGTGAAGGCGCTAAAAAATATCTTAGAGAAAATCCTAAATTAGCCGAAGATATTAAAAAACAAATTTGGAAAAAAGTTAAAGAAAATACCCAACCAGCCAAACTTGAGCGACCTACCGACGCTCCAGTTGAAGAATAATGCAAATCACTAGTATTAAAACCAGTAAAATTCCAAATCGGGTTTGGATAACTTTCTCTGATCGTTCTTTTATTCCATTTTTTATCGATGATATCGTTAAATTATCTTTGGTAAAAAATCAGGAAATTGATGAATCAAAATTAAAGCTAATTACAAAAACTGCTTTGCAGTTTATTGGTCGTGAATATGCTCTTCGTCAAATTGCTATTTCTCCTAAAACCGAAAAAATTATCAACCAAAAACTTAAATTATTTTTCCAAAAAACAATTCTTAAATATAAATTTAATACCAATAATTTAAATTTAAGCGAAATTAATCAACAAATAATTAAAGAGTTAAAAGACAGAAAACTTTTAAATGATCAAGATTTTATTGATTATTTTGTCAAAAAAAATCATAAAAAATCTCGCCAGCAAATTATTTATTCCCTTCAACAATTTGGTGTCGATTCCAGTCTTTTATCTTCAGTTGAATTTAACCAAGAAAGCGATATTGATAAAATCAAAAAATTATTAAATAAAAAAAATATAGATAAATCAAAATTAACCGATTTTAACGAAAAAAATAAAATCAAAGCCAGTCTTTATCGTCGCGGTTTCAATCTGTCAGATATAAATAATGCATTTGACGATTGGCTCAATTTTAGATAAAATACAACAATTAGTTTTTAAATTAAATTATAATTTTAACTTTTTATTCTAAAGCACCCAAATATGTTACTCAAATTAGTCAAAAAATCGACTCATTGTTAACTTAAGCCATTTTTCCGTGGTGTGTTTTGCTGTAAAAAGTATCTGGAGGTCATATGTTAGATGTATTTTTATCGAGAGTTAAGGGTTTGTTTTCTACCCCAAAGTCTGGAGATGTTAAAGTTTCCAAATCACCTGTTACAAAAAAAGAAAATAAGAAAGAGATTAAAAAAGTAGAAGATGAAAAAGATAATAATCGAGTTGTCTTTTCTCCCACTAAAACCGAAGCTCCCGCTCCTGTTGTAAATCCAGTCGTTAATAATGCTCAAATTGATGCTGCTTTGCAGAACGCCAAAAAAATTGAAGCAGAGGCTAAAGCCAAAGAAGCGGAAGTTTTTCAAAGATTGTCGTCTCTTGATGAAAAGGAGAGATATTTAATTCAAAAAGAAAGATCTCTCGACACTCAAACTGCTGAAATTAAAACAAAATTAGCCAGTATTGATGATGTTTATCGAAAACAGATGGAAAAACTAGAAACAATTTCTGGTCTTGATGTTGAAAAAGCTAAACAGTTAGTCATGAGTAGCACTGAAAAAAGGATGTCTTCTTGGGTAGCCAAAAAAATTGAAGAAGCTCGTGATGAAATTAAACAAAAAGAAGAAGAAATTACTAAAGAAGTAATTATTGATAATATTCGTCATGGTCTCACCGATTATGTGGCCGAATACACTGTTTCCACTATTTCTCTTCCCGATGAAAAAATCAAAGGAAAAATCATTGGTCGAGAAGGTCGAAATATTCGTACTTTTGAAAAAGCCACTGGTGTTGAGCTTGAATTAGACGAAACTAACGATATTCGTATTTCTTCTTTTGATTCCACTCGTCGTGAAATTGCCCGTCTTTCCTTAGAAAAATTAATCAAAGATGGTCGTATTCAGCCTCTTAAAATTGAACAAATTGTCGCTCAAACCAGAGCAGATATGGATAGAATTCTTTTGAATGAAGGTAAAAAAATAACCCAAGAAGTTGGTGTTTTTAATTTACCAATCGATTTAATTAAAGAAATTGGAAAGTATAAATTCAGATTTTCCTATGGTCAAAATTTAGCCAAACACACTATTGAGGCTACTAAAATTGCCACTGCCATCGCCTATGAGTTAAGAGCCAATGTCAATACTGTCAGATTAGGTGCTCTTTTGCATGATATTGGTAAAGTTATTACTGATCAAGAAGGAACCCATGTTGATTTAGGTGTCGATTTATTAAGAAAGTTTAAAATTTCTGAGGACATCATTAGCTGTGTCGCTGAACATCACGAAGATAAAGAATTTTCTTCAGTTGAGTCAGTTATTGTTTATATCGGTGATGCTGCTTCAGGTGCCAGACCTGGTGCTCGTTATGAAGTCCACGAAGAATATTTAAAACGAATGAAAAACATTGAAGAAGTTGCCATGGGTTTCCCTGGTGTTACCAGTGTTGCTGCTTATCAAGCCGGTCGTGAAGTTGTTGTTATTGTCGAACCTACCCAAGTTTCTGACACAGAGGCCGAAGTCCTTAGTCAAAATATTGCCGAAAAACTCGACGAAGAAGCAAAGTGGGCTGGTCAAATAAAAGTTACTGTTATTAGAGAGGTTAGAACTAGTAGCATTGTTGTTGGCAGTAAAATCAACAAAAATGCGGTAAAAAACGAATAACTTCTATTGCAAATTAATAATATTAATTTAAAATTAAGAGGAATTATTAATTATTAAAAAATAAATGACCAAAAAAGACTTAATCGAATCAGTCTCTCAAAAAGCTAAGCTTAGTAAAAAAGCAGCTAAACAAGCAGTTGAAAATTTTCTTTCTGAAATAATGAAAGGATTAGCTAATGGTGAAACTATTAAACTTTCTGGATTTGGAACTTTCAAAACCAAAATGTTCAAAGCTAAAACCATTAAAGCTATTGGAACTAAAGAATCCAAAAAAATCGTTGCTCGAAGAATGCCTCGATACATTCCAGGAACCAAGATCAAGAAAATGGTCAAATAATTTCTTTTCTGAAATTTTTAAAATCCCTCCGTCTTTCGGGGGGATTTTTGTTTGCTACAATGCATTATGAGAATCTTAGATTTAAATCAAATTGAAATAAAAATAATTCAGGGAATTAGAAGTTATGTTGGTACAAAAAATGTTTTTATTGGAATTTCTGGCGGCGTTGATTCTGCGGTTACTGCCTTTTTGTGCGTCAAAGCACTAGGTCGCAAAAGAGTTTTTGGTGTCCTTATGCCATATGGTCGACAAAAAGATATTAGTGATTCTATTGCTGTAGTTAATCAGCTAAATATTAAATATTTTCAAAAAGATATTAAACCAATTGTCGATCAATACAAAATTGCCGACAATAAATATACCATTGCCAATATTATGGCCAGAGTTCGCATGACCATTCTTTATGCTTATGCTAATAATAAAAATGGTCTAGTAATTGGTACCACTAATAAATCTGAAATGTCCGTTGGTTATTTTACAAAATTTGGCGATGGTGGCTGTGACCTTGAGCCAATTGCTAATCTTTATAAAACAGAAATTTTAAAAATGGCCAAAGCTTTAAACGTTCCCCCAAATATTATTAATAAAAAACCAACAGCTGGTCTTTGGGATAATCAAACCGATGAAGACGAACTTGGTTTTACTTATCTCGATTTGGATAATTTTTTACAAGGTGTACACATAAATTCTGAAATTGAATCGAAAATAAAAAATTTAATTGATGATTCCGAACACAAGCGTCATTTGCCAACTACTATTTCCATTGACTAAATGAAAACAAATTACGAATTTGGTCTAATTATTGGTCGTTTTCAACCATTATGTCTTCATCACCGCCAATTTTTTGATGAGGTTATTAATTCTGGTATTAAAAAATTATTGGTTGGGGTGGGCGAGTCTAAGTTTTTAGATTCGTGTAATTTTTTAACTGGAAATGAAGTTAAATCACTTTTAATTCCCAATTTAGACAAATTAAATTTTCCTTACGAGATTATTATTATTCCCGATATTAATAATCCACCTAAATACGCCGATTATGTCAAAAAATATTTCCCTCAAATTAATGATACCAATACCTGTCTCTTTACTGAAAATAATTACACCAGTGATTGTTTTATAAATCACGGTCATCATTTTCAAGTTATTAAACCAACCATTTTACCCACCCGCGCCACCGACATTCGTCAAATGATAATTAATAATGATCCCATTTGGCAAACCCTCGTCCCTCAAAATGTTATCGAATTTATTAAAAGTAAAAAATAAACCTAATCTTACCTAATTTTCTAATAGGGTATAATAAATTGCATGGAAAACAAAGCAATCATTGTTAGTTCAAATAATAAATATAAAGGGAAATGGGTTTCAATCAATGAAGATAAAATAATAAAACCAAATGGAACCAATGCATATCATGAAGTAGCCATTCGTGAAGATTGTGTTTTAATTCTAGCAATTGATAAAGGCAAAGTTTGTCTTGTAAAACAATTTCGTTATCCAGCCAATGAAAGCCTTTGGGAATTTCCTGCAGGTTTTATAAATTTACATGAAAATCCTAAAAAAGCTGCCATCAGAGAATTTTGCGAAGAAGTTGGACTTAAGCCATCAAAAATTAAAAAAATCGCCGAATTTTGGACCTGGCCAGGATTTTCCACACAAAAAGTTAATGTTTTTCTATTAACGAATTTTACTAAATCAAAAAAGAATTTAGATAAATCGGAATCAGATTTAGAGCACAAATTTATAAAAATAGAAACAGTTTTCAAAATGGCCAAATCTGGTGTTATCAGAAGTTCTGTCTCTTTAGCAGCACTAAACTATTTGTTATAAAAGTCTTAGATATAATCTAAACAGTTTAAACAAGTATTAAAATAATCACTAAAATACCCATGATAAAATACACTCATGAAATTATCAATCGGAATAGTCGGGTTGCCAAACGTCGGGAAATCCACGCTTTTTAATGCACTTCTTGGTAAACAAGTTGCTGATGCCAGTAATTATCCTTTTTGCACCATCGATCCAAATGTTGGTGTGGTTGAAGTTCCTGACGAAAAATTACCCGTTCTTGCAGAAATTGTTAAAACCAACAAAATTGTTCCCGCCATCGTCGAATTTGTCGACATCGCTGGTTTGGTCAAAGGTGCCTCCCAGGGCGAAGGTCTCGGGAATAAATTCCTTACCAATATTCGCGATTGTGATGCCATCTGTCATGTTGTTCGTGCCTTTTCCGATACAAATATTATTAAAGAAGGTTCGGTTGATCCACAAGGCGATTTCGAGGTCATTTGTGCCGAATTAATTATCAAAGATTTAGAGACCGTCGATAAATATCTTGATGCCAATAAAAATAATTCCAAAGAAAATAAATCCAAAAAATTTGCTTTAGCTCAAAAATTAAAATCAGAATTAGAAAAGGGGAGTTTAACTGTCAATTTAAATTTAAATGATGATGAAAAAGAATTAGTTAAAGAGTTTTTCTTATTAACTGCCAAGCCCTATTTTATTGTCGCCAATGTTGACGAAGACACTTATCAAAATATTAAAGACTGGAAAATAAATTTAAAAAATTTTGAAACAGTCGTTCCTGTCTGTGCTAAAGTCGAATTTGATTTAACCGAATTAAGTCCGATCGAAAAAAGAGATTATTTAAGAGAATTAGGAGTTCAACAATCCGGACTCGAACGCGTCATTCAAAAAGCTTATGACACTCTCGGCCTTCAATCCTATTACACTGCCGGTATCAAAGAGGCGAGAGCTTGGACAATTTACAAAGGTAGCACTGCTCCAAAAGCTGCCGCTGCTATCCACACCGATTTTGAAAAAGGTTTTATTATGGCCGAAGTTGTCTCTTATGAAGATTTTGTCCAATATAAGGGTTTATTAGGAGCTAAAGAAGTCGGTAAACTTCGTCATGAAGGCCGTGAATATATCATGCGCCCCGACGACGTAGTCGAGTTTAGAATCAATGCCTAAAAATATTGTTTGGTATAATACATCACCATTGACATTTGAATAATTAAAAAATATTCTTAAATTATGCAATATATGAATAATAAAAATAAAGGATTTTTGAGATTTCTCATCTGTAAAGAAGGCAAAGATTTTGTCGCGGTTTGTCTTGATTTAAACTTAATAGAATACGGTAAAGATCCACTTGAATTACAAAAAAGTATTGAGGAGGCCGCTGTCTCATATCTTGAAACTGTTAAAAAAGAAAAATTACCAGATTCTTTTTTAAACCAATCTGCACCAGAAAAGTATTGGAAAAAATGGGAAAAGTTCCAAAGAAATTCAATTGAAAAAATAATATCATCTAAAAATCAACTAAAACAATCCAATAATTGTTTAATAAGTACTACACAACAATACAATAAAAACTTTTGCTCGTGTTAAGAATTTAACTGAGAATGGATCCTCGACTAAAACACATCAAAGTATCTAGGGCTAAAAAATTTTTAGAAAAGAATGGTTTTCAACATTCAAATACAAGGGGTTCACATTGGACTTATACCAATAAGGAAAAAAGTAAAATAGTTCAAGTAATTTGTAATAACAAAGAATCTTATCCAAAAAATGCAAAAGTAATGATTGAAAAATCGGGAATTTCGATAGAAGAATGGTACGAGTATTGTAAATAAAATGATTAATAAAATACTCATCATTTCCGGTCCGACCGCCACTGGTAAAACAGATTTGGCGTCGAAATTGGCAAAAAAATACAACGGAGAATTAATTTCCACTGATTCTTGTCAAATTTATAAAGGCCTCGACATTGGCACCGGTAAAGACCAACCCAGTGAAACCCCAATTTATCTAATCGACTTAATTAATCCCGATCAAAAATTTTCCGTTGCTCAATTTCAAAAAGCCGGTCTAGAAATTATTAATAAACTTCATTCCCAAAATAAATTACCAATTTTAGTTGGCTGTAGTGGTTTTTATTTAGATTCTCTTATCAACCCAAAATATAATACTTTTTCCATTAAACCAAATAAAATCTGGAGGATTATTTCTAAAAAATTATCCGTCAAAACTTTACAAAAAATTTATAAATTATTAGATCCTCAAAATTTTTCCAAATTAAATAATTCCGACATCAACAATCATTATCGCCTCACCCGTAAAATCGAAATCAAACTTTCCAAAAAATCCCCCTCCTTGTCAAGGGAGGGGTCAGGGGTGGGTTTCGATATCCTACATATCTCCCTCACCGCTCCTCTCAATCTTCTTTACGATCGAATCGACCAACGAGTCCAAAAAAGAATGGATATGGGTTTTTTAGATGAAATAAAAAAAATACTAAAAAAATATTCCTGGTCAGACCCTGGTCTTCAAATCGGCGCTTATCAATGTCTAAAACCATATTTTGAAAATAAAAAAAATCCTCCCTTTTTCAAGGGGAGTTGTCCGCAGGACGGAGGGGTTTTGTCTAATTGTCTTCAAAAATGGAAATACGCCGAACATAGCGATGCTCGTCGCCAGGGCACTTATTTAAAATCCAGGTATAAAGACAAAGCTCAATTTTTCGACATTACTTCCTCAAATTTTAAAAATAAAATTTTTAAAATAGTTTCCAAATGGTACAATAAATTATGAAAGTTAGAAAAATAGAAATCGTTCCCAAAACTATTGTTTTTGCTGTCTTCTTTTTATTGGCTTTGGTTTTCTTTTGGCAAATAAGAAGCATTCTCATAATGATCTTTATTAGCTTTGTTTTAATGCATGCTATTGATCCTTTGGTTTGTCGTCTTCAGAGAATTAAAATCCCCAGAATTCTCGCAATTTTAATTGTCTACATTTTGGTTTTTGGTGTTATTTCTTTTTGTATTGCTGGTATTATTCCAATTTTAATTGAGCAAACAGCTGGCTTAATCAACAGCCTACCTCAAATTACTCAAAATATTAAAATTTTTAGCGAAAATCGTTTTTTTAGCGAAAACAACATTGATTTAACTTCTCAATTAAAAGTCTTAGAAACTATTCCTGCCAATCTTACCCAAATAGTTTTTTCAGTTGTTTCCAATGTTTTTTCTACATTAGTAATTTTAGTAATCACTTTTTATCTCCTTTTAGAAAAGAAAAATTTTCCAAAATATGGAGATGATTTTTTTGGAGAAAAAGGCAAAACTAGATTTTTAAAAATAATGGATAATTTAGAAGTAAGTCTCGGAAGCTGGGTCAGTGCTGAATTTCTTTTAATGTCTATCATTGGTATTCTTTCATATTTTGGCTATTTAGCTCTTGGTCTAAAGTATGCTGTTCCATTGGCTATTATCGCTGGTCTTTTAGAAGCCGTTCCTAATATTGGTCCTATTATTGCCACTGTTCTTGCTGGCTTAGTAGGGTTAACAGTTTCTCCATTAATCGCTCTTTTTACTGTCATTTTTGGAATTTTAGTTCAACAATTGGAAAATAATTTTATAGTTCCAAAAATTATGAGTAAGACTATTGGTCTAAATCCAATAATGACCATTATTTTAATTGCGGCAGGTGGTCAAATCGCTGGAATGGGTGGTGCATTATTAGCCATACCTCTCTTTTTAACGGCTCAAGCTATATTTAGAGGATTTTCAAAATAAAAAAATCCCAAAGACATTGATAAGCCGGATTTTGTTTAGAGGCCATCAATCTATTCTCTCTACCTGAGGCTCTCAAAAGCTAGATATTAACGCCTCATCTTGAGATTTCCACCAGAAGGATGCTCGTTTCACATTTCTCGTCTCTGTAGCATTGCCCCTCGATCACTCGAGACTCTATCTTTTTGAGTTCTGTGCTTTTTGTGGTCCGGACTTTCCTCTCCGATAAATCGGAGTCAGCCTCTCAATCTCTTTAGGATGGTTAAATTATAACTTTTAATCTCTGTAAAAACAAATATCCCCCGATGTGCACCGGGGGATAATAATTCAAATCTGTATCTTATTTATTTTAATAAAGCTGCGTCAGCTGCTGATAAGATTTTAAACATTTTGGTTCCAGTTTCAGGATCCATAGTTTGAGCTGCTGGTCGACCGTTTTTCAACATAACTTTTTCAACTTTACTTACATCGACCTCAACAGATTTACGTGATTTTACATTATAAAATTTAATTGTTGGCATTAATCTTTCACCTCCCTTAAAAATAATAATTTCTAATAACCATATTTAAGATAATAAATTACTATTATCGCCGCAATCAAAACTAAGCTTAATACCAAACTCCTTAATAAATCTTTTTTAATATATTTATTTTCGTTCATTTTATATTTCTATCGCCAGTATAGCATATTGTTTTGCTACAATTAGTAATCGATGTCATTCTTAATATATTTAATATTAACAATCAATTTACTATGGTTAGGCTATCTAACTTACATAGTTTATATTAAAAATAATTCTAAAAATAAAGCTGTAGATTTGAACAATTTAGATAATAACCTAAAAATAGGCATTAATAGATTTAATCCGTTCGACGATGTTGGTGGCGATCAAAGCTTTATTTTAACCATTTTAGACAAAAATAATTCCGGAGCCATCATCACTTCGCTTCATAATCGAGACATAACTCGAATTTATGCCAAGCCCATCAAAAATGGAGTTGGTGAAAATATCACTTTGTCAAAGGAAGAAAAATCCGCTATAGTTAAAACTATTAAAAATTAATTTTTAAATGAATAAAAACATCGCACAAAAAATAGGATATTTAGGTGCCTTTCTTTTTTTTACTGGCATTTCCTATTATTTATTTGATTATTTTATTCCATCAGGGTCTCATAAAACTATTTCTCCCAGTGGAACTGAAACATCTGAAACTGCATCCAAAACTGGAAGTTTTACTGGTCCAAAAACGGAAGTTTGCCCTATTAACGGTCAACTTTATACTGCTGAGGAAAAAGCCATTTGGTCAACCAGAAGGCCTCTTTTGGTTATGATTGAAAATCATGAGGACTCTAGGCCACAATCAGGTCTTCAATCAGCTGATATTGTTTATGAAACTGTGGCCGAAGGTGGTATTACCCGATTTATGGGCGTTTTCTATTGTGGCATTGTTGGTGGTACTAATGGTAAATATGATGTTGGTCCGGTTCGTTCAGCTCGAACTTATTTTCTCGATATTGCTTCAGAATATGCCGACTACCCTCTCTATGCTCATGTTGGTGGTGCTAATTGTAGTGGTGGCGAAACCGCTAGTAAGATTGCTACTAATTGCAGTACTGACAAAAGAGCCCAAGCATTAGAACAAATTTCTCAATACGGTTGGAATAGTGAAGGAACTGCTGGTGATTTAAATCAGTTTTCTCTCTCTTACAAAGCTTGTCGTCGTGAACCAGATCGAACTGGACAAGAAAGGGCTACAGAACACACCATGTATTGTTCAACCACTGAACTTTGGAATATTGCCGCCAACCGTGGTTTAACTAATACGACCGCAGTTAAAAATACTTCTTGGGATAAGTCTTATCGTCCTTGGGCCTTTACTCAAAAGGATCAATCTAATGGTGCTGCTTCATCTTTTTCCTTTGATTTCTGGTCAGGTTACAAAGCCTATTCTGTTTCTTGGAAATATGACCCAACCAACAACAATTACATCCGAAGTAATGGTGGTAGTGAATCAAAAGACTTCAACACTCAATCGACTATTACTGCTAAAAATGTAGTTGTTCAATATACCAAAGAAACTAGGTCTATTGATGAGCATGGACATCTTCTTTATGAAATGATTGGCACCGGCAAGGGGTATCTATTCCAAAATGGAACCAAAACCGAAATCACTTGGTCTAAAGCCAATCGACTTTCTCGAACTATCTTTAAAGATTCTGCCGGTAAAGAGGTTAATTTCGTCCCCGGTAATATTTGGGTTGAAATTTTACCAATCGGCAATGAAGTCTCTTTTCTATGAAAGTTCAAACCAGTCTCAAGCAATTGCTTGTCTCTCAAACTAGATTAAAAATAATTACAATTCTTTTTGCTAATCCAAAAGAAATTTATTATGTTCGCCAATTAGTTCGTCTGGTCGATGAAGAAATTAATTCTGTCAGGCGAGAATTAGAAAATTTAAAAAAAGCCGGAATTGTCGAATCAGAGTGGCGTGGTAATCGTCTCTATTATTGGGCCAATAAACAATCGCCGATTTTTTATGATCTTCTGATTTTGGCCAATAAAAATTCTGGACTTGGTTTAAAACTTCAACATAAAAACGAAACCCTCAGTCCCATTAAATTAGTCCTGTACAATTACAAATTTGCCGTTGGCGAAAAAAGAAATCAAGACGGAATTGACTTAATTATTGTTGGAGATTTGTTTTCTCTTAAAGAAGTCGATCTCTTAATCAAACAAGAAGAAGAAACTCGTGGTCATGAAATTAATTACATGGTCATGGATAAAAGTGAATTTCAAATGCGTAAACAAAAAAGAGATCAATTTATTGTCGACTTTTTTTTAAGCTGTCCAATAGTTATAATTGGTAGCTCTTCAGAAATTGTCAGTATTTAAAAAAAATGACTCAAATTAGAAAAGTTATTAAAACCGGAAATAGTTTAGCCCTAACTATTCCATCGAAATCAATTAAAGAATTTAATATTAAAGAAGGGGATTTGGTTTTAATTAAAATTAACAGAAGTAAAGCCTCAATAAATTATATTTTTTCTGGACACCCTCGTCAGCTTTCCCTTATCGGTTCTAATTAATTTATGATCAACAAAGATAAAATTATGAGAACTTTTTGGACAATTTTAGCCTTGACTTTTATTTGTTTCATTATTAATTTTCCAAAAGAAATGCCAATCAGTTTTCATTTTGGCAGAGTAAATTTTGAACACACTTTTTATCGTCCAGATTTTAAATTTAAAATTGGAGAAAAAGAATATGGTAAAGATTTGGATTTAAAATTTGGTCTCGATTTAGCTGGGGGAGCTTCTCTTTTATTTAATATTGATACATCCACTGTTAAAGAAGAAGATATTTCTTCAGCCCTTGAATCTCTAAAAAGTAATATTGAAAGAAGAATTAATTTATTTGGTGTCAGTGAAACCAATGTTCAAATTGTTAAACAAGAAAATGAATATCGTCTCAAAATTGAATTGCCGGGAGTCGAGAATGTTTCCAGTGCTATTAAATTAATTGGCACTACTGCCCAGCTAAAGTTCAAGGGAGAAATTGAAATTCCACCCGAAGCCACTGCTACAGCCACTTTTAATGATGTTTTTGCCAAAGATACCGGAATTAATGGTTCTAATCTTAATAGGGCTAGCGTTCAATTAAACCCCAACACTTCCGAACCAGAAGTTTTATTGGAATTTGATGATCAAGGGGCTAAATTATTTGCCACCGCCACCGAAGAACTCTTAAACAAAAGAATTGCCATTTTACTCGATGATGAACCAATCACTTATCCACCTACTGTCAACTCTGTCATTACCGACGGTAAAGCCGTCATCAGTGGTAGTTTTGATAATAAAACTGCCAGAGAGTTAGCTGTTCAATTAAATGCTGGAGCTCTGCCTTTGCAAATTAATTTAATTCAACAATCCCAAATTGGCGCCACTCTTGGTAAAGATTCAATTGATAAAGGAATTTTTGCTGGTATTGTCGGTCTAATTTTAGTTTCAATTTTTATGATTGGTAATTATGGCAAACTTGGTCTTATTGCCGACATTGGTTTAATTATTTATGGATTAATTACTCTAGCGTTATATCGTCTGATTCCAGTAACTTTAACTTTTCCAGGTATTGTCGGTTTTATTTTATCAATCGGCATGGCCGTTGACAGTAATATTTTAATTTTTGAAAGAATGCGCGAGGAAACTCGTAAGGGTAAAAATTGGAATAATGCCATGGAATTGGGTTTTGGCCGAGCCTGGGATTCCATTAAAGACGCCAATGCCTGCACCATCATTACTGGCTTAATTTTGCTTAATCCATTTAATTGGCCATTTTTGAATACTTCCGGTATGGTTAGAGGGTTTGCCATTACTCTAATTTTAGGTATCATTATCGGTATTTTTACCGGTGTTTTTGTTACTAGAAATTTATTAAGAGTTTTAGCCAAGGAGAAAATCCAAAAATAATTATGAATATAATGAAGTTTCGACCACTATTTTTAATTATTTCCTCATTTTTGCTTTTTTTGTCTCTTTTATCAATAATTTTTTGGGGTTTTAAACCATCAATTGATTTTATTGGCGGTGCTGTTTGGGAAATGAATTTACCTTCTAATCCAGACAACTCTAAAATTGAAGAAATTTTTTCTAAAAATAATATTAGTAATCTAGTCGTTACTAATAATAAAACTCAATATCATTTGGAATTTCAAGACATTAGCTCTGATCAAAAAAATACTCTAGATGAAGCAATTAAAAATCTAGATCAAGGTTATACTGAATTGAAATTTGAATCACTTGGTCCAGTTTTAGGCAAAGAATTATTAAAGAAAACGGTTACTGCTATTATTCTTTCTGCATTCTTCCTGTTCCTTTTTATTGGTCGTCGTTTTAAAGATTTTTCCTTTGGAATTTCAGCCATCCTTGCTATGTTTCATGATACTTTTATTTTAGTTGGCGCTTTTTCTATTTTGGGTCATTTTTTTGGTGCCGAATTAGATTCACTTTTTGTTACTGCTCTTTTAACCACACTTTCATCGTCTGTCCATGATACCGTTGTTACTTTCAACCGCATTCGTGAACTCAAACGTCAAAATTTTCAAATAGACTGGGTAAATCTTGCTAATCAGGGTGTTACTGAAACTTTAAGTAGATCCGTCAACAATTCTATGACTATTGTTTTTATGTTACTTTCTCTCGTTGTCCTCGGTGGTGTCACTACCAAATGGTTTGCCACAGCTCTTCTAATAGGTGTAATTTGTGGCACTTATTCTTCAACCGGTGTGGCTATCCCTCTTGTTCTATTTTTCAAGAAACATCAAAAAAAGAAATAATTTTCTAAGTTTTTTGTCATTTTATGTTACAATCACTTAATTTTAAATAAATAATCTTTTCGCAGATCAATTTAATTAAAATTGTCCTTTGACAATTTAAAAATCTTTAAAAAAATAGAGAAAGAGGTTTTAAAAATGTGGGAAAAAATAAAAATCCTATTGATTAAAATCAAGAATGTTTTAGTAGGAACCAACCCAAATGTAGATGTGATAACAAATATTTATCAAGCCAGAGAAGTTTATGAAAACACTTTATTTTTTAGTGGCCGTAAAATAAGAAAAATAGTCGCTGTTATATGGGATAATTTTTCTTCTATCGAAATTGATACTATTAACACTGCTGACCAAGCCAGAAAATCTTATCGCAATTCTAGACCGGGTAGTAAAATTAGAGAAACTATTGCTATTAAATGGGATGAACTCTCTTTTATTGAAATTAATGCCGCTAAGACTGTTGATCAGGCCAGAAGAGCTAATCGCGACTCTCGACCAGGCAGCAAATCCGAAAAAGTTTCTATAATTAAATGGGACGAATTATCATTAAAACAAGTTTTAGATATCAACACCATCGATGAAATTAGAAGAGCCATTACTTTTTCTCGACCAGGTAGTAAAGCCGAAAAAATCGGTAAAGACAAAGAGGAGAAGATTTTACTTGAATTAATTTCAAAAGCTAGTAATGTTGCCAAAGTTCAAGAAATTCGTAGAAATTATTTATCGTCTAGCAATGAAAAAATTAAAAAAGCTATTGATGTAAAAATAGAAGAACTCTCAAAAATATAAAGATTTTTTTAAACTTTTAAGATCTGTAGATTTTGTTTACACATTTTTGTGTTCACAAATTAATTCTGCAGTCTTTTTTTTGTTAAAAAAACTGTCTTAGGTAACTATCAAAAGTTTTTTTCACTGGTTTAACTTCCTGATTCCGAATTGGTTGCTGTTCAGAATTTGGGTTTTTGTTATTATTCATTGGAATTATTGGAATAATTTTTTTAACAAGTTCACTACCTCTTATTTCATTTAATCCTATTCTTGTTTCTGACATTTTTATTTTAAATTTTTAACTTTCTCCAACAAAACCTCTCTTTCATTTAGTTCTGGTTTTTCTTCTACCTCATTAAAAATTGTCTCCAAAACTTCACCCACCTTTCGACTTGGTTTAATTTTCAAAATCTCCATCACATCCATTCCGTTAATTTTTAAATCTTTAATTGAAAAAGGTTGTTTTTGCACTTCCACAATTCTTTTTTTAAATAATTCCCATCGCCAACTGCTTTCCTTAGCCCCACTTCCCAATCTATCACCTCGTCTTAAAGCAATCATTTCATCAATATAATCAATGGTCACATTTCTAATAAATCTTCTCACCGCTTTATCAGTTTGGGTCGATATAACAGAAAACATATGCCATCTAACTAGTTTAAATAATTGTTCTAATTCCTTATTCGATAATCTCAATCTTTTACCAATATTCACAGCCATTCTCGATCCAATTATTTCGTGATTATGAAAAGTTCTTCCTTCTCCTTCTCCGATCATTGATTTTGGTTTTCCAACATCATGCAGTAATGCCGCCAATTTTGTAACAGGATTATTAGTAGAACAATTATCTAAGGTTTTTAAATTGTGAGTCCACACATCATCAATATGATGTCCCTTTTGTCGGACTCCTACTCCATCCAATAATTCTGGAATTATTTCTTTTAATATCCCAGAATTATTCAACAAAATAATTCCGTCACTAGGATTAAAGGAAACTAATATTTTAAATAATTCATCCCTTATTCTTTCGCTAGCTATCTTTTGAATTAAACCAGCATTTTTTTGGATTGATTTAAAGGTTTTTTCTTCGATTAAAAATCCAATTTGTGAGGCAATTCTAATTGCCCTCATCATTCTTAATGCATCTTCCCCAAATCTTTCATCTGGGTTTCCCACACACCGTACTAATCTGCTTTGCAGATCATTTTGTCCATCATACAAGTCAATTAATTTTTTGTTCCAATCCAAAGCAATTGCATTAATTGTAAAATCTCTTCTTTGCAAATCTTCTTCTAATGTTTTTCCCCATTTAATTTCATCTGGATGTCTAGCGTCTGAGTAACCTCTTTCAGTTCTAAAAGTAGTCACTTCAAAAATATCATCACCATCAACTACACTAATAGTTCCAAATTTATTATTATAAAAACTATTTTTCGGAAAAATCTTTTGCATTTCCTCTGGTGTCAAATTTGTTGTAAAATCCCAGTCTTTAACCTGCCTTTTTAAAATTAAATCGCGAACAGCCCCGCCAACAATATAAATCTCAGCATTATTTTCTCTAAATTTTTTAATTAATTTTTCCACCTTTACAGGTATCACAAAATCATTCATCTATGTTTATATTTTACTCTATTTTTTAAATTGATTTTTACCGACAATTATCCTACAATATCAACGGCTCTAAAGTGCAAAGAAAGGCTCTTTGTTAAACTTAGTTCATTCACAATTAATCTTAAAAAAGAAAGAAGGGCAGGTGGATTAAAATGCTTTATTCAAATCAGATTCCCATCTTTACTGATGAAATGTTGAATCGTATTAAGGAATTAAAAGAACAATTTGAATCAGCGGTTATTGGCAGTGATGATAGGGTAAATCTTCTTAAAAAATTAAATACTTTAATTTTGGAATCAACAGGAATATCCATCACTCTATCTCAAATCCAAAAAGTCTACGAACTAACGCCTCCTCAAATTAATACCTATGTCTTAAACGCTGTTGTTGGAAAAATAAATTTTTTAAAAAAAACAACATCACACCCACCCCTTTAGTTTTATTAAGACTACAACCAATACCGTAATACTTTACACCCCATGTGTAAATTTTACGGTATTTTGTTTTAAACAGTTGATACTTCAGGTCGGGGGATTGCCTCTTTGACGACAATTTTTCTACCCATTTGTTCACTATCATTCAATTCCACCACAGCTTTCATAGCATCTTCATCATTTTCAAATTCAACAAATCCAAAACCTTTAGATCTACCAGAAAATTTATCCATTACCACATTTACTGAGACTATTTGCCCATAAGGGGTAAATATTTCTTGTAATTTATCTTGATTAATCGAAAAATCTAAATTACCTACAAATAATTTTTTTGCCATTTTTCACTCCTTCATTTTATTAATTAAATAACAATTAATTATATCCCTAATTTTCAAAAAAATAAAAAAGTGTACAATCTAATATCTTTATGTTTTCCGAGATTATTTTAAAAAACAAAAAAATAATAGACAAATCTTTTTCAGAATCAGATTTTTTAGATCTTTTGTTAAAAAATCGTCAAATTAAAAAATCAGACTATGATGATTTTTTTAAACCTCATTTTCCTATCGATTTAGATTTCAACGTTAATAAAAAAGAACTAAAAAATGCCACAAATAGGGTTAATTTAGCCATTAAAAATAATGAAAATATTTTAATTTATGGCGATTATGATGTTGATGGTATCACTGCCACCGCCATTCTTTGGCAGGTTTTATACCAAAAAGGTGCCAAAGTTTTGCCATTCATTCCAGATCGCGAAGCCGATGGTTATGGTATTAAATCAAAGTCATTTTTCGATTTTGAAACTCAAAAAAAGATTCATTTTGATCTTTTAATAACCGTCGATAATGGTATTGTGGCCAATCTCGAGCTTGAAAAAATTGCCAAAAAAAACACCGATATTATTATTGTCGATCATCATTTGCCGACTGAAGATTTACCTAAAGTTTCAGCCATAATTCATTCCACCGATTTTTCTGGTGCGGCTCTTTCTTGGTTTTTTTCCACCCAATTCGATAAAAATGCTGATATTGGTTTGGCCGCTGCTGGAACTGTGGCTGATTGTCTTCCTTTAGTTAGTATTAATAGAAGTATCGTTGTTCATGGTTTAAAATCTTTGCGAAAAAATCCCAATCATGGATTAAAAAAATTAATCGAAGTCAGTGGTATTAAGCAAGATTCGGTTTCTGCTTATGATTTAGGTTTTGTCATTGGTCCGCGAATCAATGCCGTCGGACGTCTTTCAAATCCAACTGAAGCCCTCCGACTTTTATGCAGTCAAAATTCAATCCAGGCCGATAAATATGCCCAAAATTTAGACAAATTTAATAAAGACCGTCAGGATATTCAAAAAGAAAATTTAAAAATCGCCGAAGAGATTATCAGTAGAGACGTTCTGCAGAACGTCTCTACTTTAAATAAAAAAAATGTTTCCACTCAAAATAAATTAATTTTTATTTCCCATAAAGAATTTTTACCAGGAATCATTGGCTTAATTGCCGGTCGTTTAACCGAAAAATATTATTTACCCTCAATTATTATCAGCGTTGGCGATGAATATTCCAAAGGTTCTTGCCGATCAATCAAAGAATTAAATATCGTCGAATCACTTCGACAGTTTAATGACGATTTAGTTGACCTAGGTGGCCATGCCGGTGCTGCTGGCTTCACTATTAAAACCACTAATATTAAAAAATTTCAAAATAAAATTACTGATTACATAAATCAACAGCTTAAAGATATTGATTTAAAACCAACAATTATTGTCGAATCAGAAATGAAATTATCTGCAGTCAATATTAAAAATTGCCGATTAATAGGAAAATTAGAGCCATTTGGCATTGACAACACCAAGCCTTTATTTCTATTTAAAAATCTTCGCATTATTCAAAAAAGAGTTCTCGGTTCTACTGGTGATCATTTAAAACTAAAGCTCGATGATCCCAATACTAATAAATTAGAAAATATTCCCGCCGACGCCATTGCTTTTAAAAAAGGTGATTTAGATAATCAATTTCAAAATGGTGATTTAATTAATATAATTGCCTCCCTTGATTTAAATATCTGGAACGGCCAAACCTCTCCCCAACTCATCGTCAAAGAAATCTTTACCTAACCAGCCATTATATCGTGTTATAATTTACCACTAATTATTAAACTAATTGCTAGTTGTTAAATAATTTGCACCTTAAAATATTTTTTTGAATATTTTGGTGAGCGGAAATTTGTTTCGTTCTGCAAAGCAGAAAGTGATAGATTCCCGTTCATCAAAAATGATGAAATATGGGAGAAAGTAGGTGTTAAAGAGTGGAAAATCAAAATCATACAGAGGAACAACTTGTCATAGCCGAAGAAATTTCTAGAAAATTTGAAATACCATTAATTGACGTTTTAGATGCACTTAATTTTCTACCAGAATGTTCTTCTGAGACAGTTGAAGACGCTATGTCAGAATATTACAAAAACGCCCTAGATTGCCCGCAAAAAAGAGCTGCTCTCTACAAGTGGAATAAGCTTATTATCGGTTTAGCCAATGCAGCCACTACTTGTGAAGAAATTGCAATAATTCTTTCTAAAACCCCACCAAAAAGAAGTAAAGTTGATAGCGAATCCCAAAAAATAACTATCAATAAAATCTACGAACTTTATTTAAACTCAAAATAATCTCTTCAAAAAATATTTATCAACACCGTATTATTTTTACAATAAAATGTAAAATAAATACGGTGTTTTTTTTGTTAAAATACTCCTATGGAAAGAACACTTGCAAACGACTGCCTCCAAAAAATCGGAGAAAAAGTTTTACTTCAAGGTTGGGTTAATAATATCCGCGATCACGGTCAACTAATTTTTATCGATTTCAGAGATTGGAGCGGCACCGTTCAAATTGTTGTCAATGCTAATAATAATTCTGAAATTCACAAACTTGCATCCACTATTGGTTTAGAATGGGTAATTGAAGTTGAAGGTCAAGTTGCTAACCGTGATTCAAATGCTGTTAATAAAAAAATAACCACTGGTTCTATCGAAATTACCTGCGAAAAACTAACTGTTTTAAATAAAAGCGAGGTTTCTCCTTTTCCTCTCGATACCGACGGTACCGAGCTTGATGAACCCTTACGTTTAAAATATCGTTATCTCGACTTGCGTCGTCCTCGTCTCGCCAAAATTATTCAAGACAAACATAAATATATTTTAGCCGTCCGCAATTGGATGGATAAAAATAATTTTATTGAAATCATCACTCCGCTTTTAACCACCACTTCGCCAGAAGGTGCTCGCGATTTTTTAGTTCCTTCTCGCATTCACAAAGGCAAGTTCTTTGTTCTTCCTCAAGCCCCCCAACAATTTAAACAATTATTAATGGTTTCTGGTGTCGATAAATATTTTCAAATTGCTCCTTGTTTTCGCGACGAAGATCCTCGTGCAGATCGTCACGCCGGCGCTTTTTATCAAATCGACATGGAAATGAGTTTTCCTACCATCGATAAAATTTTTACCACTGCCGAAAATTTAATTAAAGAAACTTATCAAACTGTTGCTCCTCAAAAAACCATTGCCAAATTTCCTTTTCCCCGAATTTCTTACAAAGAATCCATGGATAAATATGGCAGCGACAAGCCTGACACGCGTTTTGGCTTAGAATTACAAAATATTACTGAAATCGTCAAAGGCAAAAGCGATTTTAATGTTTTTAACAACGCTGAAATTGTTAAGTGTATTGTTGCTCCAAAATGTGGCGAATTTAGTAAAACTCAAATTGATAAATTAGAAAATTTAGCCAAAGAAAAAGGCGCTAAAGGTTTAGCCTACACTAAAGTTCTCGATGGAAAATTAGACACTGGTGTGGCTCGATTTTTTGATGCCCAATTACAACAGGAAATTATAAAATCAGTTTCCGCTGATGTTGGTGATTTAATTCTTTTTGTTGCCGATAAACCAACTACTACCAATAAAGTTCTTGGAAGTATTCGCCTATCATTAGGTGATATTTTAAATCTTCGTGACCCAAATGTTTTATATTTCAATTGGATCACTGATTTCCCGTTTTATGAATTTAATGATGATGGTGATTTAGATTTTGGACACAATCCCTTTTCTATGCCTCAAGGTGGCATGGAATCTCTAAAAAATAAAGATCCATTAAATATTGAGTCTTACCAATACGATCTAACATTAAATGGTTTTGAATTAGCATCCGGATCAATTCGTAATCACGAACCAGAGACTCTTGTTAAAGCTTTTGAAATTGTTGGTTACAACCGAGACGAAGTTATTAAAAAATTTGGTGGTTTATATAATGCCTTTCATTATGGTGCTCCACCACATGGTGGCTGGGCCATTGGACTTGATCGTCTTTTAATGTTATTTCTCGACGAACCAAATATTCGTGATATTTATGCTTTTCCTTTAAATTCTAATGGGGTTGATCTTTTAATGAACGCTCCTAGTGAGATAGATCAACATCAACTCGATGATGTTGGTTTAATATTAAAACCAGAAATCAAAGCAGATCTAAAAAATGAAAAAATCGATTCTAAAACGTAAACTGTTTGAAATCATAATTATTTTTTTAATCGCCTTTTTAAATTTATTTTGGCTACCAACTTTTAGTTTTTGGAATATTTATCCCAAGAATTTATCTTTTTCCAAAAATAACGATTTAATTCAATATAAACATCCAGCCAAAGTTTATTTTAAACTTTCTGTCGAACCACAACTAAATTCTACTCATTATATTCTTATTGATGCTGCTACCAACACTATAATCTTATCCAAAAATCGAGATGAAAAAATTTATCCAGCTTCCACTACTAAATTAATCACTGCTCTGACTGCCCTAAATATCTATCCATTAGATGAAGAATTAACCATAAATCAAGAATATTTAGAGGGTCAAGTTATGGGTTTAAAATTAGGTGAGAAAATTACTATCAAATCTTTAGTCAATGCTCTTTTAGTTTATTCCGCTAACGATGCCGCTTTTACTCTAGCTAATCATCACCAAAATGGAGAGTCAGGTTTTATTGAAGAAATGAATTCACTTATTCAAAAATATGGTTTAAAAAACACCCATTTTACTAATTACGACGGTATCCACAATGAAAATCATTATTCCACTGCCTACGACCTTTCTCAGATTGCTAGACTTGCTATTAAAAATTCCACCATTACTGAAACTGTTAAACAAAAAAGTATTATCGTTGAATCTGTTGATAAAACCATTAAACATGAATTATCATCAACAGATGAACTTCTTGGAATAGTGCCAGAAATTGAGGGACTTAAAACAGGTTTTACTCAAGAAGCTGGTGGTTGTTTTATTGGTCTTATTAACTTAAACGGACATTATTTAATTAGTGTTGTAACCCAAAGTGATGACCGTTTCGGTGACACCAAAAAATTAATTAATTGGGCTAAAGACAATGTCTTTTGGCAACCTTACCAGCCCTAATTATTGAGAAATATATTTACTCGTTACTGCCGACACGTAAGCTACGAAATTATTATCGCCTTTAAAAACATAAATTGGTTGTAAATATTGAGTCAGTGTCACTGGTTCATAGTAAGCCAATTCCATACTTCTAATCGTTACGATTTCCGAACTAACATCAGACGCTGGCCAATAATTTCCCGCTTTTAATTCAGCAATTGCTTCATTAGCAGTTTTAATTGGGTAGGTAGAATATGACTCCCTATCAATATTGGCATATTTAAAATTAGCTTCAATTATTTTTTTATCACTTTCAGCAGATCCAGAAACTAAAATTGATACTGAGGCCGCCCCACTTTGAGGCGAAACTATTTCCCATTTGTCATCCAAAAATTCTCTATAAAATTCAATCTTTATCGCATTCGATTCAGACAATGCACCAACTGATGTCAAAGTTCCATCACTAATTTTCCAATAAGTTACATCCTTTTTTCCATTTTTTAAATCACTAGTATATTTATTCCCAGATTCTAAAAAAGATTCGGCGGTTTCTATTGCTTTGTCTTTGGTTGGCATATCTTTTGCTTCCAAAATAGAAGCATCATTTAAATATGGATATTTCAAACTAAAATCACCCTCCAAAACGTTCATTGTCAATATTTTTTGAGTCGCTTCATTTTTAAATTCATAAACACCATTGCTTACTTCCGACGGTTCACTTTCAAAACCAAAATTTTTTGCCACTCCCTTTGCCTCCTCTAATGCTAAAATTTCTGTCTTAGATCTATAAATAATGTAAACTTTTGTTTGATCACTGAAACTTGGTATCACATCATTAGTAAATTCAAAGGTAAAATTTTTGGCCGTAAATTCTTTAGCTGGGAAAACATTTTTTGGTAAGATTCCATATTTTACTGTTGGTGCCACATATGCTGGATGGGTGGATTTATAGGCTTTAATCGATGTTGCTCCAATCGACCACAACAAAACAAAAGCAACTAAAGCAGACCCGCCATATTTAATTAAATTTCGACTAGCATAAGCAGTGTAGGTCAAAGACATAAAATATTTTACACTAATAATGGTAAAATTAGCCATGATTGAATCTAAAATTATCAGAACTCGTATTGCCCCCAGTCCAACTGGTGAGCTCCATATCGGAACCCTAAGAACTCTTCTTTACGATTATGCTTTGGCCAAAAAAAACCATGGTCAATTTATCTTTCGCCTAGAAGACACCGATCAAAAACGTTATGTCCCTGGTTCTGAAAAAAGACTAATGGAAGTTATCAAAGATTATGGTTTATCCTGGGATGAAGGTCCCGACATTGGCGGTCCTTATAGTCCCTATGTTCAAACTCAACGTCTCGATATTTATCAAAAATATATCAAAGAACTTTTAGATAAAGGTTTAGCATATTTTTGTTTTTGCACACAAGAAAGACTTGATGATCTTCGTGCTACTCAAAAAGCGCAAAAACAAATTCCTCGCTATGATCAACACTGTTTTCATTTATCTAAAGAGGAAATTAAAAAAAATCTCGACAATAAAGTTCCATACACCATCCGTATGGTCATTCCTAAAAACGAAACCATAGTTTTTGAAGACCTAATTCGTGGCAAAATAAAATTCAACACCAACGAAGTCGATGATCAAGTTTTGATTAAATCAAACGGAATTCCCACTTATCATTTTGCCGCTGTTGTTGATGATTATTTAATGAAGATCACCCATGTTTTCAGAGGTGAAGAATGGTTAACATCTACTCCCAAACACCTTTTGCTTTATCGCGCCTTTGGTTGGGAACCACCACAATTTGCCCATCTTACAGTTTTATTAAATCCAGACGGTAAAGGTAAAATGAGTAAAAGATCTGGGTCAACTCACGCTCGAGCCTTTTTAGATGACGGATATCTTCCCGAAGCTATGCTGAATTTTTTAATGCTTCTTGGTTGGAATCCCGGCACTGAAAAAGAATTTTTTACTCTCGATGAATTTGTTGAAGCTTTCAGTATTAACCATCTTCATAAAAAATCACCAATTTTCGACCGCAAAAAATTAGATTATTTTAATGGTTATTATCTTCGCCAAAAATCAGACGAGCAATTATTTGTTTTATTCAAAAAATTTTTACCTCAAGCTTCTAAGGATCAAATTAAGATTTTAGTTCCAGTTTTAAAAGAAAGAATTGTCAAATTATCCGACCTTCCAGTTCAAACAAAATTTCTTTTTGAAAACGTCGATTACGATAAAGAACTTTTACTTAAAAAGGGAACCGATTCAAAATTAGCCATTGATATGCTTCAAAAAACAAAAGAATTAATTAATAAAGATTTTTCTAATCTCTCAGAAAGAATTTTAGAATTAATCAAAAATAATAATTGGAATGTTGGTGAATTCTTTATGGTTTTTCGGGTGGTCATTTGTGGTACCGTTTTCACTCCACCAGTGGTCGAATGTCTACCGGCCTTAGGTCAAGAAAAAACTTTGGAAAAAATAAATATCGCCATCTTAAAACTAACTGAATAATTTGCTAAACTAATTTTGTGTTAGTTTTCTTACTATTATTTTTTAGTGTTTTTAGCCATCCAGTTTTAGCCGACGATTCAATAATTAAAATCACCAATTTTTCTTCAGATTCAGATCCGGAATGGGTCGAACTAAGTAACACTACTAGTGAAGATATTAATATTGATGGTTGGATTATTAGAGACGATAATACTAGTAAAACAGATGATTTATCGCTTAATGGTCTTATTCCTGCATCTTCAAAAATCATTTTTTCCCATGCAAAAGGTTGGCTTAACGATGGTGGCGATATTATTTATCTTTATAACTCAAGCAATACTTTAATTGATAAATTGAGCTATCCAACCCCAACTCCCACTTCAACGCCAACTCCAATATTAGCATCAACCCCTGTTCCAACTCTCACCCCAGAATTAACACTTACTCCAACTCCAAATAAAACTCCGACTTCTACTAAAACCCCAACCCCTACCAAAACCTTAACTCCAACTAAAACTCTAACACCTACAAAAACATCAACTCCAATTAAAACCATAACTCCAACAAAAACTCTCACTCCTGCTCCTACTTTAGCCACTGAATCGGCCATTTTAGTTTCCACTCAAACTCCTACACTAACCCCAACTCCCGTTCCTAAAATTCTTGGCACCACCACTATTAATAAAAAAAATTATCTCCCTTTAGTTTTTATTTGTTTTGGCGGTTTGTTTTTGTTAACTCCATTGATAATTGCTAAAATTAAAAATGAAAATTAACAAAATAATCCGATTTATACCATCCATTATTTGGATGTCGGTAATTTTTTATTTTTCTTCCCGACAGACAACTGGTATCGGTGGCACTAATGAAACCAATCGTTTTTTGATTTTAAAATCTTTCCACCTAATAGAGTATGCTTTTTTAGCTGGTCTACTTTCTTTAGCTATTTTTAAAAAAAAATGGGTAATTTTAATCGCCTATTTATACGCAATTTCAGATGAGATTCATCAGTCTTTCGTTCCTGGTCGTACCTCTCGTCTTCGAGATACACTAATCGATTTGATTGGAATTTTAATCGGTATTTTTATTATCGATAAAATTTTCTCCAAAAAAAAACAAGTTTAAGTCCTTGACTCGCTTCGGTAAAAAAGTTTTAATGTATATCTGTTACACATTATTTTTTTATTTTTATGAAAAAAATTTTTTTAAGTTTGGCGATAATTATCGCAGTTAGTAGTTTTTCATTCCTACTAACAAAAGCCTATTTTACCGATAAAAAAACTAGCAGTGGTAATACATTTACTGTTGGTACTCTCAATTTAGAAGTGGGTGGTTCCCAAAACGGCCAAATTGAACCATTCGTTATTTCTGATTTAGGTAATGGAGAAATTACTGGTCAAAAAGTTTGGAAATTAAAAAATACGGGCAGTTTACCTGGTCAATTTATTATTAGTCTCGATAATATTTTAAATAATGAAAATGGCTGTAACACTCCAGAAAGCGAAGTTGATCAAACTTGTAATAATCCAGGCGTAGGAGAAGGGGAATTGGGTAATGTTATTAGCGCTAATTTTTATATCAATAATGTTTCCAAAATTAGTATTCCGTTAAATGAAAGCGGTGCCAAAACTCTTTCAAATTATTGGAATAACGAATTAAACACTCTCGTTTTAGAGCCAAATCAAGAAGTCGAGTTAAAAATTGAGTGGTTTGAATCCGGCTCGTACGGTAATGAAATTCAAAGCGACAGTCTTTCTTTTGATCTCAATTTTAATCTTCAACAAGTAATTCAATAGATCCAATTTATGTCGAAGATTATTAATTTTTTTTTGATATTATTTTTACTTTTAATTACAACCTTTTTTTTATTTTCCCAATTAAATTTTCCAGGAAATTATAAAATACTTTTGGTTCAATCAGGATCCATGTCACCAGTTATTAACACTGGCGATTTAGTTATTATTAAACCTAGTTCTAAATATCAAAAAGGAGATATTATTACCTTTTTATCAAAAGGAAAAATCAATATTACTCATCGTATTGTCGATATTCAAGGCAATCAAATAAATACTAAAGGTGACGCTAATCAAGTTAATGACCAGGATTTTATTGAAAAAAAACAAATTTTAGGGAAAGTTCTTTACAGTCTCCCTAATTTTGGTTATTTAGTTTTTTTTATCAAAAGTATCCCTGGCCTAATCGCTCTTATTATTATTCCTGCCACCATTATTATTTATCAAGAATTTGTCCAAATCAAAAATAATTTTAAAAAAATGTCAAAACGATAATTATGTTAAGGTTATTATTCCTTTTATTTATGTTTAGTCTAACTTTAATTGGATCCACCAATGCTGATTTTGTTTTTAAAAAAACCATAAAAAATAATCAGTTTTCTGCCACCACACTTGATTTTTCTCAATTAAAAACCAGTAATAATTCAGCTGTCGAAAGTTTATTTAATATCAACGGTATTTTGGCCGGCGGTTATCAGGTCGACACTTTGAGAATAAAAAATCAAGGTGCCACCAACTTTAATTATTCTTTAACTTTTGAAAAAGTTAGTGGTGATGATAATTTTTGTAAAAACTTAGAAATTAATTTAATTAAAAATGGACAGTCGCAATACAATGGTTTTTTGGTTGATTTAAATTTAAAAAGTAGCCTTAATGCTGACCAGAGTTTTTCCGACTGGTTGGTTTTTGTAAAACTAAAAGACAATTATATAAACTCCAAATTAGAATCTTGTGATTTTAATTTAAACATAACTGGTTTTAATGATCCAGATCAAAAATCTGGATTCAAATATAAAAGATTAATTTCAAACCATATTTCTTCAATTTGATTTTTCTTTTAAAAATAATGAAAATCATTTATACTGATAGTGTGCTAAAGAAACTCTTAACTCATTACTTCATTCCTCAACCCAAAAATAACCATCGAGCTACTGTTTTAAAACCAAATTGTTTAATTTTCCTTTTAGTCCTTTATTTATTGAGTCAGTCGATTATTAAAAGTTTAACAATTGTCAAACCAGGTATTCTTGGTTATTCTTCAGAAATTACCGCCCAAAAAGTTCTTGATCAAACCAACAATGAAAGAATAAAACTTGGTTTAGAGCCTCTTGTTTATAATTCTGTTCTTTCGGAATCAGCTAAGGAAAAGGCCGACGACATGTTCACTAACAATTATTGGGCTCACAATTCACCTCAAGGAAAAACTCCATGGACTTTTTTTGACGCCGTTGGTTATAAATATTCAACCGCTGGTGAAAATTTGGCCAAAGACTTTTACAACACCGATTCATTAGTTTCCGCCTGGATGAATTCTCCCACACATAAGGAAAATATCATCAACACGAAATACAAAGAAATTGGTATTGCTGTTGTCAATGGCACTCTTGGTGATATTAAAACCACACTAGTCGTTCAACATTTTGGCACCCCTCTTACGGCAACTACCAAAGAGATTATCTCTCCAAAATCGAACGACATCGTCGTCCCAGAAGTTCTGTCTCAAACCAGTGTTTTATCCAGTCAAAATGAAAAATTAATCAGTCCACTAACTCTCAGTAAAATTTTTAGTTCTGTTATTTTTATTATTCTGATGGTAGTACTTTTTATAGATGGTTTTATTACTGTTAAAAATAACATTCATCGCTTAACCGGTTCCACTGTTGGTCATATTGGTTTTCTATTCTTTATCTTTTTATTAATGATTTTTAACCAACAAGGGAGTATTTTCTAATGATCATTCCAAAAGAAATTAAACAAAAACCAGTAGAATATATTTTTTTATTATTAATCTTTATTATTGGATTTTTTTTATACGTTTTTATTAATAACTCCCAAACTAGAATATGGATAGTTTCCGGAGTTGTTCTATCCTATTTTGGTTGGAGTTTATATCACCACCAAAAAAGGGGAGATTTACACACTTCAATTATCATTGAATATTTACTTATTATTTTGTTTGGGCTTGTTTTTCTTTTATTTGATCCATTTGCCATTTTTTAATTTTTTTTGGGTCGCCACTTACTAAAACTTCTGGTACTTTATAACCCATAAAATCTTGAGGTCTAGTATATTGGGGATATTCAACTGTTCTTATTTTTTTTCCATCAATTTCAATTTCAGACCAGCTTTCAATTTGACTCGATTTATCTTTTCCTAATACTCCTGGAACCAATCTTGCCACCGCATCAGTTATTACCATTGCTGGTAATTCTCCTCCAGTTAATACATAGTCGCCTATCGATATTTCCTCATCTACCATAAAATCAGAGATTCTTTGATCAAATCCTTCATAATGTCCAGCAATCAAAATTAAATTATCCAATTTAGCCAATTCTTCAGCCTTTTTCTGATCAAACTTTCTTCCTCTCGCCGACATCAAAATTATCTTCGATTTTAGACCTCTCCCTTTTTTAAGGGGAGATGTCGCTTTAGCGACAGAGAGGTTTTGATTTTTAATTGTTTTTAAAGCATTAAACACCGGTTCTGGCCGAATCAACATTCCTACATCGCCTCCAAATGGCTTATCATCTACCGATCCATAACTATCTATCGCCCAATCCCTCAAATTATGAATTTTTAAATTAATAATTTTATTTTTTATTGCTCGATTAATTATGCTTTCAGCAAAAGGTGACTCAAACATTTTAGGGAACAATGTGACAATATCTATATTCATACCAATATTTTATCATTTGCGATATACTGATTTATTATGAAACAACAAAATACTGCAGTCATCGTTATTCCGACCTACAATGAAGCCGATAATATCGGCAAAATGATTGAATATCTTAATACCAAAACTTTTCCCAATATCGTCGCTAAGAAAGGCGATTTGACTCAAAACTGGGATATGAAAATTTTAGTCGTTGATGGAAATTCTCCCGATGGTACTGGAAAAGTTGTCGAAAAAGAAGCTAAAAAATATAACAATACTTTTCTCTTAACTGAAACCAGTAAAGATGGTATCGGTGCTGCCTATCTCAAAGGTTTTAAATACGCCATTGATAAATTAAATGCGGATTTTGTTTTTGAATTTGATGGTGATTTTCAACATCCTCCAGAAACCATTCCTTTAATGCTTAAAGCCATAGAGGAAGGTTATGATTATGTCATTGGTTCTCGTAAAATCAAAGGCGGTTCTAACCCAAAAGGTTGGGGTTTTAAACGAGTTTTCTTCAGCGAATTTGGTGGTTTTGTTGCCCGATTCATTATGTTTTTTCCTTTCAAAAATTTCTTTAAAGTTACCGATCCTACTACTGGTCTAAAAGTTACCCGAGTCAAAGGTTTTGTTGACAAAATGGATTTGGATTGGAAAGGCGATCGATTATTAACTAAAAGTTTTGGTTATAAACTCCAGCTTCTTTTTGAAACTTTAAAAATGGGTGCTAAATTTAAAGAGGTCCCACTTAATTTTCATGTTAGAAATGCCGGTGAGTCAAAAATAGAAGCAAAAACTGCCAAAGATATTTTTAGAGTTGCCATTCTTCTTCGTTGGTATGATGATTTCACTCAAAAGTTTTTAAAATTTGGAACAGTTGGGTTTATTGGATTTATTATTAATGCTATTTTTCTAAATTTATTTTCTACATTTTTAAATAAACCTTGGCCTTGGACATTTTCTGCCGAAATTGCCATCATTAGCAATTTTACTTTAAATAATCTTTGGACTTTTAGATCACAGCAAATCTTTGGACCAAGCAGATTAATCAAAAAATTCTTCCAATTTAATTTAAGTTCTGCTGGTGCCATCGTTATTCAAACTATTTTTGGAACCCTAGCAGAATATCTTTTTGGCCCAGGGAATAAAACATTATATTTAGCCGTAATTATCGTATTTTTAGTTCTACCATACAATTGGACTATGTACAATCTGGTCATTTGGAAAAACAAAAAGAAATAATTATAGTAAAATATACTTTATGAAAGGAATTATTTTAGCTGGTGGTCGAGCTACTCGTTTACGTCCACTAACCACCATTACTTCAAAACAGCTTTTGCCGGTTTACGACAAACCGATGATTTACTATCCAATCGAAACTTTAATTAAAGCCGGGATTACTGATATATTAATTATAATTGCCCCAGATTATTCTGGTCATTTCCTAAATCTTTTAGGTGATGGTAAAGAATTTGGTGCCCGTTTTAGTTATGCAGTCCAAAAAGAACCAAAAGGTTTAGCCGATGCTTTTATTATCGGAGAGGATTTTATCGGCGATGATAATGTCACCATGATTTTAGGTGATAATATTTTTGATCAAGATTTTTCTAAAGAAATTAAAGAGTTTAAAAGTGGCGCCATGGTTTTTGCTAAACAAGTTGAAGATCCAGAGCGTTTTGGTGTTGTTGAGTTTGATCAAAATATGAAAGCCATTTCTATTGAAGAAAAACCAGATAATCCCAAAAGTAATTATGCTGTTGTTGGCCTTTACACTTACGATAATCGTATCGTTGAATATGCTAAAAATTTAAAACCATCACCCCGCGGCGAAATTGAAATCACTGATTTAAACAACATTTATCTCCAAAACGGAGAAATGAAAGTTAAGATTTTTGACACTCTTTGGGAAGATGCTGGTACATTTGATTCCCTTCTGAGAGTCAGTAATATCATGGCTGAGAAATCTAAGTCTAAACAGTAATCAGGCTGATATCGCTAGTTGACCCACTCTCCATCCAATTATTTCCATGGATAATAATTATATTTTCTCCGTTATTTATAAAATCAAATCCGATTAATTCATCTATTAATTTTTTAGTTATTTTAAAATTATTTTCTTCAAACTTTTTATAATAAGGGTTTACTCCGTAACTCATCAATAATTTTCCAGCAATATCTCTTTTATCAGTTATCACCACTATTGGAATATTTAATCTGTATTTTGAAAAAATTCTAGCAGTGTTTCCAGATTGAGTAAAAATAATAACCGCCTTGATTGGTAATTTTTTATTATTTTTAATAATATTTACAGCTGCGTCAACCAAAATTTCAGTCGAATTTTCTGGTTCCACTTTTATTTCCCGGATATTGCCATTATTTTCTGAAAAAACGGCAATATTTGTCATTTCAGATACCACTCTGGCTGGGTATTTCCCCACAGCTGTCTCTTCTGATAACATCAAAGCATCGGTTCCGTCAAAAACAGCATTTGAAACATCGGTCGCTTCGGCTCTTGTCGGTCTATGATTTTCAATCATAGATTTAAGCATTTGAGTTGCCACAATCACTGGTTTATTATTTTTTCTAGATAAATCGATTATTGTTTTTTGCCAAAAAGCCAATTCTCTTATCGGTACTTCAATTCCTAAATCACCCCTAGCCACCATTATCCCGTCTGCAATCGAAATTATCTCTTCAAGATTTTTAAGTGCACTAGCATTTTCAATTTTAGCTATTACTCCAATTTTAGGATTTATTTTATGTAATAATTTTTTCAATATCACCACATCCTCTTTATTTCTAACAAATGACAGTGCAATATAATCTATTTTTAATTCATCTATTCTTGCCAATGCTTCCATATCTCTGTTGGCCAAAAGTGGTAAATCAAAACTTCTAGTTGGAACATTCAAACTTTTTCTATTTTTTATTATGTAATTTCTTTCAGCTTTTGCCTCTAAAATATTTCCATTTTTACCAATTATTTTTAATTCCAAATCACCATCATCCAAAAAAACAACATCACCAATTTTAATTTGTTTTATTACTAAAGACGGGTTAATTTTTATATTTTTTTCATTTTCTATAAATTTATCGGTAACAAAAACAGATTCTCCTGCTTCAATTTTTAAATCGTCCTCATTTTTAGTTTCCACTCTAAGCTCTGGACCTTGAAAATCAACTATAATTCCAATTTTTTTATTTAGTTTTTTTGCAACTTCTTTCGCTTTTGTAATTGTTTTCTTATGCCAATCAAAATTATTGTGTTTTAAATTAAAACGAAATAAATCTGCTCCATTTTTTATCAACTGCTCCAACACCTCTTCTGATTCTGAAGATGGTCCAATTGTTGCTACAATTTTAGTTTTTTTATTCATGTTGATATTAAAATCATACCATTTGCCCTAATTAAATATGGTACTATATTTAATATGACCCAAAATAATAATGATGTTTGTCCAAAATGCGGTGCTGCTTTAAGCGAAATAATTGAAACTCCAACCGGTCGTCGTCTTCAGCGATGTTCCACTGGATCTTGGAATCCTCAAACTCACAAAACTGAAGGCTGTGATTATGTTAAATGGCTTGAAGTTGAACCAAAAGAATTAGATGAAAAATGCCCAAAATGTGGTGCTCCTTTAGTTTTACAAGTCACTCGATTCGGTAAAAAAATGAAAAAGTGTAGTGCTGGTACTTGGAATAAAGAAACCAAAAAAGTAGAAGGTTGTGATTTTGTTGAGTGGATCAACGGCACCACTGAGTCTATAGATGAAAAATGTCCAAAATGTGGTGAACCTTTAGTTCTTTTTACCACTGCCAACGGTAAAAAAATGAAAAAATGTTCCACCTCGGGTTGGGACAAAGAAGCTAAAAAAGCCACCGGTTGTGATTATATTCTTTGGTTAAAAGCCAACCAAGTTTCCAGTGATAATGGCGAAGAATACTTGCCACCACCAGAAGAAGAATTCTAAATGTTGCTTTCTCAAAACTTTATTAAAGACCCATTTGTTGTCAAAGAGCTTTTAGCCGTTAGCTCTATCAATTCCAATGATTTAGTTGTCGAAATCGGTCCAGGCAGGGGAATTATCACTAAAGAATTAATTTTAAAAGCTAAAGAAGTTGTTGCTATTGAAAAAGATTTAGACTTATATCAAAGTCTAATTGAAAAATTTAAAGATACCAAAAATTTAAAAATTTTAAATAAAGATTTTTTAAACTGGAATTTACCTACCTTGCCCTATAAAGTTTTTTCTAATATTCCTTTCAATATTACTGCCGAAATTATTGATAAATTTCTCAAATCAACTAATCACCCCACTGAAATTTATTTCATTCTTCAAACCGAAGCTGCCCAAAAATATCAAGGTGGGGAAATCGAAACCCAAAGCTCCATTCTGGCAAAAATTTTTTATGATGTCGAAATTTTAGGTGAAATTGATCGCACTGCTTTCACTCCTAAGCCCCAAATCAATATTAGTTTCATAAAATTCACCCTAAAAAACCAAGATCTAATTGACCAAGAAATTTATCAGCAATTTCGCGATTTTGTTATTTATGGTTTTAATCAATGGAAAGCTGATATTTTTAATGCCTACAAAAAAATTTTTTCTTATCAACAATTTAAATTAATTAACCAAAAATTAAAAATTAATCAATTAAAACCCAGCCAGTTAAAATTAAACCAATGGTTTGATTTTTTTGATATTTATCAAAAATTTGCGCCAGTTTCTAAAAAAGATTTGATTGATGGTTTTGAAAGTAAATATTTGAGAAAAATTAGAGTTAGAATATAAACTAGTGACCCGAAAAAAAATTATATTAATTACTACCGCTGCTTTATTTCTTTGTATCCTTATTTTTTTTACAGTATTTGCTTTTTTAAAATATAAACAAGTCGTTGTTAAAGTTAATAAAGATGCAACCCCAGCCAATATTTCACCCACTCCCACTCCCGATCCAGACCGACCTTTTTCTATTTTGTTAATGGGCTATGGTGGTGGCGTTCATGAAGGCGGCACTCTAACTGATTCTATAATTGTCGCTTTATTTATTCCCAAAGAAAAAAAGATTAAATTAATTTCTATTCCTCGTGATCTTTGGGTACCAATACCAATCGCTGTCGGTGAAACTAAAATGCTTAAAGTTAATGAAGCTTATTCAATTGGTCTTGATGATAAAAAATATCGAGACAAAGAAACTCAATTTACTGGTAAAGCTGGTGGTGGTCAAATGGCAAAATCAGTTTTATCACAAGTGGTCGGTTTTTCTATTGATAACTTTGCTACTATTAATTTTAGTGGTTTTTTAAAAACCATCGACACCCTTGGAGGCATTGAAGTTAATGTTCAAAAAACTTTTGACGATTTTTTATATCCTATCGAAGAAAAAACCACTGACACTTGTGGTAAGTCAGATGAAGAAATCACTGCTTTAACTGCCACAGTCTCGGCTGGAAAATTAGAAGAATATTTTGAATGTCGTTACGAACATCTTCATTTTGATAAAGGTTTACAGACCATGGACAGCGCCACAGCACTCAAATTTGTCCGTTCTCGCCATTCACAAGAGGATGGGGGAGATTTTAATCGCTCTGCTCGCCAAAAAATAGTTATTGAAGCTGTTAAGAAAAAAATTATTTCTCTGAATTTTGTCCCTAAAATAATTCCACTTATCAATTCCTTAGCGGGCAATCTAACCACCGATATCGACCTAAATAAAATGGAAGAACTTCTTTCCAGGTCTGACGAATATCAAACTTACAAAATTGAATCATTTCCAATTACCGACCAGAACTTTTTAATGAACTCTAAAAGTAGTATTGGTCAATTTATTTTAATCCCAAAATTAGGCGAAAATAATTGGACCGACATTCAAAAATTCATTTCCCAACCAACCGCCACTTCTTCTGCTTCTATTGAATAATTTATTTTAAAATTCCTTTCAATACCAAATCTTGAATTTCTTTTGCCTTAACATCTTTGCAATTCAAACAAGTCATTGCTGTTAACCAAAACAAAGACACTGAAGCCGTGTTGGTATTCAAATTTTTTCTAAATTCTCCTTTAGTAATTCCTTTATTTAAAACCCCCTCAATAACGTTAAAAGAAGTTATTTTATTAATCGTGTCACCTAAATAAACTAAAAATAAATCTCTGTATTTATGAATAAAATCAACTTCTATCTCAATAATTTTTTCAATTTTTTCTCTTTCAGTTTTCAAATTTTCTATTTTCTTTTCAACTATTTTTTCAAATCTTTTATGTGCTTCAGAAACTATCTCTTCAAACAATTCATTTTTAGATTTAAAATGATAAAAAACCGTTCCTTTGGCAACTTTTGCTTTCAGAGCAATTGCGTCAATTGACGCTTTTTCAAAACCATCTCTAGCAAATTCAGAAATTGCAGCTGAAATTATTTTTTCTTTTTTGTTTTTAAGCAACATGGGTTTTTGACTTTAACTAATAACAGTTTAACTGGTTTCAATAAATAAGTAAAAATTAGAACTAATACAAACAAAATAATATATAAAATTATTTGACTATCAAATATAACTAAATTAAAATTACTTCCAGAAACTAATTCTCTTAATCCCGAAACAGCATAAGTAAATGGTAAATATGGACTAACTTTTTGGAAAAATTCCGGTGCAGTTTCCAACGGGTAAGTTCCAGCACAGCTAGTTAATTGCAACATTAACAATACAACTCCAATGAATCTTCCTGCCATTTCGAAAACCAAAACCAAAATCATTTGAATTAAAGTAAAACACCAAGCCAACAACATAGTAAATCCAATAAATTGCCAAAAATAATTTATTTGTAGTCCTAAAAAATAAATTAATACAAAATCCAAGGTAATAACTTGAAAAGTGCCGACAATTAAAGATAACCATAATTTAGGCATAAATTCTTTCACGATATTTTTACTTTTGAAAGTCAATTCAATCAAGAAAAAAGTTGCTAAACCGCCAATCCACAAAGCTAATGGAATAAAGTAAGGAGCAAAACCAGTCCCATTATTATTCACAATATCAATTGAAACATCATGAATATCAACAGGTGCCGACATTACTGTTGCTTGAACTGCATTTTTAACTTCATCAGTCTTGTCGATATTTTTATCAACTGATTCACTTAATTTATCTCTCAATTCCACCGATCCATCATAAGCATCAGCTAATCCATCACCTAATTCTTTTTCTCCATCTTTAATCTCTGCTAATCCATCCATTAAAGTTGCCCCGCCATCAACAGCTGAAGATAATCCGTCTCGTAAACTAGCACTGCCAGTCGCAATATTACTCACGCCTACTGACAAAGAAGATAATCCAGTTTTTAATTGATTAATTCCACCATTAACTTGTGTGGCTGCAACTAAAGCTGTTTGCAACTCTGCTGAAGTAGATGCTTCCGGATGTAGTGATATATAGGCATTTATTGCTGAAATTACAGCTGATTGCCCAGCGCTTAAATTATTTGTTCCAGTCGATAATTGATTCACTCCACTTAAAGCATTACTGGCTCCAGTTGCCAATGTTTCTGATCCATTATGTAAAGTATTTAGCCCATTTTTCAAATCATAAGCGCCACTATTAGCCTTGTCAATTCCATCATATAAATCATTACTCCCGTCTTTTGCTTCTAATAATCCATCGGCCAAGTCCGACGCACCATCAGCTGCTTTTTTTAAATCTTTAACAGAATCTCTTGTTTCCGAAAAAATATTATCAAAATATTCTTTAGAAATTTTTTCATTCAACGCCGCCTTGATTTTATCAAAAGCAGTATCAGTGAATTTTGATGCCATAAAACTCGATGCCTCTCTCGATTTAAATTCGATTTGAGCTTGTTGTGGATTATCACTATCTACCGACAAAATATTTTCTGAAAAGTCTTTAGGGATGGTCGCCATAGTGTAATATGTTTTATCTACTAATCCTTTTTCTGCTGTTTCATTATCGACAAACTGCCAGTTCATATCCTTTTCTTCCTTCAATTTGTCCATTAATTCTTGTCCAAAACAATATTGTTCTTTATCACTTTTGTCTGATTTATAGGCACATTTATCTTCATTAACAATAGCCACTGGTAAATTCTCCATCTTACCGTACGGATCCCAAAAAGCCCATAAATAAAGAATGCCATAAATTAAAGGCAAAATAACCACCGCCACCAATGTGGCTGTTAACAATTTTGACTTAAAAATACGCTTTAATTCGTTTTTCATAATAGAATAAACTGACCAGTCAGTATAATAACTCTAACCCCAAAAAAAGTCAAATAAAATCAAGGAAAAAATGATCAAATTTAATTAAAATTTCTTACGGTATCAGCTTCAAAAGAAACATATTTACCAGCGACAAAACTACAGCTGCCAAAAGAGCTGTTCCAAACCCAGAAATACTAAAACCAGGGACTATTTTGGTCATTAACATTAAAAGTAGTGCATTAATAACAAAAGTAAACAAACCTAAAGTCAAAAAATTAATCGGCAATGTTAATAAAATTAATATTGGCCTAATTATCAAAGTTAATATTCCCCAAACTATAGAAATAACCACTAACGCCATCCACCCGCTGATTATAAAACCAGGGATTAAATAAGCAGTAATATAAAAAGCAAAGGCACTGATTAATAATTGCATGATCATAATTCAATAATAAACCATTGATATAAATATTACAAATTTGTTTATCTTCTAGAACAATGTCAGAACTTTTTTAAAATAAAAAAAACAACTCCTAATAATTTATTTTTTACATAGAAAAAATAAGCAAAACAATATTTTCAGTCTAAATTTTTTATCTAATCAAGATTAAAAATAATAAAATAATTATTATTGTCGTTGGTGCAAGGGCGGCAAACCAACCAACAATCAAGCAGATTAAAAAAATTGCAATAGAAATCCCAAGCAACCATTTAACTGCCACTACAGAAAAGCCGAGAATATTTTTTAAACCGAGTATTCCATTTTGTATCCATACTGCAAATATAATTAGTATAATCCAAAAAGCAATTGTACCTATAGTTTCATTATTTAATATCTGTTGTAAAAAATCTGCCAATAAAAATGATAACCCAATTCCTAGGAAAAACGAAATAACCCCATGTTTTTTTAACCATTCTCTGATTACATTTCCATTTAGTTCAATTTCTTTGTCCATATCTATCTAAATACATTTATAACTCATTATACATCCTTTCATTTCTAATTATTAGACTCTCACACACGACAATTTTGTTGCTTCGTATGGATTCGAACCACAATTAATCGGTTCAGAGCCGATTGTCCTACCATTAGACGACGAAGCATTAAAACGCCTTTATTATATCAATTTTTACTATTAATAATATTGACTTCGTATTATATTTGGGTTTATTATTAATAATGAAAACTACTTTAGTTAAAACACTTTTAAATAATTTTGAATTGTATGCTCAAAAAACTGAGGATGGGGTTGAGTTTTGGTTAGCTAGAGATTTGCAACATTTATTAGGCTACAGTAAATGGGATAATTTTCTAAATGTAATTTCAAAAGCAAAAACTGCCTGTGAGATATCAGAACATAAGATTAGTGACCATTTTGCCGACGTCGGGAAAATGGTTTCCATCGGATCTAATGCGGAAACTGAAATATCAGATATTATGCTTACTCGTTATGCTTGTTATCTAATTACTCAAAACGGTGATCCAAGAAAAGAAGAGATCGCTTTTGCTCAAACTTATTTTGCGATTCAAACAAGAAAATTAGAAATAATTGAACAAAGATTATTAGAATCTGAAAGATTATCAGCCAGAAGAAAATTAGCTCAAACAGAAAAAGAATTATCTGGTGTAATTTTTGAACAAACTGGAAGTGATCGAAATTTTGGAATCATTAGAAATAAAGGGGATTTAGCCCTGTTTGGGTATCCTACAAAAGAGATGAAGAAAAAATGGAAAATACCAAACAGCAGGGCATTATCTGATTTTGCGCCAACAATAATTTTAAAAGCAAAAGATTTTGCTACAGAAATAACAATTTTTAATGCCAAAGAAAAAAAGATGAAAAGTGAACAGCAAATATCAAATGAACATATTACTAATAATAAAAGTGTTCGTAAAACATTAATAGAAAGAGGAATTAGACCAGAAATTTTATCTCCAGAAGAAGACATTCAAAAAGTCGAAAGAAAATTAAAATCACAAACTAAAAAAGAACTTAAAAATCCCCTTGCTTTAAATAAAAACAATTAAATGATATAAATATCCAAATGCAAACCATTGAAGAATTAACTCAAGATCTAAAACTAAATTCAGAGCAATCTCAAGCTATTGAAAATTATATTAATAGCCTTTTGATTGAACTTCTCGAAAGTATTAAACAAGATCACATCAAAAACTTTGAAGAAACTATTGAGAATCTAAGACATAACGTTTAGACTCCCTTTCAATTGTCGTTTCTTCACCGTGTCCTGGTAAAACTAAAGTATCCTTAGGTAATTTCATTAACTTTTTCAAACTCTCAAATATTTTTGGCGTCGAGCCATAACTAAAATCAGTTCTTCCCCTAAGTCCAGCAAATAACGTGTCCCCACTAAATAATAATTTATTTTTTTTATTATAAAAACAAACCCCTCCCGGCGTATGTCCTGGCGTTTTTATAATTTCCAAAACTTCATCACCCAATTTAAAACTTTTTATTTTATCCAAATCAATATCTATTTTGACAAAGTTTGGCGGTGGATTTTTTTCTTTAAAAAAATATTTAGCCGTTTCATCTTGTCTATCTAAAATAAATTTGTCCTTACTATTGCAACCAAAATCAACATTGTAAATTAATTTCAAATCCAACGCCCCCAAACTATGATCCAAATGTCCATGAGTCAAAAATATTGTCTTCACGTTCAATTTTCGACTATTTATTTCCTCACTAATACTCACCCCATCATCAGCCGGATCAATCACCAAACATTCTTTGGTGTCTTCGTCCCACACTAAATAACAGTTGGTCGACAGCATTCCTATTACTAATTTTTCATACTTAAGCATTATTTATTTTAACAGGTATAATATAAGCATCTATGTCATCAACTAAACCTGTCTCAAAACGCCTATTCATCGGCAGTTTACCTTATCGGTTCACCGAAGGGGAACTACTTTCTATTTTTATTACCGAAGGTAAAATTGTCTCCGTCCGCATTGTCAATAACCGTTGGGGTCGAAGTCGCGGTATGGCTTATGTTGAATATGAAAACCTTGAAGATGCCATTCGTGCTAAAGAAAAATATCATAATTATTTCATTAGTGATCGCACTATTATTGTTGATTATGCCGAACCAGATCCTTATTTAACTGAAGAAGGTAAAGCTCGTCATGAAGAATCAGTTGAAAAACATCCAAATCGTCGTCAAGTCCAAGTTTTTTTACCCCATCCCGACAGTGACGTTTCCGATTACCAACAACAAAAAAAATCTCTGGACAATCGTCAATACCCACCTCGTCAAGCATCTTCAGTTCGTTCATCAGTTCCCAAAGAAGAAAGAAAACCTCGCAAATACAAAGGTGGTAAACCAGTTTTCAACTCTCTTGGCAGATCATTAAATCGAAATACCACCGGCGAATATGTCCCAAAATTTTTTCCAACTACTGCCGCTGCTTCTCCAAATAAAAAGAAATTTCGCCCAAAGATGGGCCAAAAACCAGAGTATAAATCCAGTTCTGATCTCCATGTCCGAACCACCGTTTTTAAACAACGATCATTTGGTTCTAAAGTCGGCGCCAAGTTCGCCTTCAAAACCAAAAAAAAACAAAGATAATTATTTTGTAGAGACGCCAGATCTGGCGTCTCTACATTGAAAATCATATGAAAAATAATTCACCAATAATTGGTTTAGCTCCCATGGATGGCATCACCGACGAAGCCTATCGTCTTCTTCAAACCGAAATTGCCAAACCAGATTTAATTTTTACTGAATTTGTTAGTGCGGAAGGTATCAGTCATGGTGGAGTTAAATTATATGACACACTTTTATTTTCTGCCAAAGAACGCCCAATTATCGGCCAATTATTTGGTAAAAATCCAGAAAGTTTTTATAAGTCAGCCATTATTTTATCGGAATTAGGTTTTGATGGTGTCGATATTAACATGGGTTGTCCCGCCAAAACTGTCACTCAAAATGGTAGTGGTGCCGCTCTCATTGGTAAACCAGATTTAGCTGTTGAAATAATTCAAGCCACTAAAAAGGGGATTGATGATTGGTTTTCCGGCAAAATCAAAGTCACTGATCTTAGTCTCAACCAAAAAAGCCTTGCCGTTATCGAAAGAAATAAAAAATATTCTGTCTTTGATTTTGTAGAGACGCATCATGATGCGTCTCTAACTACCAAAAAACAAACGTCTCTACCCAAAACCAAACCAACCATCTCCGTTAAGACTCGTCTCGGCATTTCTGAATCAATTATCGAAAGTTGGGCCTCAATTTTATTGGCTCAAGACTTAGATTTTTTAACCATTCATGGTCGCACCCTTAAGCAAGGTTATGCCGGATCTGCTGATTGGTCCGAAATTCAAAAAGTTGTTGAGTTGGCCAAAAATACTAAAACTAAAATTTTTGGTAATGGCGACATTCAATCAAAATTCCAAGGTTTAGAATTTTGCCAAAAGTACGGTGTTAATGGAGTTTTAATTGGCAGAGCCGCTTGTGGCAACCCTTGGTGTTTTAACGATTACACCGCCACTCCAAAAGAGCGATTTTCCGCAATGCTTCTTCATGCCCAATTTTTTACAGAAATTTTCCCCAATCGTCGTTTCGACAGTCTCCGTAAAAACTTTTTATTTTATGCTTCCGGTCTATCTAATGCCAAACAACTTAGATCAAAATTAGTCCGATTAAATTCAATTGAAGACCTTTTACAACTTGAAGCCGACTTTCAATCCTGATAAAGTTAAACGGTATGCCAAACGAAAATCAAAACCCAAACCAAGTTGCAAATTTGTTAAACATTGAATCTCTTATCAACTCTTCGACTACTAGATTTGATGTTCTTCAAAAAGAGTACCAAGAACAAAAATCACAACTCGATTCTATTTTAGATAGTGACGTTGAATACCAAGAAATCGCTCAGGAAGCTCAAAAACAAGCCAAACTTAAAACCATCGCCAAACAAAAAGTTATGGTTCGTCCTGAAGCTGCTCAATTAGTTGAAAAAATGAAAGACGCCCATATTCAAATTAAAGAATTAAAAACCGCCATGTCCGATTATTTAGCTCAATTTGTAATTTTGTCTGGCACTAATCAAATCGAAGGTCCAGATGGTGTTCTTCGCCAAATAATTTACACTGCTAAGCTAGTTAAAACAAAATAAGTTATAATTAAATTATGATCAACATAAATAAAGATAATTTCAAATCAGAAGTTTTAGATTTTGACGGCAAAGTCCTTATCGACTTTTGGGCTCCCTGGTGTGGTCCTTGCCAAATGCTTGGTCCAGTCATGGAAGAAATCAGTAATGAATTATCCTCAGTGGTTAAAGTTGTCAAAGTTAATGTCGACGAAGAATTAGATTTATCTGTAAAATATAATGTTTCTGCTATTCCCACTGTTCTTCTTTTTAATAAAGGAGAACTAATAGACACCTTTATAGGCTTTAAACAAAAAGAAGATTACATTAAAGCCATAAATAAGGCATAATAAATGGATTTAATTAAATTAAAAGAAACTTTAGATTCACTAAACCTCCCTACTTTTAGGTACCGTCAAATAATTAAGAATTATTATTCTGGTCGCTATTTAAACTTCGACCAGATGACCGATTTATCTCTTGACCTCCGCCAGAAATTATCAGAATCTTTAAACTTATTATCAGTTTCAGAAAAAAATATTGTTGGTGATGATTCTACCCAAAAAGTTTTATTAGAGCTTTCTGATGGTCAAAAAATCGAATCGGTTTTTATGGATTATGACGATTGGTTAACCGCCTGTGTCTCCAGCCAAGTCGGTTGTTCTCTTGGTTGTCATTTTTGTGCCACTGGGAAAATGGGTTTTAAAAGAAATCTTACTCCCGAAGAAATTGTTGATCAAATTTTATATTGGAACCAAAAAATTTATCCAAAATATATTGGTCGAGTTGTTTTTATGGGCATGGGTGAACCATTTTTAAATTGGGATAATGTATTGACCGCCATCAATATTATCAATAGTAAGGACGGATTAAATATCGGAGCCAGAAAAATTAGCATTTCCACTGCCGGTGTCGCCGATAAAATTATTGAATTTGCTGATTTGGATACTCAAATTAATTTAGCAGTTTCCCTTCATTCTGCCGATCAAAAAATTAGAGAATCTTTTATGCCAATAGCCAAAAAATATTCTCTATCTCAACTTAAAAATTCTTGTAATTATTATGTTGGTAAGACTAACCGCCAATTATTTTTTGAATATGCCTTAATGGATATTAATACCAATCAAAACGATGCTAAATTATTGATTGATTTTATTAACTCTAATCGTCTTTTCTTTTTAAATTTAATTCCTCTTAATACAGTTGAAGGCGGTATGACTCCAGCTTCTCCAAGTCAACAAAAAGCTTTTATAAATTATTTAGATCAGTCCAGAATCGAATATTCTCTCCGTCGTTCCTTTGGTCAAAATTTTGCCGCCGCCTGCGGTCAATTAATAACTTCCAAATAAAAAGATATTTTGTTCCCCTCCTTGTCAAAGGAGGGGTTAGGGGTGGATTTGCTGCTATAATACTCCCATGTTAATCGATGAAGTTAGAATTACAATTAAAGGCGGCGATGGTGGAAATGGTTCTGCTCATTTCTATAGTGACGCTTTTCGCCCCAAAGGTGGCCCAGATGGCGGCATTGGCGGCGACGGCGGTTCTGTTTTTTTTGAAGCCGTTTCCGATATTAGTAAATTAAACCAATTTCGTCACGCCAAAGTTTATGCCGCTCAAAACGGCGAACAAGGTGGTCATAATAATTGCACTGGCCATAATGGTGAAGATTTAATTATCCAAGTTCCTGTTGGCACTCTTGCCACTTACGACAATGGTACCTCGGTTGAATTAACTGAATTAGGTAAAAAAGTTTTAATGGCCAAAGGTGGCAGTGGTGGTCGTGGTAATTTTTGCTTCAAATCATCCACCAATCAAACTCCTCTAGAAAAAGAATTAGGTTATAAATGTCAAACTAAAAAATTATTTTTACAATTAAAATTAATCGCCCAAGTTGGTTTAATTGGTTTGCCTAATACTGGTAAAACTAGTCTTTTAAACGAACTCACTCCCGCGGATGCTAAAGTTGCTAACTATTCCTTTACCACTCTCGAGCCAAATTTAGGTGTAATGAAAAATGGTCTAATTATTGCCGATATTCCGGGACTAATTGAAGGTGCTGCTGATGGTAAGGGTCTTGGTATTAAATTTTTAAAACATATTGAAAGAACAAGTTTATTGGTTCATTGTATTGGTGCCGATTCTAGTGATCCTTTAAAGGATTATCAAACCGTCCGCCAAGAATTAAATAATTACAGTTCTAATTTAGCCAATAAACCGGAAATAATTGTTCTAACCAAATCAGACACCCTCGATTCAAAAGAAATTCCTAAAATTCAAAAATTAATCAAAGCTCAAGTTTCCACTTCCATTATTGATCCTGAAAGTATCAAAAAACTCAACGATCTCATCACCAAAAATTTAAAATAAATTATTTTTGAATATCTCTTTCTGCCCAGTGCTTGTCTATCTCTACTGTCAGTTCCAAAAACACTTTTCGGCTCGACATTAATTCCAATTCCTTTCTAGCGTTATAACCAATTTCTCTTATCTTCTTTCCACCCACCCCAATAATCATTTTTTTATACCTATTTGCAGTAGTCAATATTCTTGCTTTAATTAAAATTAATTTTTTCTTATCGATCACCTCATCCACTTCCACATTAACTGAATAAGGGACTTCTTTTCTCAAAAACAAATAGGCTTTTTCTCGAATAATTTCAGCAATATATTCTTTTGAATTTAAACTAATGACTGGTCCTTTTTTAGATTCCATTATTTCCAAATCCTCTTCGGTTAATTTGGAATCTTTTTCCGGTAGTAATTCAAAAATAAGATTAATTAGCCCTTTAATATTTGTCTCTTTAATAGCGCTTACCGAAATCACTTCGTCAAACTCATCTTCCAAATAATTATATTCAGCCAAATGGTCCTTACTCCCAATTGCTTGATCAATTTTGTTATAAACCAAAATCTTTTTTGCTTTTGATTTTCTAACTAATCCAATCACTTTATTTTCTTCTTCAGTTTTTGGTCGAGAAATATCTAAAAGACATATCACCACATCAGCTCTCCCAACTTCTTTTGGAGCTTCAGTATTAACGCGTTTACCAACTAAATCAGACACTTTATTAATAATTCCTGGAGTATCAGAAAAAATAATTTTCCCTTTTTCACTACTAAAAACCACTCGTGCATTTTTTCGAGTCGTTTGAGCCATTGGTGAAGTAATTGCCACTTTTTGGCTCATTATGGCATTAAGCAAAGTAGATTTTCCAGTATTAGGTCGCCCTAAAATCACCACTCGTCCAATTTTAACTTTTTCCTCAATTACTTTTCGCATCGTCATATTTTACCAAATTTTCGATTATAATTGACTTCCTGATTATATTCATTACAATAAGACAAGTTTACAAATCAACACGATTTTAATAACCCAGAACCTTAAAATCCATAAACTTAACAAAAAGAGAGGAGGTACTAATTTGGCGGATCTAGAAGAATTTTTTAAAAACATCTTCCCGGATCTAAAGGAATATAAAGAAAAACAAAAAGAACATTTTAAATTTGTGAGTTTTGTTTGTAGTTTTGGCGATATACTTTTTGCCATTTCCAAAGACAATCATATTTATGACCTATTTTTTTTAAATATCCCCGTTGTTATTAATATTGATAGACAATTAAAAATCTATCCCTTAAATCAGCAGTTTGTCGAATATTTAATAAAAAGAGAGGAGAATAGTAATGACTGATTTTTTTGGATTAACTAGATCTTACAGAGCAACAACACCTTTCATTGAATTTTTAAAAGAAGCTTTTCCTATTGATTTTAATATTTACGAAGAAAAAATTGAAAGACAGAAATGGTTAATTTTTGATTGTAGTCATAAAGAAAACAGGGGTATCATCAAAATCGATCTTGAAACGGGTCTTCTTGACGAGCAAGCTACGGCTCCCATTTTTTTAATAAAAATTAAAGAACAAATGAGAAAAACAAAAACAAATTAAGTTTATGGTAAAAGAGATGTAGTTTAAAACTACCCAGTCTACATCTCTTTTTTTCCTCATTGCCAATTAAGATTCTCCAGGTAAAATAAAAAGACCATAAAAAACCATTTGACACTTAGCAAACCAAGTGATAGACTGCTAATTATGCCAGAAAATACAAATCAAAATCCAACTCCAGCTCCACAACCTCTAAGAAAAGTATTACCTTTAATTCCTCTCCGTAACATTGTTTTATTTCCGTCAGTTGAAACATCACTTTTTTTTGGCCGCAAAGAATCAATGAATTCCTTGCTTCATGCCTATGACAACACCAATAAATTAGTTATTATTACCGCTCAACAAAATTCTCGCGTTGAAAAGCCAGAGTATAAAGATCTCTACAATGTTGGTGTTTTAGCTAAGATTGAACATATTCTTCAAAGTGATGGTAGCCTCCATGCTATTGTCAAAGGAGTTTCTCGAGTCAACATTTTAAATTTAATTCAAACAGATCCGTTTTTCATGGTCGAATATGTTGATCTTCCTGTTGTCCCCGAACCAGTCGCTGAAATTCAACAATCTGCCGAAGCTCTTTTAAGTCAATTAAAAAAAGCCTTTGCCATGGGTCGTCAATTTGATTTGCCTGCCATGATGCAACTTAGCACTGGCGTTTCCAGCGGTGACTTAGCCGATCAGGTTTGTTTCTCGGTCGAAGGAAAAATACCCGAAAAACAGGTCTTATTAGAAACATTAATTGTTAGTCAACGATTAAAAGCAGCCACTGAATATTTAATTCAAGAGATGAAAGTTGCTGAATTAGAAAGATCTATTGAAGAAAAAACTCAAGAAAAGTTCAACACTGGTGTCAAGAGAAATGTTTTAGAAGAAAGAAAACGCCAAATTGAAAAAGAATTAAAACGTCTTGGTCAAAATAGCGGTGGTGAATTTTCCGATTTAGAAAAGAAAATTAAAAATAAAAATATTCCACCTGAGGTTCGAAAAAAATTAATTAAAGAACTAGAACGTCTCACTGAAATGGGGTCAATGTCTCCAGAATCAGGTTACATAAGAACTTATTTAGAAACAGTATTGGAATTACCTTGGGGAAAATACAATAAATCTGATATTAGTTTATCTAAAGCCTCAAAAATCCTCGACCAAGATCATTACGGCATAAAAGATGTTAAAGAAAGAATTTTAGAATATTTGGCTGTTTTAAATTTGAAAAGTAAAAACAAAAAGAAAGGTGAAGAAATCTCTTCCACTGCCAATATTTTATGTTTCATTGGCCCTCCAGGCGTCGGTAAAACTTCTCTTGGAAAGTCGATTGCTAAGGCAATGGGTAAAAGTTTTATTCGTGCCTCTCTTGGTGGAATTCGTGATGAGGCTGAAATTCGCGGTCATCGTCGAACTTATGTCGGTGCCATGCCTGGTCGAATCGTTAAAGGTCTTAAAGATGCTAAATCTATGAATCCAGTTTTTATGTTGGATGAAATCGATAAAATCGGTGCCGATTACCGTGGCGATCCGTCAGCAGCTCTTTTAGAAACTCTCGACCCCGAACAAAATCGCGAATTTGCCGATCATTATCTCGATTTTCCTCTCGATCTATCTAAAGTCTTCTTTATTTTAACTGGTAATGATATTTCCACAATTCCAGGTCCTCTTCGTGATCGTTTAGAAATTATCAATTTTTCTGGTTATACCCAAGACGAAAAATTTCACATTGCTAAAAATTATTTAATTAAAAAAGAACTTAATGCCAATGGTTTAAAAGAAAATAATATTGTCGAAATTAAAGACGAAACCATTAAATTTATTATTGATAAATACACTCGAGAAGCTGGTGTTCGTGGTTTAGAACGAACTTTTGCCAGTTTATTTAGGAAAGCTGCCAAAAAAATTATTGTTAATCGTGTTAATAAAGTCAACTTAAATGATCCGTTAATCATCAAAAAATTTTTAGGCCCGGCCAAATTTACTTCAACTTTAAAAGGTAAAAAAGATGAAGTTGGACTCTCTACTGGTTTGGCTTGGACTTCTGTCGGTGGTGAAATTTTATTTATTGAAGTTAATGTTATGCCCGGCAAAGGTCAATTAATTTTAACCGGAAAACTTGGTTCAGTTATGAAAGAATCATGTCAAGCTGCTCTTTCTTTTATTCGTAGCCAAGCTAAGGAATTTGGTATCAAACAAGATTTTCATAAAATCGATATTCACATTCATGTTCCCGAAGGTGCCACTCCAAAAGATGGCCCCAGTGCTGGCGGTGCCATTACTACAGCTTTAATTTCTGCTCTCAAAAAAGTTGCCGTTCCTCGTGATATCGGTATGACCGGGGAAATCACTCTTCGTGGAAATATTTTAGAAATTGGTGGTCTTAAAGAAAAATCAATTGCTGCTCATCGTGCTGGGTTAAAAACTATTTTTATTCCCAAAGACAACGAAAAAATCCTGATCAATATTCCCAAGGAAGTTAAAAAAGATATCAAATTCATTCCAGTTTCCCACTATTCCGAAATCTACAAAAAGATTTTTGGATAAATTAAAAAAAGAGAAACAAGGGTGTTATTGTGTTGAAACAACACCCTTGTTTTATTTCATAAAATTAGTCATTGGATTGTTTTTGTTTGCTGTATTTTACTAATATCTGAAACAGTTATTTTCTTTTTGAGACAATCAATACAAAGTTCCGGATCTCTTGTGTTTTCAATTTTACCAACTATTGTCCTACCTCTTTCATCAACCATCTCAATTCTCTCCGTCACTTTTGTTTGGTGACCACATTTAGCCGTTACTTTTCCTAAACCAAAAAAATACAATAATTTATTAAACAATTTCAACCCATCCTTTCTTACCAGGAAAAAAAATTTACTTCCACTCCAGAGCTTGTCCAATAACCATCTATTTTATGGTTACCACGACATCCCTTTCTAAAACAACAAACAGACTTTCCTTCAAAAACTACAACATTTTTTGGAGTTAAACCATCTTCTCTTTCGTGTAAAGTAATAGGATCACCAGGTATAATAATCCCCCCACACTTGGCACATCTAACCATCGATTCACAACGGAACCAAATTACGATTTTTTTCAAAAACTCCAACAATTCAATCCCTTCCTTTCTGGTCTAATTTTATGAAATTTTAAAGATCCACCCTTTTATACCATCTAAAAATACAAATATCAATTTTCTACATTCTTTCCACTGTTTTTATTCCCAACAAATTTAATCCGGTTTTTAAAATACTTACTGTAACTCTGGTTAAAAATACTCTAAAAACCTCCTCTTTTTGGTCAATAATTCTATTTTTTGCATAAAATTCATTATATTTTCTAGCCACTCCCAATAAATATTCTGCAATTACAGAAGGGGAGAAGCGTTCACTTGCTTCCATTATTTTTTCTTCAAATCTATAAAATTCCTTAATTAAGGCCATTTCGTCGTCATTAATATTTTCAGGAATTTCATTAATATTTTTTTGTTCTTTAATTTTAGTTTTATCTAAAACACTTTTACATCTAGCATAAGTGTATTGCAAATACGGCCCAGAATCTCCATCTAAACTCATAATCTGATCCCAATCAAAAATCACATCTTTTCTCGGGTCGCTGCTCAAATCGTTAAATTTAATTGCCCCAATCGCCACTGCCTCAATAGTTTCAATATCATTTTCTGGTGCCATTTCTTTTGCTCTTTCCATTGCCTTATCAATCACATCCGACAAATGAATCGTATCGCCTTTTCGAGTTGAAAACTTTCCAGTCGTCCATCTAATTAATCCATGAGCAATATGTACCATTCTCTCATCCGGCATCCACCCCATCATTTCCGCTGTTTTAAACACCTGTTTAAAATGTAATTGCTGATCAGCACCAACTTCATAAATTATCAAATTTGGTTTCCAGTTTTCCATCCTATATCTAATTGTTGCCATATCGCGGGTAAAATATGTTGTAGTCCCATTTGATTTTTGCAACATCGCCGGTGGTGTGTCATCAAACTCAATTATTATTGCCCCCTCGCTTTTTTTTGTAATTCCCTTGTCAATAATTTCTTTAGTTACTTCTTCCAGCTTTTCTTCATAAAACGATTCACCATGAACAAAATCAATATTTACTCCTAATAATTCATAAACTTTTTCAAATTCGACCATCGAAATATCAATGCATTTTTGCCAAATTTCTTTAGCCTCCTTATCTCCTTTTTCTAATTTTGCAAACCAATCTCGCCCCTCATCAATTAATTTTTTGTCAGTTTCTGCCTCTTTATGAAATTTTACATACAATTTTTCCAAATCATCAATCGTCAAATCATTTAAATCTTTTTTATTCCATTTTTTGATTGCTGCCACCAACTTTCCATATTGAGTTCCCCAATCTCCAATATGATTATCGCCAACACAATTCCATCCTAAAATTTTGTAAATATTATAAATAGCCTGTCCGATATTTGTCGATCTCAAGTGCCCAATTCCAAAAGGTTTGGCAATATTCGGTGCTGAATAGTCAATTACCATTGTTTTCCCTTTTCCGTTTTCACTCAATTCATTTTTAAAAATACTTTCATAATTGATTTTTTCTGCCTCTTTAATTAAAAATTCCGACTTCAAATAAAAATTAATAAATCCTGCCCCAGCCACTCCAACTTTTTCCACAAAATCACTTTTATCAATACTGTTTACTATTTTTTGAGCCAATTCTTTTGGATTAATTTTTTCCTGTTTCGCCAGAATCATGGCAATGTTTGTTGAATAATCTCCAAAACTTACATCAGCTGGATGTTCAATTTTTATTTCTTCTTCGACTACAGATAATTTTAGATCACTACAACTTTCAAGAATTATTTTTTTAATTTCTTCAGCAATTTTCATATTAAAAAACCTTTGATCCAACCGGTAAATCTTTATCTAGTAAAAGCATGCTCATATTTTCTCCATCATCGTCTTCCGAACCAAAAATCATTGCCTCCGACAACTCACCCATAATTTTTCGTGGTTTTATATTTGTTACAAAAACAGTTTTTTTACCGATCAAATCAGCAGGGGAATACCATTTTTTAATTCCCGAAAAAATATTTCTCAATTTTTCCTCGCCAAAATCAACTTGGAGTCTTAATAGTTTTTCCGAGCCTTCAACTTCAACTGCTTCTTTAATTTCACCAATCTTAAATTCTACTTTGGCAAAATCATCATATTTAATTTGATCCATGCCCAATTTTATCAAAAAAGAGACCCAAATGTGTTATCCTTGCTTACACCGTTCATTATTAATTTAATTTAAAATTTTTTATGATTGATCTCGATACTTCCATTTTTAAATCTTATGACATTCGTGCTGTTTATCCCACTCAAGCAGACGAAGAATTGGCCGAAAAAATCGGTCGTGGTTTCGCTAAATATTTAAATTTCCCCACCAAAGTCGTTGTTGCTCGTGATGGCCGAATTTCTGGTGAGTCAATGAAAAACGCCTTAATTGAGGGATTAACTAAAGTAGGGATTAATGTTATTGATATCGATTTAGCTTCTACTGATTCTTTTTATTATGCTTGTCAAACTCGTGATCTTCCCGGCATCACTGTCACTGCCAGTCACAATCCAAAAGAATACACTGGTTTTAAAATGGTTAAAAAAATCCCTGAACTTTTATCGGGTGATGCTGGAATTAAAGAAATAAAAGAATACATATTAAATAATGATTTACCTGCCGACAGCGTCACTTTGGGTACAATTGAATACCAAGATGTCAAATCTGAATTTGTTGATTATGTTTTATCTTTGGTCAATATTTCCAATTTTAAAAATTTTAAAGTTCATGCCGATACTGCCAATGGCATGGTTGGTCCATTTTTAGAATTGGCTTCTCAAAAATTACCAACAGTCGAATTTATTAAAATGTTTTGGGATATTGATGGTAACTTTCCAAATCATGGTGGCGATCCATTATTAGCCGCAAACAGGACAGAAATTCAATTACGAGTTCCAAATGAAGGCAGTGATTTGGGAATTATGTTCGATCCTGATGGTGATCGTTTTTTTGTTATTGATAAAAAAGGCCGTTTTATTCCTGGTGATTTTATGACTGCAATTCTTGCCGAATATTTCGTCAAAAAATATCCAGGCTGCAGTATCGTTTATGATATTCGTGCCTCCAAAGTTGTCCCCGAGACTATTTTAGCCTGTGGCGGAAAACCCCTAGCCAATCGTGTCGGACACACTCACATTAAGGCCCGTATGAAACAGGAAAATGCCTATTTTGGTGGCGAAGTTTCTGGTCATTATTATTTTAAAGATTTCTTTTTGTGTGACACCGGTTTAGTAACTTTTATCTATCTTCTCGATTTCTTGTCTACTACCGATAAATCTCTCGAAACAATTATCGATGAAATGTTGGCCAAATATCATATTTCTGGCGAAATAAATTCAAAAGTTGTCGATGTTCCAAGTGTCTTAACTAAGCTTGAAAATACCTACGGTTCAAAAACCATTGCCCCAATTGAGCGTATGGATGGTATGACTTTTGAAATGGGCGATTGGCGTTTTAATATTCGTTCATCAAACACCGAACCTCTACTTCGTCTAAATCTTGAAGCCAACACAGAAGAACTCATGGCTCAAAAACGTGATGAAGTTTTAGCCATAATTAACGGATAATTTATGTATCAACCGTCTTCTGAAATTCTAAATAAATATGCTGATGTTTTGGTAAATTTTGCTTTAAACAATGGTCGTGGAGTCAAAAAAGGTGAAGTTGTTTTTCTCCAAGTTCCCGAATCTGCTAAACCACTTTTAATTTCACTTCAAAAATCTGTTTTAAAAGCTGGTGCTCACGCCATCATTCAGTATTTACCCGATGAAATGTCTCGTGAATTTTTTGAGTTAGCCGATGATGATCAATTAAAATTCTTCCCCGCTACTTTTTTAAAAGGCCGCGTCAAGCAAGCGGATCATTTTTTAATGGTTTTGGCCGAAACCAATTATCATGAACTTGAAGGCATCGATCCACAAAAAATCATGGAGCGAAATCAGGTTTTTAAGCCCTACAAAGATTGGCGTGACGCCAAAGAAAATAAAGGCAAGTTAACATGGACTATTGGTCTTTACGCCACTCCGGCCATGTCCAAAGAAGCTAATTTAACCCTTCGTCAATGTTGGCAACAAATTATCAAAGCTTGTTATTTAAACAATCCAAATCCAGTTGAAAAATGGTGTCAAATTCAAAATCAATCAAATCATCTTCGTCAAAAATTAAACAAATTAGAAATTTTAAAAGTTAATATAAAAGCTAAAGATACTGACCTGAATATTGGTATCGGTGAAAATCGTCAATGGCTTGGTGGTGATGGTAATAATATTCCTAGTTTTGAAATTTTTACTTCACCTGATTGGCGCCAAACCAATGGTTATATTTTTTTTGATCAACCGCTTTACCGTCAAGGCAATTTAATTAAAAATATAAAATTAACTTTTAAAGATGGCCTTGTTGTCGATGCTCAAGCCGGTTATGGTGAAAAGTTTTTAAAACAATTAATCAAAGTTGAAAATTCCGACAAAATAGGGGAGTTCTCCTTAACCGATAAGCGTTTTTCTAAAATAAATAAATTTATGGCAGAAACTCTTTATGATGAAAATTTTGGCGGGTCTTTTGGTAACACCCATATTGCTCTTGGTTCATCTTTTAAAGATGCTTACTCTCAAAAAATAAACAAATTAACCCCTAAAGATTGGCAAGATTTAGGTTTTAATGATTCAGCTGTCCACACTGATATCATCGCCACCACCGACCGCACTGTCACCGCCACTCTAAAAAACGGCCAAGAAATTATTCTCTATAAATCTGGTAGATTCCAAATTTAAAAATTCCTTTATAATAAATCATGTCTAAAGATAAAATAATTACAGCCTCCCTAATAATTATTTTTGTTTTAGCTTTTTATTTTTTAACCAAAAAACCGAGCAGTATCGAAAATCAAATTTCCAATACTACTCCAACCTCAAATCCTATGCCAACTCTTCCTCCATCCAAAGTTACCGAATTAAAAATTGAAGATATTAAAGTCGGAACTGGTAGTGCTGTTAAATCTGGCGACACTGTTTCCATAAACTACCTTGGCACTCTCGAAGACGGTACCAAATTCGACAGTTCCTACGATCGAAATCAGCCTTTTGAAACACAAATCGGCGTTGGTCAAGTTATCGAGGGTTGGGACAAAGGTGTGGTTGGTATGCAAGTTGGTGGTAAAAGAAAATTAAGCATTCCTTATCAAATGGCCTATGGTGAAAATGGCTACGGTCCAATTCCTGCCAAAGCTACCCTTATTTTTGAAGTTGAATTAATGGCAATTAAATAAATCTCTCCCTTTTTTAAAGGGAGAAACGGCGAAGCCGAGAGGGATTTTGTCTAACAAAAAAATGCCGACGATTGTCGGCATTTTTATTATTCAAATTTATTTATTATTTATAAATAATCTTTGCTGAAGATTTTAAATTACTAAACCAAGTGCTAAGAGCTGTATTTTTTGCTTGAGTTTCAAGTTGCTCTTTCGCTAACATTTGCAATTCATTATCATTTTTTCCTGTTGGTAAATAAGCCTTATTCTCTTTTAAAAATGCATCAATTTGTTCTTTTGTAATTTCAGCACTAGGTGAAGCCAATGCTTCAGCAATTTTTTGAGTACGAATTTGTGACATAACTTCTTCTCTTGTTACACCTTGTGCTTTCATAGCCTCATCCAAAGTTGTTCCTTGTGCTTTAACTTGATCTTCAATGGCAGTTAAGCCTTTATCAATTTCTTCCTGATTGATAACAATTCCTTTATTTTTAGCCTCACCTGCTATTAAAGCATCTTGGACCATTTGGCTAAGAACTGTTTGTTTATCTTGTTTTTGTAATTGTGCGATATATGAATGTCTATAAATTGGTTTTCCATTTACTGTTGCTACAATTCCAAATTTATAAAAACAACCAGCAGCAAAGGCTAATAAAACTAAAAAACTAATCAAGTGAATTGTTGCCACTCTAGACATTTTTTTCATTGCGAATTTCTTCTTTGGTATTTTCTTTTCTACTGCATTTTTAACATCAACAACTTCTTTCTTGTTTGTTTTTTTGATTATTTTTTTCATATGTTTATTTATAATATCACTTTTTTAAAATAATTTTCTTTTTTAAGCAAAAAAAAAGACACTCTCGAATGTCTTGTGACCCTACTGTTCCACAGATGGAACTCATTTTTGAATCTGTAATTAAAACATATTACAAACTCCAAGAGCTAGGTATTGTCAAAATAGATGGAAAAATAGTATTTATTGATAATATGGAGGTAGACAAATGAATACTTATAATTCCACTCTTCATGACGAAAAAACATTTTATCAAGCCTTTATAAAAGACCTAGAAAAATGTCAGGAAGAAGTTATTATTGAAAGCCCTTTTATAACTTCCAAAAGAATGAAAACCCTCAGTCCTATTTTTAATAAACTCTACAATCGGGGAATAAAAATCTATATCATCACTCGTGACCCAAAAGAACATAATGAAGGATATGAAATTCAATCAGAGAATGAAATTGAAGCATTTGAAACCACAGGAATTCAAGTGTTACTCTGCACCGGTAATCATCATCGAAAACTGGCCATCATCGATCGTAAAGTCCTTTGGGAAGGAAGTTTAAATATATTGTCACAAATTAGAAGCAGGGAAATTATGCGTCGCCTTGAAGGCGACGGCTTCGCCAGGGATATGTTTAAATTTTTGAATTTTGGGAGATATATCTAAAATGTTATACTTCGATAATATGACACAAGATGTTGGTTATAAAATTACCAAACAAGATATAGATTCCACTATTATTTACCTTAAAACTCAAAATAAACCAAACTCAAGAGAAGATGCAATTAATTATCTTCAAGAAAAAGCAGCAGTCGCCCATGTAGCTGCACATAAGATAGTTGAGGATGAACAAAGTGGAAAAATTGACCTAGTTAAACTAAAACGATAAAATATCTGAAGATTTTACTTTTAAAGCCTTAAATACCCCTTCAAGTGTTTCTAGTGTTGGATTTTCTTCATCACGCTCAATTCTGGCATAATAATTCACACTTATATTAGCTTTTTTAGCCACATCAGATTGTTTTAACCCGATTTTAATACGAAACTCTTTTAATTTTTTACCAATTTTTTGAGGAGACATAATTATATTTTACGACAATTCGACCATAAAATCTTTTGTTTAAAGTTATTTATCATTATAAATGTATACAAAGTATGGTATTTTGTATACATTAAATTATAAATAGATACAAACTTACTTTTTTATAAAACAAATATTTTTTAAAATATTTTAGTGCGATTGTTGCGCAATTATTAATTAATCTATTTTTATTTTTTAAATCAGCCTAGCAATTTCATTATCTAAAAACATAAGAGTTTCCTCTTTAAGCGTTTTTCTGATTTTATTAAAATTTTCAACCGGTAAGAGGGTGTTTAAATCTTGGTCTATCAGAGTTTGATTAACTTTTTCATTAATAAAATTACGAAGATAAATAAGATATTCTTTAACTTGTAAACTAGTTCTTTCAATTATTATTTGTTCACTATATTTTAGATTTTTTAAGAAAAAATAATGAATATCATAAATATCTCGACCGGCAATTGATTTTTTACGATCCCAACGATCCTTAACCGCCACCATTTTATTGGCAAAAATACTCTCTTGGTTTTGACAATTAACAGTCCGATTAATTTCTGGCAAAAAGACCGGTGTGTAGACGTTTGATTTAACAATAAAGTTAAGGGCATCAATTTTTAAAGTGTTTCTTTGATTTGGTGAATTTTGGTATTTAAGGAAAAATTCCAAAGCATTTTTACTTTCTTGATCAAGACTAAATCCAAGTTTTTTAAAAATTTTATGAAATTCATTTCTCAATTCTTTTTCATCTGCTCCAACTTTAAGATCAAAATCAAGATCAACTGAAAATCTATCAAGAATTCCCATCATTGAAGCGCAAGTACCACCTTTGAAATAGAGTGAAGTGGATAAAATGGGATTATCAACTATTTCAGTCAGAGTTCTGAGTAGATAAGCTTTATGAATGGCATCTGTTGGTCTTAGTGTAATCATAAATAAATTTGTTGTTGATAATTTTTAACTAATTTCCAATCAATAATACTATCAGCGTCAAAATGATAATTCGGTTGAAAATATAACATGTCGGCAATTGCTCTCTCAGTAGAAGCTATAAAAACACCTTTGTCATTTTGAACTATTCCGACAGTATTATTTAAACATTGAGGTTTAAGCTGTCTTACTAAATAAGAGACTCCATTAATATTAAAATTAGCTGGAGAACTAGAGAGAAAAGTTATTTTACCTGGAGATTGGTTGATTATTCCATTTTTTGACAAAACGGATTCAGTACTTAAATAACTAAAGTGATTTATGGCCCTGAAGCCAATTTCAATTGGATCCAGCCGATCTAAAGGAACGATGCTATAAAAACCTTTTTGAATACTAATCAAAACCTTCTTTTGAATTAAACGGGCAATAGTTTTATAAAGTGTGTTTTGGTTTGAAATATTCCAAAGAACTTTTAAGTCTGAAGTGTGAAATAATTTTTGTCCTTGTTGGATTAAAATCCCAATTTTATCTTTAGTCATGTTGTATTATCTAGTACTAATATGTACAGGATAGCATAACTATAATACTTGTCAAGTATGCATTTATACATCAATATATTAGTTTTTGGTTTAACTAATATATTGTGATCTGCCCTAAAAAAGTCCTTGGATTGACTGGTATCCCAAATACATTAATCTGAAAATGTACATGTGGTCCAGTTGACCAACCAGTCGATCCCATTTTCCCAATTACATCATTAATAGTTACCTTTTCTCCTTTATAAACCAATACTTTATCTAAGTGACCATATAACGATGTCACATTGTTCCCATGATCGATAATTATGTGTTTTCCATATCCGATTGCCGTTTCTCCAGCATAAATCACTGTGCCATCCATAAAGGGACTAATATCATCGCCAATTTTTCCCTGCGGATTAGCAATATCAATTCCAGTATGCATAATTTCATAAGGTAAATCAGACTTACCAAATTCTAAAGTAATTACACCCTTAACTGGCCAGATCATCGGAGAAGAAATCGTGGTAATTACTACTCCACTGGTTGGATCGTGTATTTCTACTGTATTAGTGGATGAATCCAATGAAACTAACTTATCAGAAACTATATTAATTCCTGTCTGAGTTAAAATAATGACCGCCACTACTGGTAATAATAATATTAAAAGAAAAGCGCCTGTTACTATTTTTAATTCTTTTCGATAAGACCACAAAGTAAAGACTGTTCCAATAGGCATTGCCATAATTAGCTATAAATTTCTCTTGGATCTGTAGTTAGTAAAGGATGTTCTTTTTCTGAAGCTACCACTTTTAAGGCCACATGATTTTGATCGGCAATAATCAAAGCTTCGCCTCGGTCACAAGTTAATAAGAAATGTTGTTCATAAGCACTTAGATTAAACTCTTGAGCCACTTTTTTAATAGTAGTTGTGTCTTGTTTCATTAATACTCTTAAAGATGATTGAGAGGCAATGGCTCTGCCATATTCAGAACTCAAAAAATCATTAGCTTGTTGGGAAATTATAGTCACTCCTAAATAATACTTTCTGGCTCTTCTAACTAGGCCAGAGATAAATCGGGCACTCTCTTCTTGTTGTAAAAGTATCCACCCTTCATCAATAACTAGGATTCTTTTTTGAGGAGAGGATTTTACTTGAGAATTAACAAAGTTAGCAATCGTTAGCATCATAATTGGTCTAAGGGTTTCAGAAAGGTCTTTAATGTCAAAAATGACTAAGCGGTTATCCAATTCAATATTAGTTTGAGAATCAAAGACTGAAGACAATGATCCTTTAACAAATCTTTCCAATCGATCACAAATATCTTTTTGTTTAAGTTTTTTAAGGGTTTTATAAAAATCTTTAAGAAGGGGGAACTTCTGTTTCTTTTTGGCCTGACTTTTACCATGCAGAGTATAACCAAACTCTTTATAAACCTTAATAATCGCCCGATCCATAACCGCTTTCTCCTCAGAAGTTAAAGTTCCCAACATTAGAGATAAAATCTCCGTTAAATTTTGGATATGCTCCGATAAAGCATTTTCACCGGTGACGGTTGTAACTGAAAAATCAAAAGGATTAATTTTTTCCCTAGATTTTGTTGATAGATGAATATAGGTGCCGTCAACCGAAGCTGCTAATTGTTTATATTCTCTTTCTGGATCAACCACAATCACTTTTGTGCCTTGCATTAATTGTCGCAATATTTCCACTTTGGCAGTATAACTTTTCCCTGATCCTGATTGAGCAAAAATAATAGAATTGGCATTAGTTAAAGAAAATCTATCAATTATCACCAGCGAATTATTAGACTTGTTAATTCCATAAAGAATTCCTGATTCTTGGACTAATTCTGAAGAGACAAATGGAAAAGTAAGGGCAGCCGATGAGCTATCTAAATTTCTTTTTTGACCCAATAAATTTTCTCCCCGAGGTAAGATAGATTGTAAACCTTCAACTTGCTGGAAAGTGGCTGTTTTAATATAAAACAAACGGGTGGACATGACAGTTTCCAAAAGAGTTGTTAATTTCTGTAATTCAGACAAAGAGTCGGCCGAAATTGTCATATAAATCGAAATTTGAAATAGTTTTTCTTGAC
>JAQWFB010000008.1 GCA_028704635.1 Candidatus Shapirobacteria bacterium
GTCCAAAGTTTCACTAAAGAAATTATATCCCCTTTTTCTAAAAAGATTAAAAATTAATTAAGAAATTATTAAAACAAAAGTATTGTAATATAAAAAAATCCCTAAAGATAGGGATTTTTTGTAGCTCGCCCTTCTGGATTCGAACCAAAAACCTTTCCGTTAACAGCGGATTGCTCTACCGTTGAGCTAAGGGCGATCGTGAGGTTATTATAGCATCAGATTTGGATTTAGAAAATAAATAAGTCTGAGGTATAATATCTGGCATGAAATTAATTTTAATTAGACATGGCGAAACAGAAGAAAATGCTAATCATATTGTTGGTGGATTAGACGATAGTAAATTAAATAAAAAAGGGATTGAACAGGCAAAAAAAGCAGGCAAGGAATTAAAGGAAAAATATAAGATTGATATGATTTTTTGTTCACCTTTAAAAAGGTGTGTGGAAACTTTGGAAAATATTTTAGACGAATATCCGTTTGAAGGGCAAATATTTATGTCGAAGTTAATTGAAGAAAGAGATTTTGGTGAATATATTGGGATGGAAGATGTTTTGGTTGATTGGGATGATATTAATAAAATTAATAAAATAAATAGAGAAATGGGGGTGGAAAGTTTGCCAGAATTAGAAAAAAGAATTAATCTTTTTTTGGAAGATTTAAAATTAGAAGACGAAAACTCAACTGTTTTAGTGGTTAGTCATGATTGGGCAATCAGGATGATGATATCTAAAATTACCGGAAAAGATCTTGATGAAATCAGAGTTGATAATGCTGCGATAAACGAGTTTGAAATTGATTATTCTAAATAATCTTGTAATTTCTTACGGCGGCTGGGATGTCTTAATTTACGCAAGGCTTTGGCTTCGATTTGACGGATACGTTCGCGAGTGACATTAAAAATTTTGCCAACTTCTTCGAGAGTTTTTGGAGTTTCCCCCATTAAGCCAAAACGAAGACTTAAAACTTTAGTTTCGCGTTCATCGAGACTACCTAAAACTTCTTCAATTGATTCTCGTAATAATTCTTTACTGGTTTCTTCATAGGGAGACATTTGAGTGGTGTCTTCAATAAAGTCACCTAAAAATGAATCTTCATCGTCGCCAACAGGTGTTGAGAGTGAAGTGGTGTCTTGAGAAATTCGATAAATTTCTTCAACTTTTTCAACAGAAATGCCCACTTCTTCGGCAATTTGTTCAATTTCTGGCTCATGACCAAGTCGTTGAGTTAGAGCGCGAGTGGCTTTATAAACTTTATTGATAGTTTCGACCATGTGAACTGGAATACGGATGGTTTTAGCCTGATCGGCAATAGCACGAGTAATAGCTTGTCGAATCCACCAGGTGGCGTAAGTAGAGAATTTAAAACCACGGTGCCAATCGAATTTTTCAACAGCACGCATTAAGCCTTGATTACCTTCTTGGACTAGATCTAAAAAGGTTAAACCGCGACCGATATATTTTTTGGCAATGGAAACAACAAGACGCAAGTTAGCATTAATAAGGGCTTCGCGAGCCGAAAGAGAACCTTTTTCGATTTGTTGAGCCAGATCGACTTCTTCTTCAAAGGTTAAAAGATTAATTTTTCCAATTTCTTTTAAATACATTCTGACCGAATCGACATTACCTTTTTGAGATAACATACTGAGAAGATCAGCGGAAGTATTTTTTTCTTTTTCAATTTCAAGAACTTCTTTAGATTCGACTTTATCGTAAACATCAACACCATGTTCGAAGAGATAATCAAAAACATCATCGACTTCTTGAATGTGTTTTTCTGGTTCGGGAATTTGATTTAAAATCTCATCATTGGTAAGATAGTGAAGCTTCTTAGCTTGAGTGAGTAACGCCTGCTTGACTTTGGATATGTTTAACGTGGCTACCATGCGGTATATTGTATAGGAAAAATTGGGAAAAAGCTAGATTTTATTTGTCTGGAGTTGATGAAGTTTTTCTAACGTTTGATTATATTCGGTTTCAACCTCTTTTAAGGCCTCTTCGTTTTCTTCTGATTCAAATTTGGTTATTTGATTACTAAGCTGATTTAACCTATCTTTCAATAAAATTTTATTTATATTATTAGTGGCTTTTTTGATTTCTGATAAACGAGCAACTGAATCAATTTGATTTTTTTGGGATTCAAAATAAAGATTTTCAAAGAGCGGTTTGATTTCGGCTGGCAAGGAATCGAGAATTTGTCTTAAAGTTAAATCTTCTTTTTCTAAAAGATACTTGGCAATAGTTTTAAAACGAGAAACTGTTAATTGATCAAGATATTTTTTAAGTTTTTGAGATAATTTGACAGGATCTTTGGCGCCAATAATTAAAGTTAATAATAATTCTTCGAGTTTTTCAGTTTTGCTTTCCGATGTTTCAATAATTTCAACCCCTTTGGGAATTAATTTAAAATTAGTGGGGTTAGAATTCTGGTATTTTTTAGCTTCTTCGTAAATTGATTCTTCACTAGAATTAATTTCATTGGCTAATTTTTTAAAATAATCCGATTTAACGACAGAATTTTTTATTTTGATTAAAAGAGGTAAAACTACACTTAAAACTTCTTTTTTACCTTTAATGGTATTAATGTCGTGAATTTTTAATTGAGATTGAATAATAAAATCCCAAACATCAGTGGCTTTTTTAAATTGAAATTTAAAAAATTCTAGGTCGGATTTAATGGCCTCATCAGGATCTTTGTATTTATCACCTAAATTTAAAACTTTAATATCAAATTCCATAGAATCGGCTAATTCAATACTTTTACGAGCAGCATTGTTGCCAGCAAAATCGGAATCAAGAGCCAAAATTAAAGTATCCGTGTAACGACGAAGAAGTTGGAGTTGGTCTTGGGTAAAGGCAGTGCCTTTTAAAGCAACGATGTTTTTAAAACCAGATTGAAATGGGGAAATCATATCGAATTCACCTTCGACGACAATTACTGAATTTTCCTGTCTTATGGCTTCTTTGGCAAGGTTAAGACCAAAAAGCATTTGGCTTTTGTGGTAAATTTCGGTTTCGGGAGAATTAATATATTTAGCTAAATTAGGATTTTTACTGGTAGGCAAAATTCGACCAGAAAAACCGACAATGTGGCCACGATAATCGAGAAGAGGAAAGGTTAGTCGACCATTAAAACGATCGTAAAGGCCTGAATTAAAACGACTGTTGCCAAAGGTACCGGTGTCGATTAAATCGTCAATTTTATAACCTTTTTTTAAAATAAAATTGCTTAAATATTTTGAATCTTCTGGAGAGAAACCGATATTAAAAGTTTTAATAGTTTCTAGAGTTATTCCCCTATTGGTGACATATTCAAGAGCATCTTTGCCCAGTGAATGGGATAAAAGAATATAGTTATAAAATTTGGCGACTTGAGAATTAATTTCGATTAATAATTTCTTTTTGGATTCTTGATGGTCAATAAGACTGCTTTTGATTAAAGTAACACCACTTAATTTGGCTAATTCTTCTAAGGCTTCTCTAAAATCGATTCGTTCATATTCTTGTAAAAAGGTAAAAACATCACCGGCCTTACCACAACCAAAACATTTAAAAATTTGGAGTTCTTCTGAAACTGTAAAAGAAGGAGTTTTTTCGCCATGAAAAGGACAGCAGGCAAAATGATGACGACCTCGCTTTTTTAAAGGGACATAGCGATTAATGACATCAATAATGTTGACTTTTTGCTTAATTTCTTCAACTTGATTATCCACTGGCCTATTCTAACATTAATGGGTTCGAGTGAGGATGAAATCGAAAATTGATTGTAATTCAGAGCGGAAAGGTTCTTTTGATAAAAATTTTAAATCATTGTCAAAAATTTCTTGAGCTTGAATAGCAAATTTTTGGGCTAATTTTTTTCCATAATCTATGCTGCCACATTCTTCCATTTTTTCGATTACCCAATTGACTTCATCTGGAGTTTTTTGTGATCGGTTTTTGGATAAAATTTCTTTTAGTTTTAATAAGTCCTTCGATGCGGCATTTTTTAATAAATGAATTAACATAATGGTACGTTTACCTTCATAAATATCATTACCCTGTTGATTCTTTTGGCCGGCAAAATCGGAAGTTAAATCAAGAAGATCATCGACAATTTGAAAGGAACGGCCAAGTAAAATGCCAAATTTATAGATTGATTCTAATTGAGAATCAGTGGCGCCAGCCAAAATGGCACCAAGACGCATTGGACCAGCAATGGTGTAGTAACCAGTTTTACTTTCGAGAATTAATAAAATATCCTCTTCAGTTAAATCAAATATATTGTCTTGAGTCCATTTGATTTCAATAGTTTGACCAAGAATAGTGCGGTTGAGCATACAAAAAAATTCGTCTTGGATTTTTTGAGCAATTTTGGGATCTAGGATTGAGTAGTTTTTTGATAAAACTTGCCACATTAAAACATGAAGAGCATCGCCAGCGTTGATAGCTAATTCGTCACTATAAATTTTTTGAAGGGCTGGCTGGCTGCGACGCTGAAGTGATTGATCTTCAACATCGTCATGAATTAAAATCCAATCTTCAGAAATTTGCATAGCGGCGGCAGTTGACAGAGTTTGGTTTAAATCAAAACCGAGCGATTGGGCAGTCAATATTACAAGGTTGGGACGAAAATATTTACCCTTTCTTTTGGGGTAATCTGAGACTATTTGGAAATGAAAATCGGAAAGTGGCTGATATTTAGATTTTATTTGGCAAAATTCTGGGTGATTTTTAATTAGATCGAGATATTTTTCAATTTCGGGCCACAAAATATTTTTATTTTTAGTTAAAACTTCAACAGCATCTATTTTTTTCATGAAATTTTTTCAATAGGTAATTCGATTGGGTTCGGCTTAGTGGTTTTTTTAACGAGACGGTCAAAAGTGAAAGGTGAAATGAAATAAATAAATTCAAATGAAAGTACAGACAAATCATGCGAACAAGGCATAAGTCGAGTGACCCAAATGGTAAAAAGAGAAAGGAGTAAACCGTTTTGAGCACTTTTTTGAAGATGTTGACGAGTAACTTTTCGAATTGATTCTTCAGAAATATTATTAAGTCTGGCTTCAGCACTTAATTCGCGATTACTTTTGATACCAGATGAAATGGTGGCAATAAAGGTGCAGATAGCAGTGATGATATTGAAGCCATTATTTTGTTTGGTTAAATCGGCTGAAATAATAATTATTTCTCCAGCGGTGGGAATGTGACGAAAAACAAAAAGGGAGATTATAAAAAGGGTACCAATAAAACTGCTAATAAAAATTAATAGCTGATTATATTGGATGCGGATATTTAAGATTGATTTATTTTTTGATAAAAATCGACGAAGAAAAACCCAAAGAAGACGAAGAATAACAAAAAAACCTAATAAGACTCCCCAAATAGTAAAAATAGTTTGCCAATTTAGAGCAGTGGTTTTTAAAACATGGATCCAAGGAAACCGGAAGATAGTACCTTGAAGAGGGTATGTTGGATAAGGAATGAAATTGTAAAGAAATTTACTAGCATCAATTGGATGATGATAAAAATCCATAAAGAAAATACGACCAACTGAAAAGAATGCTAGGGCCAATAAAATAAAATTGAGAGTATGAAAAACAACTGACCAACTACCACTTTTAATTTGTCGCGTAAGTAAAATTTGCTGATTTTCTCCTTTAGTTTTTTCTAATTCTTTCTCAAATTCTTTTAAATCAGGACTAAGATTTTCATTAATAATTCGAAATGGTAAAAAAATTAGAGTCTGAACTACACCAACAAAAATAATAGAAATCCAGGTACTTTTGGTTAAAAAATAAAGACCAAAAAAAAGACTGGCGTAAAAACGAAAACTGCCACCACTGAAAAACCAAACGAGGACGACTACTAAAAAAACTAAAAACAACAAAGTAATTATAGGTAACCGTTGTTTACTGTTGTCTATTTTACGAACATGGGCAAACGATGTTTGATCGGTTTGAATCATTGTGTTAATTATACAATTTAACTTATACTGTATGTATGCCTGAAAATAAAGAAATAATAAATAGTCAAAACGAGCAAATAGTCAGACAACCAACTGAAAGACCAACTGAAATAATGAGAGATTTGCAAAAAGATCAGGAAGCTTTTGTTCCAAGAGAAGTTAGAAGTTGGATGGAAAAAGTAGAAAAAAATCCATCTTTAAATAATCAAGGTCAAAAAATAAATGGCGATGATGATTCGGTTTTACAATCAATTGCTCCAGCGGTAACAAAAATTGTATTGCCGGTGGATAGAAAAAATTTTTCTGAAGGTTTTAATAAAACTATGGATGATGCTGGAAGATGGCTATCAGAATTTGTGTTTAGATTGATTAAAAAGAATAAAGGTAATGTAAAATTTAAAGAGGAATGAATGAAAGTTTGATAGTTCAACAAATAAGTAGTTTTTTAATGTCACTATTAATAGTAGTAATGGTTTTGTTGGTGTTAGTGCTTTTGGGTTTTGTTTTTTTAATGTGGTGGAAATGGAAGGATAGGGAAGAAAAATCGTTAAAATTAATAACCTTATTAGTGGCAGTGCCTCAGGATAATGAGGTAAAGATTGATGCCGGTGAACAGATTATTAATTCAATTTCCAGTATTTATAAGTCGGCAAAAATAAAAATTTTTCAGCCTTGGATAGCTCAGCCAAGTGTGTCACTGGAAATTATTGGAACCCATGATGATATTAAATTTTATATTTCTGTTCCAGAAAAATATCAGGATTTAATTGAAAAACAAATTTATAGTGTCTATGCTGGATCCGATATTAAAGTAGTAGAAGAGCCTAATATTTATACTAATGATGGTAAAGTCGAATATTTATGGTTAGCTTTAAAAAAATCACCACACTCCCCGCTTAAAACTTATAAAGAAATAGCTACTGATCCGTTGGCAGCAATAACTTCAACTTTATCTAAATTGGATGAAAAAGAAACAGTAGTAATTCAATTGGTGTTATCACCAACTGGTGGAGAATGGGCAAGAGTAGGTAGAAGTTTTATTAGTAGCACTAAAAAAAGCGAGTCTAATCCAGAAAAGGCTTCTTATAAGATTGATGCTAAACAATTGGAATCGATTGAACAAAAAACCAGTAAACATGGATTTGAGGTAGTAATTAGAGTAATGGCAGTGGCTCCAAATAGAGAAATCGCTAAAATGAATATTGCCAATATTAAGGCTTGTTTTGGTCAATTTGAATCGCCATGGAATAAATTTACTGGTAAAAAAATAAGACTTAAATCAATGTTTATGATGGATTTTATTTATAAATATCCGGTATTGATGTGGTTTAGAAATAAAACTATTTTGTCATCAGATGAAATTGCAGGAATATTTCATTTTCCAAATAAGTCAATTGAAACACCAAATATTTATTGGTTAAAAGCAAAAAAGGCACCGGCCCCAACAGATTCACCACAAGAGGGACTTTATATCGGTGATAATTTGTATCGCGGAATTGATAAAAAGTTTTGCATGGCAACATCTGATCGCCAAAGACATTTTTATATTGTGGGACAAACTGGTGTGGGTAAATCGTGGCTTTTAGCTGATATGGCATTACAAGATATTAAGGCCGGACATGGGGTTTGTTTTATTGATCCACATGATACTTATGAAAGTATTTTAGAAAGAATTCCACCAGAAAGAATTGAAGATGTGATTTATTTTGATCCATCTCAAACAGAACGACCAATGGGCTTTAATGTGATGGAATGTGATCGGGAGGATCAAAAGGATTTTGTGACGAGTTCAATTATCAACTTAATGTATAAACTTTATGATCCTTATAAAACGGGTATCATTGGTCCACGATTTGAACATGCCATCAGAAATATAATGTTGACGGTGATGATTGAGCCAGGAGCAACATTTATTGAAGTGGTCCGCTGTTTAACAGATCAAAGTTATATTCAAGAATTATTGCCAAAAATAAAAGATCCGATGGTAAAACGATATTGGACTGATCAAATTGCCCAAACAAGTGATTTTCATAAGTCAGAAGTTTTGGATTATATCGTGTCGAAATTCGGCCGATTTATTACCAATACAATGATGAGAAATATCATTGGACAATCGACTTCGTCTTTTAATTTTAGAAAAGCCATGGATGAAGGGAAAATTTTGATAATTAATTTGGCAAAAGGCACAATCGGAGAAGAAAATTCGGCATTCTTAGGCTTAGTTTTAATCCCAAAAATTTTAATTGCCGCTATGAGTCGACAAGACACACCAGAGGCATTAAGAAAAGATTTTTATTTATACGTGGATGAATTCCAAAATTTTGCCACTCAAGATTTTGCGGTGATTTTATCGGAAGCCAGAAAATATCATTTAAATTTAACAGTGGCCAACCAATTTATTTCCCAAATGGATGATGAGGTGAAAAATGCGGTTTTTGGAAACGTAGGTACTATTTGTAGTTTTAGATTGGGTATTTCTGATGCTGGGTTTTTAGCTAAACAATTTCAACCAGAATTTGGCGAACATGATTTGTTGAATTTAGGGACTGGAGAGATTTATATGAAAACCATGATAAATGGAGTACCAAAACAACCATTTTCTCTAAAAGTGTCAGCAGCGGAAAGACAAAAACAAGGAGATCCGAAGAAGGCAGAAATGATTAAGAAGTTATCGGCATTGAAATATGGACGACCACGAGAACTAGTAGAGGCAGAGATTGCAAAACGAGCGCGTCTTTAATTTTTTTTGAAGATTAAAATTGCGGCACGAGGCAATCCAATGTAATCTTGATATCTGGGATATTTTTTGGCCAAATCAGCGGGAATAATAGCGTCTTTTTGTTGAACTAATTTGAAACCGGAATTTAAAAATTTTTTTATGATTAAATCTAATGGTTCATATTGAAGTGTTAACTCTGCTGACCCACCGAGAGTTGAGGTTTTATATGGTGTTCTAGTTTTAGTAGATTTTAAAGATTGATTTTTGGTTGATTCAAAAATGGGATGAGCAAAGGAAAATATAATTAAACCATTAGGCTTAATTATTCGATACAACTCTTCGGTTAATTTAATTAAATTTTTAATATAGTGAATAACCATATTGGAAAATATAAGATCAAAAGAATCATTAGCAAACGGAAAATCTGTTTCAATTTCAACTAATTTATATTCAATATTGGATAACTGTCTTTTATTTTTAGCAATTTTAATTAAATTTTGAGAATTATCTATCCCAACGACTTTTTTATATTTTTTAGCAAGTAATTTGGTCCAATATCCATTACCACAGCCTAGATCTAAAACAGTTAAATCTTTTTCTTTGGGTAAAGAAGACGACATTAAAGGATTTATTAGAAATGTATGAGGGATATCACCGGTATCACCCATTAATTCATCATAAGGTTTGGCAATTTGATCGTATTGAGCCATTACTAAATTGTAGCAATTTTTAAAGCTCTTTTAGTTTAATACCTTTGGATTCTTCTTTGTTGTCGATTAATTCCAAATATTTTTCAGTAGTGGAAATTCTTTTATGACCAACAATTTGGGAAACAACATCGATTGGAACACCTGATTTAAGTTGAAAAACAATGAAGGTGTTGCGAAGATCGTTAACTTTAATATCTTTAATATCTGCTTTATTAAAATAACGATTTAAAAGACTTCTAATATTTCTAGCTAAAAGACTACGACCAGTTTTGGTGACAAAAACATTTTTAGCTTTGCCAGGATAACGACCGTCGTCTAAGTATTTTTTAAGAGCAGTTTTGGCTGAATTATTTAATGGAACAACTCGAGAAGAATGAGATTCGTAAGTTTCGATTAAGATTTCGTTTTCTTTAACGTCATCTAATTTTAAATTTTCAATTTCTTTAATTCGTAAACCTGATTGGAGCATTAATTCAACAATAGCAGTGGCACGATTATCGTTACGACAAGCGTCACGAAGAGATCGATATTCAATTGGTTTTAAAATTTTTGGTAAATCATTTTCATATTTTGGATGTTTAACTTCAACCGAAGGATCGGTAGTAATAATACCCTCATTTTTTAAAAAAGAGAAGAAATTTTTGATTGAGTTAAGTTTACGAGAAATAGATTTAGCCGTGTATTCGTTTTGGGTTAAATCTTTTTTAAAAGCTTCAATAGAACTCTCGGTGACAGTTTCAATATTAAAAGTTTGATCCTGTTTTTTTAAGAATGTAATTAATTGGTTTAAGTCGCCTTTGTAAGCTACAATAGTATTACTTGACTTGCCATTTTTGGTAAGCGCATTGGTAAAAAGACTTAGAGCGTTTTCAAGTGATAAGTCGGCCATAAATATAAATTTTACTAATAAATATGGCTTATAATAACATTAATTAGGATTAATTACAAGTTAATGAAAAAAATTTTTTTAATTGTCTTTGGTTTAATAATATCTGGGTCAATAATTGGTAATATAAAAACTCAATATAGTACCCTGAGTGAAGCAGAAAAACAGAATTTAAAAATAGAAAAGGAAATATCTAAACTTAATCAAGAAAATCAGATTTTAAATCAGAAGGTGGAATATGCCACTAGTAGTGCTTTTTTAGAACAGGAAGCACGTGATAAATTAGCTTTGGGGAATGAAAATGATACTTGGCTGGATTTGGGTGAGGAAAAAAAGATAGATTTGTTTCCTAAGATTAATGAAACCAAAAAAATAGCTAGAATTAAGCAGTGGATTAGCCTGTTTACTCGGTAAAATGATCGTGATAGAATATCGAACAAGTCTCCTACTCATAAAGCTTCGGAGACTATACATGCGGGGTAGTGTACGGCTGCACGTGAGGCTCATAATCTCACAGGCTAGGTTCAACTCCTAGCCCCGCAACAAACAAAGGGGTCGTCTTTAATTAGACGGCTTTTTTGTTTTTTAAAAACAGGGAAATTATTATATTTTTTGGTATAATTCCAACTACCATAGCAGGGTAGCTCAGCCGGTTAGAGCGTAGCATTCATAACGCTAAGGTCGCGGGTTCGAGTCCCGCTCCTGCTACAAACCCCTCTGTCCTACGGACATCTCCCCTTGACGAAGGGGGAGAAAATTAAATCTAGGGTATGTAGCTCAGTTGGTTAGAGCACCGATCTTATAAGTCGGGGGTCCATGGTTCGAATCCATGCATACCCACCCTAAAAAATAGATTTTAGTAATTCAAAAACATTTTCTCTTTAACTTGGCGGAGGGTTTCGGCGGCGACTTTGCGGGCTTTGGCAGTTCCTTCCATAATAATTTTATCGACAATTTCAGGATGAGTTTCGTAATAATGACGTTTTTCTTGAATAGGAGCTAAGAATTTAATAATGTTATCGGCTAATTGATTTTTACAAGCAACACATCCCCTACTGCCGGCTTTACATTCAGATTCAACAATTTTTACATCTTTTGGGTCAGTGAACATTTTATGATAATAAAAAACCATACAATCAGCTGGATGACCCGGATCAGTAAGGCGGATTTTTAGAGGATCGGTGTAGGCCATTTTCACTTTTTGGCGAATAATTTCGGGAGAATCACTTAAATAAATGGCATTATTTAGACTTTTACCCATTTTAGAGTTACCATCGAGGCCTTTGACTCGAGGAAAATTACCGACTTGAGCTTTGGGTTCAACTAGAATTTGACCATAAATTTCATTGAATTTTCGAACAATTTCTCTAGCTAATTCGATGTGAGGAAGTTGATCTTCGCCAACAGGAACTAATTCAGCTTTGAAAGCAGTGATATCGGCGGCTTGGCTGACAGGGTAACCTAAAAATCCATAGGTAATATTTTTTTTAAACAATTTTTCTTTTTGTTTAAATTCTTCTTTGGTAGTGGGATTGCGCTCGAGACGAGCAATAGAAACTAAATTTGAATAGTAAACGGTTAATTCAGCAATTTCGGGAATCATTGACTGAATAAAAATAGTTGATTTTTGGGGATCGATGCCAACGGCAAGATTGTCCATTACTACTTCTTTAACATTATCACGGACATTGCTGGGAGTTAAAAAATTGTCTGTTAAAGCCTGAACATCGGCAATAATTACAAAAGTTTCGTATTTATCTTGAAGCTCGACACGAGATTTAAGAGCACCAAAATAATGGCCGATATGAAGCGGACCAGTAGGACGGTCACCTGTTAGAATGCGGGGTTTTGTTGTCATAAAGAATTTTACCATGTGTTATAATTCTTCCTAGTTTATTAAGGCCGAAGTTAGGTAGCCCACGCAGTAGCGGGGCAAAGGAACATTAGGCAAAAAATTAAAATGACAAAAGAAAAAAAACAAATAAAAGCAGAATTAAGAACTGTTTTAGGTAGAAAAGTTAAAAAAATAAGAAAAGAAGGTCTTTTGCCAGCGACTGTTTACGGACGTAATTTTGAACCAATTTCGGTTCAATTTAAAGCCATGGAATTGGAAAGACTTTTTAATGAAGTGGGAGAGTCTGGGTTGGTGGAATTATTGATTGATACTCAAAAAATACCAGTTTTATTTAGGAATCCACAATATAGTCCGGTTGAAAGTGATTTAGTCCATATTGATTGTTATAAAGTTAATTTAAAAGAAAAAATAACAGCAACTGTGCCAATTGAATTTATTGGAGAATCTCAAGCAGTTAAAGAAGGAAATAATTTGGTTGAAGTTAGTAATGATGTTGAGATTGAGGCTTTACCGGCTGATTTACCAGAAAGTATTACTGTGGATATTACTGTATTGAATACAGTTGACGATATGATTACTGTTGGTGATATTAAATTGGGTGAAAAAATGGAGATGGTGACTCAATTGGATCAAGTGATTGTTAAAGTTGAAAAACCAAGAGTTGAAGAAGAAGCACCAGTTGAAGAAGAAGCACAAGGGGCAGCTCCAGCAATGAATCAAAAGACTGAGGAAGAAAAAGCCGAAGCTGAGAAAAAAGAAGAGTAATTTATTTGGACAGTGAATAATAAAGCCTGTCAATATCATCCCGAATGGGATCGAGTTGGCGGGCTTTTTGGATGGAAACCAAACTATTTTGTTTTTGATTTAAAAGAAACTGAACTCGGGCTAATTCAATAAGATCTTCGACTGATTTATTAGATTTGGAATTTAAATAATCAACTTTTTTTTGAAGTTCTGATGGTTGATAGTTAAATTTATAATCGCTTATCTCTGAGGAATTTAATTTTGGTTCGAGCTTGGCAGCGTTTACCCAATCATTGTTTTGAACCAAAAGACGCCATAAATTAAGACGACCAGAATAACTGTCGCCTTGATTTAGGCTGAATAATTGAATTTTGGTTTGAGTAAAAATATCTGGATTTTTATTTAAAATAAAAAAATTAAGACTGATGATACCGATTAGAAAAAGACAAATAAATGAATAGATTATTTGTTTAATTTTCATTGATAGGCCAGGAAGAAGAAATTAACAATTCTTTTTTGAAATTGAACTTTTCTTTAAGGTTTTGATAGACGGTTTCGGTGACGAAAGGAATAAATGGATGAAGTAATTTAAGGCTAGCTTTTAAAACAGTAAGTAAAATTGGTATAGTTTCCTCTCCTCTATCTTTGGCGTTTTCAATGTAGACGTCGCAAAATTCATGCCAAAAGAATTGGTATAAATTTTCAGATGCTTGTCCGAAATGATAACTTTCTAAATTTTTAGTAGTGGAAATAATGATTTTATTTAATTTTTCTAAAATATCTTTATCGGCTTGACTAAATCCCTCTAAATCTCCCTTTGACAAGGGAGACTTTAATTCAGAAATTTTTAAATCTGGATTTTTTTCATGGAGACGGTCAATTAACATTTCGACAAAACGAGAGGCGTTCCAAATTTTATTAACAAAGTTACGTTGGGCACGAATTTTATCTTCGGAAACAACAAAATCACTGGCTGGAGCGATGCCATAAACAAGTGACATTCTGAGAGCATCAGTGCCGTATTTTTCGGTCATATCTAAAGGATTAATAACATTGCCTTTACTTTTACTCATTTTTTGACCTTTAGCATCGGTAACTTTGGAATGAAGGTGGACAGTTTTGAAAGGGACATCACCAGTAAGATAAAGACCAAACATAGTCATACGAGCAACCCAGAAAAATAAAATATCCCAAAGGGTATCCATAATAGTGGTGGGGTAAAAATAATCAAAATCTGGGGAAGATTTGCTAGGGTCGGCAGTATTAAAACCAAGTGTGCTTAATGGCCATTGACCACTTAAAAACCAAGTGTCAAAAGTGTCGGTTTCTTGGATTAGATTTACTGAATTACATTTTGAACAATTATCGAGATGTTCAACAGTAAAATCAGTACCAACTGGAGCAACTAAAGATTGAAGGCCATTGTTAATTTCTTCAAAAGAATATTTATTTTTTGTATTACGATAAAAATCAGAAACAATATTTTTATTTTTATCTAAGAAGTTTAATTTTATGTCGGGATTACAATCTAAACAGTACCAAGCAGGAATACGTGGACCCCAAACAATTTGGCGAGAGATGTTCCAATCTCGAATATTTTCCATCCAGGTGATATAAGTTTTTTTGAAACGATTTGGGAAAAATTTTAATTGACCGGTTTTAGCAGCTTCAATGGCTGGTTTGGCTAAAGGAGCAATTTTGACATACCACTGAGGAGCAGTGATGGGTTCGATGGGGTTACCACAACGATAACAATGACCAACTTCATGGGAATAATTTTCAATTTTTTCCATTAAGCCGGCGGCGGTCAAGTCATCGACAACCATTTGACGGACTTGTTTTGGAAAAAAACCACGATATTTTTCAGGAACATTATTGTTGGATTTACCGTCGTAATCAAAAATGCGAACAAATTCCAAATTATGTTTTTTGGCCATGTCGTAATCTTCAGGAGAATGACTTGGGGTAACTTTAACAGCACCGGTACCAAATTCGATGTCAATTGAATCTTCCCCAATTACAGGGATTTCTTTATTAACTAAGGGAAGAGTAATAGTTTTACCAATTAAGTCTTTATATCTTTTATCTTTGGGATTAACGGCGATGGCAGTATCACCGAGCATGGTTTCAGGACGAGTGGTGGCGACAGTTATTGGGCCATATTTAATGTACCAAAGATGAGAGTCGACAGTTTTATGGTCAACTTCGAGGTTAGAAAAAGCAGTGCCACAACGAGTACAATAATTGACGATTTTTTCATCGCGATAAACTAAACCATCGTGGTAAAGTTTTTTAAAAGTGGCGAGAACATTATCAACAATGGCTGGTTCTAAACTGTAATGGTAACGAGTCCAATCCATAGAGAAGCCAAGCTTCTTCATTTGGAATTGATTTAATTTTCGGTTGTCTTCAACAAAATCCCAAATCATTTGGTAAAGGGTTTGGCGATCAAAATCGAAACGACTTTTACCTTCTTTTGCCAATCTTTTTTCAAAAACGAATTGTGTTTCAATACCGGCATGATCGCCACCAGGAAGCCAAAGAGTGGGTTGGCCAAGCATGCGATGATAACGAACTAAAATATCTTGAATAGTAAAAAGAGCGTGACCCATGTGCATGGGGTCGTTAGCATTGGGAAGAGGCAAAATTATAGAAAAAGGTTTATCTTTAATTTTGGCAACTTTAGGGTTTTTAGGGACAACTGGGGTGAAAGCGCCAGACTCGAGCCATTGATCATAAATATGGCCTTCTTGGGAGGAATTATAAGCTTTATCCATGGATGTATTTTAGCATCATTTAAGTTTTAATGATGGTAATTCCTGGTGATATTGGTTAATTAAATTTAATTGACTGAGAAAAAAATTTTCAATTATTTCATCAGGCAATTGACCATTAAGTACTATTATTTTCTTTTTTATTAAAATTTCTTTGGCAATAGAATAATTAATGCTAAATTTTTGATAAAAATTCAAAACATATTGGATACTTGATTTAATTTGAATACCAACTGAATTGACATTGTCTCCATTAAGAAAAACTGTTAGATCATGTTTTTTTACAGCATCTTCGTAACTGTTGGGCTTAGATTCAATAATTTCTTCAATAAATGGAAGCGTTTTAATAACTCTTTTAACATTGACGACTGATATATTACTAACTGCATCATTGCGTATTTCTGGAATAAACTGAAGTCTTTGTTCAATTTCTTCGTAAGGAATTCCTTCTTTAATTCCACCACAAATAATATTTATTCGTTGTTGAGCTATTTGATTTTTAATTGATCTTTCTTTATGCCCCATATTCAAATCGTAAATGATGGGGAGGTAAGAAAGATTATAAAGTATAATCAGTTATGAAACAAAGCGATATTTATAAACTGCATCAAAAATATGCTCACGGGAAATATAAAAAAGAGATTTTGGAAATTGTGTGGACTCATAGTTTGATTGTTAAAAATATTTCTTTGCAAATTGCTGATAACTTGGAAAAAAATTATAGTATCAAAACAGATAAAAAATTAATCGAAATTGGGGCATTGATTCATGACATTGGTTTTTATGATTGTTTTGATGATGATTATAAAAATAAATGCGAATATGTGCTTCATGGAAAGACAGGTTATGAGATTTTGATTAAAAAAGGTGTTTCTAAAAAAAGAGCGCGATTTGCCTTGGCCCATGTGGGAGTTGGTTTTGAAAATGATATTCCAATAACTTTAGAAGAAGAAATTGTCTGTTATGCTGATAATTTTCATTCGAAAGGTCATCCAAGATTTAATAGTTTTGAAGAATCGATGGAAGAAATGATTAAAATTAATCCTGATTTTGGGGTTATTTTAAATAGATTTAAAGATAAATTTGGAATTCCAGACGTAAAAGAATTAAAGGAAAAATATAAAAAATGGCATGAAGAGATTAATGAGTGGGTAGAGGGAGTAAAATAAAACCCTCCGCCCTGCGGGCACCTCCCTTGACAGGGAGGCTTTAATTGGAATGTTAGAATACATTATGAAATTGTTGGAAATTAGTGAAGATAATTATCAAAAAATCATTGAAGAAACTGTAAAAGTTTTGCGAAGTGGTGGGTTGATGGTATTTCCAAGCGATACTGTTTATATTTTGGCAGTGGACCCAACAAACGAAGAAGGAGTTAAAAAACTTTTGGAATTTAAAAATAGATGGACCGGTAAGGCAATTTCCGTCGCGGTTTTGGATAAAAAAATGGCCAGGGATTATGTGAATTTAAATGAAAATGGTGAAAATATTTATACAAATTTACTCCCGGGTCCGTTTACAATTGTGAGTAATGGAAAACATAAAGTGATTAAAGAAATTGAGGCGGAAAATGGGACTCTGGGAATTAGAATTCCAGATAATAAATATGTTCATGATTTAGTAAAACTTTTAGGGAAACCAGTAACAGCAACTTCGGCTAATTTATCAGGGAGAACACCAAATTATTCGATTGCTAGTTTTTTGAAACCATTGTCAAATAAGAAAAAAGAAATGATTGATTTGATTGTGGATGCTGGAAAACTACCGAGAAATAAGCCGTCGACAGTAATTGATGCGACTGAAGCCGAATTAAAAATTTTAAGACGTGGGGATTTGGTCACAAAAAATAGTCAGACATTGATTTCAAAATCCGAAAAAGAAACAGAGAAGATTGCAGAATTTTTATTAAAAAAATTCGGCGGTAAGCCAATAATTTTTGCATTAACTGGCGATTTGGGATGTGGAAAGACAGTTTTTAGTCGAAAAATAGGACATTTATTAGGAGTAAAAGAAAGAATTACTTCCCCTACTTTTGTTATTTATAATGAATACAAATTAGTTAAAAGTTCGTCAATTTTATCAAGTTATAAAGTTGGAGATATTGATAGTTTTTTGCATTTTGATTTGTATAGAATTAGTGCGGATTATGAATTAGAAGAAATTAAATTTTTTGATTTATTTAAAAATAATGTTGCATGTGTTGAATGGCCAGAAAATATGGGTGAGAAAAATTTTGAAAGATTAAAAAAAGAAAACAAAGTGGTGACGATTCAATTTAAGTATTTGGATGAAAAGACGAGAGAAATAAGGTATTGAAATGGCTTTACAAAAGCTGGAAGGAATTTATGAATTCTTCACACTCTGTTTTTAAAGCCTCTTTACCGTTGTGAACACATTGAATAGTGTAGTTTTTGGTACTTGATTGGAGATCGACAATGGTTTGGGTGGAAATATCGTAATGATAAGTATTTTGACCGGAAACGACTAGATCTGAATTGAAATTACGATCGGGATTGGTCCAAGACCAAGTTCCACTTTTGGCAACATGAACAGCAAAATTGCCAGTAGGACTGTAAAAAGTATAACGATTACCGGAGCTTTCAGTGTCTTGATAAAGTTTTCTATTAGAACTGTAATTTACAGAAAAACTATCATTGGTATTTTTAAAATTTAAAATACTGGAAATGATGGTTGGTGTTGGAATAACAGTAATAGTTGGTATTTTAGTAGGAATGGAAGTGGGTGTTATTTTTGTTTTGGTTTTAGTAGATGGTGTGGCGGTGGGAGTAATAGTAGCTGTGGCGGTGGCAACGGGAGTAATAGTGATGGTAGGTATTTGGGTGGGAATAGAGGTGGGTGTTAGTGTTGGAGTAGTGATGGTTATGGCAGTTTCGGTTGAATTATTTATTTTAAAAATGAAAAAAATGCCTAAGCCTGATAAAATCAGCAAGACGATGGATGGTATAAGAAATTTCATATTTTTCGGATCCATATATTTATAATACATTAATTATGAAAATATTAGCAATAGAAACTAGTTGTGATGATACTTGCGCAGCCGTTTTGGAAAACGACTGTCTGATTTCAAGTGTTATTTCGTCACAGACTGATTTGCATGCAAAGTGGGGAGGAGTGGTGCCAGATATTGCTAAAAGGGCGCATATAGAAAGAATCGAGCCGGAAATAAAAATTGCCTTAAAAAGGGCAAAAATTAAGATGGAAGAAATTGACGCGATTGCGGTGACGGTGGGACCAGGGTTAGCAATTGCTTTAGGGGTAGGAGTAAATAAGGCCAAAGAATTGGCGATAAAATTTAATAAAAAATTAATTGGGATAAATCACGTGGAAGGTCATATTTTGGCTAATTTAATTAAAAATAAAGAAGGAAAACCTGAAAGAAAAATTGAATTTCCGGCACTGGCGTTGACGGTTTCAGGTGGACACACAAAGCTGGTTTTAATGGAACAAACCCACCCGTCCCGCCGCTGCGGGACACCCTCCCTTGAAAAAGGAGGGTTTAAATACACAGTGGTTGGAGAGACTTTGGATGATGCGGCGGGTGAGGCTTTAGATAAAGCGGCAAAAATGATGGGGTTGGGATATCCAGGTGGACCAATTATTGAAAGATTAGCAGAAACTGGTGATAAAAATTATTTAAAACTTCCCCGCCCTTTGTCTACTCAGAAAAATTTTGATTATTCTTTTTCCGGATTAAAAACATCATTTTATTATCAAATTAGAGAATGGCCAAAAGAAAAAATTGGTGAAAATTTAACCAATTTATCGGCTAGTTTTCAAGATGCTGTTTTTGATAGTCTGTTAATAAAATTTAAAAAAGCCATTGAATTTTATAATCCAAAAACTTTAATGGCCAGTGGTGGAGTGGTGGCTAATTTGGAATTGAGAAAAAGATTGAGAAAATTGGCTAAAGAGTTCAATGCTCCCCTGTTAATGCCAGTTAAAAAACAATTTAATACTGATAATGCAGCGATGATTGGAGTGGTTGGTTATTACAAAGCTTTGAGAGGTGAATTTGTGGAGAATAAGGAAGAATTAGACAGAAATCCGAGACTCAACTTTTAATTAGTTTTAGTGCCGCGGCGATAGACAGCAGCCCATGGAACGAAATTAGAGATGAAAGTTTTTTGATGAAGCATGGTGCCATCTGATTTAGTAACAGTCCAATCGAAGGAAGTTTTTAGACCGGGAACTTTACTTTCAGTTTTGATTAATTTACCAACCTCAAGGGTCGGATCGTCAATATAAACATCGGGTGGGGCTGATTGAGCGCCCCATTGCTTATAATTGGAAATTTCAGTTTTACGACCATCACTAGTGCCATAAATTTCATAGGTAAGTTTTTTATTATCGCCGTCATAGATATTGCGAATTAAAACATAATGACCAGTGTCGTTAATAAATTTAAGATCAGGACTGGGAATGAAAACAGTGGCATCAAAACCCGGTTTAGAGTCTTCCTCGTAGTAGCTGACACGGTAAGCATGTGCTTGTCTTTGGATGATATTTAAACCAGCATTGAGCATTGCTCTAAAAAGAGTGGTGGACACTTGACAAATTCCACCACCAACATCAAGCTCAGTTTTACCCTCTCTAATAATATAAGCGTTGGTATAACCATTTTTAAGACTAACTTCTCCTAGATTCTTAATAAAAGAAAAAGTAGTATCGGGAGCGACTAAAATATTATTAACAATTGAGGATCCTTTTTTGACGTTAATGTTACGAGTGGCACTGGAATGGTTAAAAGTAGAAACTCCTTGGCCTAATAATTCGTTAATGCCTAAATTATTAGTGTCAGAATTTTTTATTTTTGGTTCAGCAATAGTAACGGGAATAGTAATTTCTTCAGATAAATCTTCGGTGTTAATTAATTTGTTTAATGATTCAATTATTAAATTGGCCAATTCATCGGTTTTTATAGTGATACCATTTTGGGCTGGAATAAATTCAACGACTTTATTATTTTCCATTTTAAAAATGGCATCAGTGCCCTCTTTTTTAAAAGTAGAATTTAATTTTTCAATATATTTATTAATTTTGTCGGTTTGATAATTATTATTAAATCCAACCCAAGAAATTAAAGTGGCATTATTAATTGTGTTTTGATTAGAATCTTGTCTTAAAATTAGTGATTTTTTGATTAATTTTTGGGCTCGCGACTTAGCGTTATTTATTTGATCATTAGTGGGGATACTACCAATAATTTGCGTTTCTAACCTAATTTTTTGATTGAAATTTCCAATTAAAAGTAAAGTGTTAAGATTATTAATAAAAACATCTCGATCGAATTGTGTCCCGGTTGAACCGACAGCGACTGAAATGGAACCATTTTTATAATTTAATTCGGTGGGAATAAAAGGTTTATCTATTTGGGATGCAAATAAATCGGCTTGTTGATTTAATTTATCGGCGTCTAAGGTGATTTCTAAATTAAAATTTTTAGGCTTAAAAAAATATTTTATGTAGGCAATTACTCCTTGATTGAGTCGGCGAGAAAGCATGGTATTGGCAATTTCATTTTTATTTATTTGGGCTGAAATTGTGGCCAATTTAAGACTTGTTTCTTGTTGATTTGGTAAAACTAAAATAAAATGATCGGGAAGAACAAAATCCTGATCGATTTTGGATAAAATCTGATCACGAGAAAGATAGGAGTAATCCTTATTTACAAGAAGAGTATTACTGCCAGTTTTGTTGTAATTAGCGATGATGGGACCAAAAAAAAGAGTTAAAAAAATGAATACAATTATGAGAATTAAATAAGGAATTGATTTTTTATTCATGAATTATGTTTTTCTGTCCATGGCCTCATTGGCCAATTGATCGGCGAGTTTATTGAAATCTCGACGAACATCCTTAAAAATAATCGGCGAGGAAATTGAGTTGATTAAATCTTTGGCTTTATGAAAAATTGGAATTAAATTAGGGGCTTTAACTTTATAAAGACCAAGGAGTTGACGAATCATTAATTGAGAATCCGAATTAAAATTAATTTTAGAAATTTTTAATGAATCTTGATTATTATTAATCCAAGTTAAAGCGCCAATTAAGCCTGAGTATTCGGCTTCATTATTGGTTTTGATGCCAATATATTTTGATTCTTGAAATAAAATTTTTTGGTCATCGTCGTAAACAACCAATCCATAGCCAGAATGTCCTGGATTTCCGCGAGAACCACCGTCGGTATAGACATTAATATTCATGTTGAAATTATACATGATTAAAACTGCTTTTAATTCAATCTTCCCCTAACCCCTTCTTTGACAAGACGGGGAATTTATTCGAGAAAAACTAGAAGGGACATGAGGGCGACGCCAAGGATAATAAAAAATAGTTGAAGTAAAGAATGTTTAGCTCGCGATTGATGGCGGTGAAGCTCAGGAATTAAATCTGAAGCAGCCAAATAAATAAATCCCCCGGCAGTAATAGGGACTAGAAAAGAAGCAACATTAATAAAATATTGACCGAGTAAAAAAGTTAAAATGACACCCAAAACAGAGGCAAGAGCGGAAATAAAATTGTAAACTAAAGATTTAGAAATAGATAAACCGTTGTGAATGAAAATACCAAAATTACCTATTTCTTGGGGAATTTCATGTAAAACAACCGCGAGACTAGTAGTGACACCAAGCGGAATACTAACCATAAAGCTGGCAGCAATAATCATGCCGTCGGTAAGATTGTGAACAGTATCACCGATTAGATTGATTAAAGTTGAGTGAGAAGAATCTTCTGAATCTTGATGACAATTTGGATCGTGGCAATGACGCCAGCGCAAAATTTTTTCAATAGCAAAAAATATGAGAATACCCAAAATAATAAGCAAAGAAGCTGAAAGGCTTTGATTTTGGGATTTAAAAGATTCGGGAATTAAATGAATAAAAGCATCACCTAAAAGACCACCAATAGCAAAACTGACCAAGAATAAGGTAATCTTTTTGAGAACAGGAGTTTTTATAAAAATAAAAAAAATGCCGATCAAGGAAATCAGACTAACAAGAACGGTGGCAATGATTGAAAAAATAAAAGATTGCATGAATTAATTATAGCCAAGAGATTGATATTTAGGGTATGATATAGATGTGAGTATTGAAGATATAAAATCACCATTACCAGCCAGGAAAGTGTTCTTTGAGGGCGAAAATAAAACTGAAGATGTGAATGAACAACCAATAGTGATGCCACGAATAGAAAACGTTGATCAACCGATAAAAACAGAAGAAATAAAAAAGAAAAATAAAAAACCTCTAATTTTGATGGTGGTATTAGCAATTTTATTGTTATTGGGTGGAGGAATTTTCTTTTTTTTAAAAAGTAGAAATGTAGATAAAACAGTAACACTAAACTATTGGGGATTATGGGAAGACGAAAGTGTTATGAATGGGATAATTGCTGATTTTGAGACAAAAAATCCGAATATAAAAATTACATATAAAAAGAAACAAAAAGATGGATATAGAGGTTTATTAGCCGGAAGATTGGCAAAATCAGGAGAAACTGAGGATGTGCCAGATATTTTTAGAATTCATAATACTTGGATTCCGATGTTTGAAAACAATTTAGCGCCAGTTCCTAGTGAAACAGTGACCAATATTGGACTAGAAACTGATTTTTTTGATGTTTATAAAAATGATTTAAAGGTAAATGGAGGGTGGTTATCGGTGCCATTGATGTATGACGGTTTGGTTATGTTTTACAATTCAGAACTTTTAAATAAAGCACAAGTCGAGGTCCCAAACGATTGGTGGAGTTTAAAAAAAGCAGCGGTTAAAATAACTGAAAAAGATGACAAGGAAAAAATTAAAGTGGCAGGGGCGGCACTTGGTTTAACTGATAATGTGGATCATTGGAGTGATGTTGTTGGGTTGATGATGAAACAAAATGGAGTTAATTTTACAGATATTGGTTCGACTGAAAATGCGACTAAATTGAAGGATGTTTTTAGTTTTTATACTTTGTTTAAAACTAGCGATAAAGTTTGGGATGAAACACTACCAAATTCGACTCAATTTTTTGCCAGTGGAAATTTAGGTTTTTATTTTGGCCCATCATGGAGGGTTTTTGACATTCAAGCTTTAAATCCAAATTTAAAATTTGGGATAGCGAGTATGCCTCAATTACCAACGACATCATCTGTATCGACTAGTGAAGTAGGCGCTGGAGCTGAGTTGACAAATATTTATTGGGCAAGTTATTGGACTGAAGGTGTTAATAGTAAAAGTAAATATCAAGAAGAAGCTTGGAAATTTTTGGAATATTTATCGTCGGCTGAAGTTTTAGAAAAAATGTATCAAGCTGATTCACAAATCAGAAGTTTTGGACAAATTTATCCAAGAAAGAGTATGGTTAATAAAATAAGCAGTAATGATAAAATTAAACCTTTAGTTGAGACGGCAAATAGTGCCACAAGTTGGTATTTGGCTTCAAATACTTGGGATGATGGTTTAAACACACAGATGCAAAAATATTTTAGTGATGCTGTGAATACTATTTTGATTAATAGTTCAGACACTGAAGAAGCTGTTACTACGGTAGTTAGTGGGATATCTCAATTACAACAAAAATACGAATTAAAATAAAATATGATTTTAGTAAATTTTAAATTATATAAAGAAACATTTGGAGATGGAGCTTTGAAGTTGGCGGAAATTTGTAAAAAGGTAAGTCAAAAAAGTGGAGTGAAAATTATTCCGGTGGTTTCGGTATTAGATGCGGTTAGAATTAAAGAAAAATTAGACATGGAAGTTTATTTACAGGCAGTGGATGAATTTAATGATGGGGCAAAAACAGGATTCACATCCCCTTTTCAAGCTGCATCTCTTAAAATAGACGGATCGATTTTGAATCATTCAGAACACCGAATTAAACCAGGAACAGTAAAGAAAATGTTGGCTGATTGGCCAAAAGATTTTAAATCAGTGGTTTGTATTAGTAGTTTGGGACAGGCGGAAGGATGGGCAAAAAATATTAAACCAGATATAATTGCCTACGAACCGAAAGAATTTATTGGAAATAAAGAAAAATCGGTGGCCAGTGAAAAACCAGAAATAATAAAAAAAATAGTAGAAAAATATCCTAAGATTCCAATCTTAGTAGGAGCTGGAATACATTCAAAGGAGGATGTATCTGTATCTTTAAAATTAGGGGCAAAAGGAGTTTTAATTTCAACCTTTATTATAAAAGCAAAGGATCCGGAAAAGGAATTAACTGAAATTGCATCTGCTTTTTAGTTTTTTGACTATATTATTGATATAATCATCTAGATATATGGCATCAATAGACAATTTATTAGTATCACTTCTCGTTGACGAGGTTGTTGGCGGTTTTATAGTGACAGTACCACCAGGCCATGTGGCTTGTATTTATAGTATTTTTACGGGGGTGATGAAAAATGTTTGGTACCCGGGAATGCATTTTAAAGTGCCATTAATTCATAGGGCTAAGCTTTTTAACGCTCAATTAATTGAATACACTATTTCGAAGGATGTTACTTTGAAAGACAATAAAGAAATCATGGGTGATGAAGTGATTAATGCAGTGACATCTGATAATAAATTTGTGGCGGTAGAAGCTACGGTTTTAATAAAACTTGACACTGAAAGATTGCCAGAAATTTGGCAAAATATCGGCGAGAATTTTGTTTCAAAAGTGGTTAGACCCGTAACTAGAAGTCGCATAAGAAAAGTTTTAACAAATCATACTTTAATTAAAGCCTTGTCAACCGACAGAAGTATTATTGAAGATGAAGTCAAACAAGAATTAATAGACTCTTTGAGTCAACATGGATTACAAGTTGATAATTTTTATCTAAGTTCACTAACTCCGATCGAAGGAATGCAACAAATGGAAGGAACAATTATTAACCAGGAAGAAGTTATCCAGCCGATAGAGTTAAAAACCAACACTGATTTGGGGATGAGATTTTAAGAGTTTTTTGAGCAGAAATTAGAGTTGATTGGGTGGTACAGACATCATCAAAAAGAATAAAGTTTTGATGTTTAAATTTTCCTGATACTGGGGATAAAGAGAAAATATTGGCGACATTGTTTTTTCTGTCTTTAATATTTTTAAATCGGGCTTGAACGGCAGTGTTTTGGTAACGGATTAAAATTTGATTGGAAAAATCTAAAGAAAGTTTTGAGGCAATTTTTTGACTTAAAATATCTGATTGGTTAAAACCACGCCAGTTTTGACGAGATTGATGAAGAGGAATAGGAATTAAAACAAAATTATTTTGATGCCAATATTTAATTAAATTTGGAAATTTTGATTTTAAGGTTTTAACGCAAAAATCGGCTAAATCATTGGTATTATCGGAAACAAAACCATATTTTAAATCGACAATGGCTGATTTTATAAATGAATGATATTTAAAAAGACTAAGACCTCCATTAAAACCATTTTGAGGTGGTTTAGTATTTAAAATGTTGATATTTTTTTGACATTTTGAACAGATGTATTCCCCTGTTTGGCCGCAACCGTAGCATTTTTTAGGAAAGATTAGATCTAAAATTAATGACATTGTTGTATGATATATTATGAATCAAAATTTGACAAAAAGAGGGAACGCAGCGGATTTAGTTTTAATTTTGATGATTTCAGCTTTGGTAACACTTTTAGTGACTAGATATTTTTTGCAATTATTTGGTTGGCCAACAATCAGTTTTGGAGTGTGGCATATTGCTCATGCTAATTGGGGAGGGATGCTGATGGTAATTGGTAGTATGTTAATGTTGGTATTTCATGGCGAAAAAATTAGAAAAACGGCAGCAATAATTTCGGGAATGGGATGGGGACTTTTTATTGATGAGGTGGGTAAATATATTACTAAAGATAATGATTATTGGTTTCAACCAGCGATAATTATTATTTATATTAGTTTTATTGCGTTGTATTTAATTTATCGACATTTAGAAAATAATCAGCCACAGGACACAAAGACTCTTTTGTATGCGGCGATTACTAAATTGGAAGATGTAGTAGAAAATGATTTGGATGAAAATGAAAAACGAGAGACGATAAAAAATTTGCAAAAAGTTATTAAAAAGAAAAATGATTTAAATATTAAAAATTTAGCAAAAGAATTAAAATTATTTTTTGAAAAACAAGAAACAAAAAAAATAAATCCAAATAGTTGGTGGAGAATGTTAATAGCTAAAACCGGGTACTTTTCATATAATAAATTTTTTAAAACAAGACTGGTGACTTTTATTTTGGCTATTTATGCCAGTGTTTGGGCAATCGATAAAATTCAGGAAACGATTCGTATTTTAATTAATCCACAAAAAATGCAAATGCTTCAGAAGTTTAGTGGTGGTTATGATCTTATTTCTAAATCGGATTTTTATATGATGGCGGGCAAAATATTTTTTGATTCAATTACGGCGATATTTTTTGTAATGGGAATATTTTTTATGACCACCAAAAGGAAAGTTAAGGGATTAAAGTTTTTTCAAATGGGATTGATTGTGGGTATATTTTTATCGTCGGTGTTTAAATTATATTTTGAACAATTTAGTGAAGTGTGGGTTTTGGCGACAAGTATTATTTTATTTTTCGTCATTTCTAAGATGAAAAAGGAGATTTCCGCCTAAATTGTTTGGGGGTGTAGAGACGCAATATATTGCGTCTCTACTAAAAATGACCCAAAAATGCTATAATATAGACCTCCTGGAGATGTATTGCATTGACGGAGTTAGAACTTTAAAAAGCTGCAAGCCGACTTTGATTCATGAGTCGTTAAACAGAGTCAAAACAATTATGCCAAAAATACTTTTGGTGTCAAATTAACCGAAGTTGCAAACGCCTTTACTGGTGCTTTCGTTCCTAAAGTTAATGCTTACGCTTTAGCTTAAGCACGACCATTTTTTAGTTTTCTGTTCTGAGGGGAATTAAAAAGTGTTAACTAAATCAGAACGCTGTTATTAGGATCTCGATTTTCTAATAATTTAAGAGAGGGGTAATGCCCTCAATAATCGACATTCCAACACTTTTCGCTTACTTTAGTTGTTGGAAGTGTAGGATAAAGTAATTTAAGCTTGTAGAGGTTTTTTACAGTCGACTTTCGGACCTGGGTTCATTACCTGGCATCTCCGCTAAATAGAAAATCCGCTTTGGCGGATTTTTTAATGAAAATTATCTAAATTAATACGAAATGGAATTTTGACAGAATTGTTTGTTTTTTTATTTGTTATTTGGTCTAATTTTTCAAAAAAAGTATCAAATTGTTCTTTATTAAAACTTAAAACAGAGAAAGAATTAATAGAACCATTTTGTGGGTGTTCAGTATTAATTACCCCTTCAATATTAAAAACGCATGACGGAAAGTGTTTCTTATTGCCCGTAATCAATAAACTATTTTTATAACTGACCATGATTCTTGCTGCTAGAAAAAAATCAGTAAGACTGGCTCCATTTTCGTTTTGTAATTTATAAATTTTTGATAGCAAAAGAGCATTTTCTTTAATTTTTAGAAAAAATTCTGATGTGTCAGCTATTAAATTAAAGGCATTACTACTTAAAAAATTTTTTCTGGTTTGTAAAGATTTTGGTTCATATAAATCTCGATAAAACTCAAATTCGATTAATGGATCTATTTTTAAAAAACTTTTAATTGATATTTTTAAAAATTCTTCACTAAATTGACTATCTTTTAATAATCTACAAAGAAAATCATTATCTAAATAAATATCTTTTCCTTTTAAAATTTCAAACAAGTCATTGTTAGCAATTAAGCCCATTTTCTTGAGGTGATAATTCTTCTTCTACTTTTTTATTTTCTTCTATCAAAGAAAGCATTTCTTTAATTAATTGCTCTTCTTCTCTAATAGATAATTGTTTATCTTTTAACGCCATTTCTTCATCTGATAAAAAATGAGGCTTTAAAACATCGTTTAATTTCATATATTAATAATACAGGAAAAATTATTTTAAAGTTTTTTTCATTTCTTTGGCTTTGATTTTTTCGCGTTTTTCGTACTTGCGCATTTTGCGGCCGACACCGATTTCAACTTTAAACCACTTCCCTTTTGTAAAAATAGAAATGGGAATCAACATATATTTTTGATTACGAAGGCTGATTAGTTTTAATATTTCTTTTTGAGATAATAATAAATTTCTTTCTTGGGTGGTGTCGATTGGTTGGCCTTGAGAATATTTATATAAAGGAATAGTTAAATTAAAAAGAATTGGTTGGCCGTTTTTAATTTCAACCTTAGAATTGGCAAATTGAGGGGTTTGAGTGCGTAACGACTTGGCATCAGAGCCAGTTAAGGCAATGCCGGCTTCAAATTTGGCGATAAATTCGTAATCTCGTGATTCTTTGTTGAAATGTTTCATGCTTGATTGAATTATATCAATATCCCGATAAATCGGGATCGTGTCTTTAGGTGGAAATGCTCCGATAAATCGGAGTTTGATAAATAGGCAAAATTTGGCCCTACGGTTCAAATTTAGACCTATTTAACAAAAAAAAAGGGGCTTTGTTGATTTTGTAATCAAAAAGCCCCATAGGGTTCAGCATAAATAGATTTTTTGAATATTATTTTTTAATATACCAAAAACATGTTCGTTGTTTCCGGTATCGGTGTTGTTTTTGAAGTGGTTAAATAATCGGCCCGATTTTGGCCTTTTATAGATCCACCAGTGTCAGCAGATATGACAAAACCAAGATCTTTGGAATAAAAAATTCTCTTTAATTGTCGAGCATTAGGATCCACTGCAATAGTGAATCCAGGGGTGGCTAGTTGACCAGAGGTAGTGATACCTAAATTATTACCACATTCTTCGGCAGATGTTGTATAGTGGCTTATTTTCCAACTACCCAAATTCTGCCATGAAATTAAGTCATCAACATCAAAAAAAACTTCTTCTTGCTTATATTGATATGATCCTTTTTTGGTAATATTTTTTAGAGTTTCTTGACGAAGGAAACGGTTAAAACCACCACGATTAGTTAAAATAAAACGTGGGGAAATTCCGGAGTTTGCTGGTTTAATATTTCCACTCTGAGCTTGTTTTCTAATTCCTTCCAATTTTTCATTAAAAGCATTGATTAAGTCTTTGTTTTCTTTGGTAAGTTTTTTATTTTCCTCCATTAAAAGATGGTTTTCAAGAGAAAAACTTGTTATTTCATCTTGTAGGCTGTTTATTTGATTTTGTTGGTTCTTGATGGCCTTTTTTAATCCCTGATTTTCTAATTCTATGTTGACAGTAAATAATGATAAGACGAAAACAAAAATAATGGCAATTACAGTAAGTATTTTTGAATTTTTCAAAACACCACAATCCTTTCTTATTTTTTAATCTATTATGCTGTAAAAGTACGATTAAATAAATTAATCTAACTTGGTGAAGATTTTAACATAAAATATCCTATAATGCAAATAATTGAGGCTAACTAGAAACTTTGGCGGTAAATTTTTTGGTCGGTACCGAGAATATAAAGAACATTATTTTTTTCATCAAAAGCAATATCACTAACCTTTAGTTGACCAAGATTATATTTTGAAAGCAACTCCCCTGATTTTTGATAAAGATAAATAGTGTTGTCATTGTCAACAAAAGATAAAAGCTCTTTTTCTTGGGTGACATCTAAATTGTCTGTTTTGATAAATTGAGAGGTTTGGCTGGGGGTAAAATCTTCTTTGACTCCGCTTAAATAAGGAACCACTGTGCCATTTTGATGAAGAACCCAAATCTTGCCATTAATGGAAAGGGAAATGGCACCCAAATCTAATTTAGCGTCATTTTTTAACCAATTTTGGGCTTTAGAAAAACCAGAAGAATTGGGGGTAAATTTCCAAATGGTTTGATTTTCGGAATCAACAACATAGGCTGATCCGTTCCAGAATTTGAAATCAGTAGGTTTTACATCGACTAGGCTGATTTTTGAAGTGACATCGCTTTTATCAACCAGACTAATATTGTCTTGATTCATTAAATAAAGATTAGTTTTGTCTAAGGTTAGATTTATGGCCGACTTGATTTTTTCAGAAATTAAAACTGATTTGGTTGATTTTGAATCGACATCCAAGTAATCAATTCGACCATTAATTGAATCGAGAAGATAGATTTTATTGTCATTAAAAATTATTTTTTTAAATTGAGGATTACTGACAATATTGCTGGTGTCATAAAAAAAATCAGGAACATAGCTTTCAGAAGAACCTGTTTGTGAAAGAATAGTTTTTAATTGAGAATTGAAATTTTCAATTTCGTCTTGATGAATTTTTAAAGCTACCATTTTTTCGATAGTGTTTTGAGCAACGGTAGCGGCTTCGCTAGCACTGTCAAGACTTAAGTTCTTAGTTTGATTAATATTTTCAATTTGGGAAACGATTTCTGTTTTTAGTTCTTGGTATTGTTTCTCAGTTTTTTGAGTTTTATTTTTTTGAAGCCCAAAATAAATACTGCAAGAAAGGCCAATAATTAGAATTATTCCTAATAATAGACTTATTTTTTTTCTTTTTCCGACTTCTTTAATTTCGTGATGAGAAATAAAAACTGAAGAATCTTTTTTATGATCAGTAATAATTTGAGAAATTTTTGAGAAATTAAAATTAGGTTTCTCAATATTAATAGTCGGATTAATGGTTAAATCTTGATCGTCTTGATAGTCTTCCTCGATTTCAATAAGAGCAGCAGCTAAATCTTTTTGATCTTTGAGAGAAAAAATGGCAGACAAAAAATTTTCTTCAACGTTTTCGATTTTTGGGTCGGATAAAAATAATTTTATTTTTTGCCAAGTGATTTTTTCAAAAAACGAATTGGTTAGTAAAAAAATCCTGTCTTGGTTTTCAATTTGACCAGTAAGAGTTTCTATTTGATTTCCAGAATTATTTAATAGAAGACTGATTTGATTTTGGCGCTTTAGTATGACTTTACTGTTGCCAAAGGTAGCTAAAAAAAGTTGGTTATTTAAAATAACAGCAAGCGAAAAATCTATTTGATAATCGGAATAAAGCGGATTTTTGACAATAGAATTAATTGATTGTTGAAGATTATTTAGAATATCTAAATTGTTTTCGGAATTAAAATAATTTTGGTTAAATTCAAAATTAATGTCATGACCAATTGAATTTAATTCTTTTTCTTCATCAGAGCTGATATTAATCAAAGCAAAAAGATGTCCTTTGGTAGATTTTAAAAATGGATCATCGGGGTCATTCTCCCAATAACGGGACCAAGAATTTGACTCGGAGTTACCGCTAAATGAACGACAAATGAAGTGCATCAATTAATGATACTACAATCCAAGCATTATTAGGATTAATAGAACTGAAAAGGCAAGATGGAGAAAGGAAAAAATAATAAGAATGTAATTGAATTTATCGCTAACACTTTTAGACATTGAAGTGACTTGTTTGACTACAATTATGGCAAAAACAAAATAGAGAAGAGCAAAAAGAACAAAGAAAATTTTGGTAATGCCGAACAAATAAAATTCTAAATTATTACTAGTTAAAAAATTATTCATAATTGATCTCCTTGGTGTTCATCTAAATCCCTAAGTTCTTTTAAGAGTCGCATTATCTTTTGAGGGTTAGCAACATTGTTAAAAATTATTTGGTTTTTTTCGGAAGCGGTTTGAATTAAAACAGTGCCAAAATTGAAAAAAGTTCCTAAAATACCCTTAATAGAAAAAGAGACATCTTGGATTGCAGAAATGTCAGCCTCGGCAAAATGTTTGTTTAGAAGATTATTAAAATCAATATCAACTAATCTTTCATTGGTAACTAAAAAAAGATCAAAATACCAAGATAAAAATTTTTCAAAAGCATAAATAAAAGTTATTAAATACCAAAAAAGAACAAGGGCAAATCGATATTGAATTGGAAAGACATTGAGAAAAGTAAGATATCCGAATAATAAAGGGAAAAAAAGCATGGCAATGGAAATAAAAAACCAAGAAATATTAGTGATCCAGTGTGGACGAACGGCAAGATAAATTATTTCATGGTCGTCTTGCTCGGTAAATTTGAGAACTTTGGGATGAACTAAAAAGGAAGAAAATGGATTTTTGGTGTGACCTAAAATGTCGTGGATTTTTTGATTGAAATCTTCTTTGACAATAAATTCTTCTGTTTTAATTTTAGTTTTAATTATTTTCTTTTTTTTGGGAGAGTGGACAACTTCATCCACCTTCGTTGAAACTTCGGTGGACAAATCATCTGGAGCAATAGTGTCTAAATCTTTTGAACGAGTCATTGAGTTATTTTAACATGAAATTCAATCTCCCCTAGCCTATTACAAATCCTCACTCCGGATAAACCGGTATCTCCCCTTAACAAAGGGAGAAGTCTTAATTAAATTATCTTTTTTCAACGTTGTAAAGAGGACCAACGATGGAAATGTTGGATGGGGCACGAGAATTGAAATAACTTTTGAAAGTGGAACCATCAAAACTGACTGAACCAGCGTCGCCAGAAAGAGAAATTTGAGTAGTGCGACCACTACCTTTGTCCCAAGAAACAGAGGCTGAATTAATGGTGTTGTATGGAGTAACGCCACGACTTTGAAGTTCATTTTTAATCTGATCAATACTCCAACCACCTTGATCTGGAGGTAAAAGATTATTATTAACAGAAGAATCTTTTTGAGATAAAAGAATTGAATTAACGATGTCGGCAACTTCACTAGGTTTTAACCAGGCTGATTTATTATATTCTTTACGATAACCTTGGGCGGCATAAAAACAAGGCGAATCTTTATCATAGGCTTTATTTTGTAAATCTTCAAAAGAATTAACATCACCGGAAGTATCGCGAGTATTTTTAGTCCAACCGGTGGATTTCCAGCCAACGTCGGCAGAGGTGTAGGTGTAACCACCAGCAGTAGAAGCAAACCAAGCGGTGACTACTTGACCATTTTGAGTGAGAACTTCGCCTTCGGTAGTATTAACCGCCTGCTCCCAGCCACCACCTTTAGAATCTGTTTTAAATACTTGACAATGTTGATTGTTACAAATTGAATTTTGACCATTATTTGTTACAGCTAAAACATAAGACCGGGCAGCGACTACTTGAGCCTTAAGTGCTTCTGATGGCCAACTACTTGGCACTTCATAAATTCTCTTTAAATAATCTTCTAAACTACCAGTCCAAATAATTTTTCCTTTTCCTCTTGTTTCAGCACCAATTTCATTACCATCATTTACTTTGATATTAACATTGGGTTTTTTATCAAAAGTAACATTATTAAAATAGGCATTAATAATGTCTTTATAATTTTGACCAGCTTTGGCTCGACCATAAGCACCATATTGGTTTAAACCGACATGATGAGGAATTCCGAAAGTAAAAAAGGCAAAACCAGTGCCAAATCCAGGATCAGTCTTACGATCGTCAGTACAGAGCATATTTCCCCCACTACCAACACTAGTTGGTAAGTTTAAACTGGCTAATTTTTTAGCTTCGAGATCTTTTTGTTTAGCCGATAATTCGGCTTTGTAAGTTTCGGCTTTTTTAATTTCTCCGGCTAAAAAACTAGAACGGGATTCGAGGTCTTTTTTAACTTTAGCTAATTTATTTTTTTCGACTTCGAGTTTATTTTTATTGTCAGTTAAAATGGTGATATCGGTAGTGTATTGGGTGATAGTATTTTTATCTTGAGAAATAATTGATTGATACCAGGCATATTGTTGAAAAACAGAACCATTTTTATTATCAGAAGTGGAAAATAAGATTAAAAAAGAATTATAACTTTTACTATTTTTGTAGTAACGTTTGACTCTTTCCGCTAATAAAAGTTTTTGGACTTCAAGATCTGTTTCTTTATTGACTAATTTTTGACTAAGACTGTCGACTTGATTACTTATAGATGCAATTTGGGTTTTGGCAGAGGTAAGTTTGGCTTGAAGACCAGTTGATTCTTTCTTTAAAGGAGCAATGGAATTTTCTAAATCTGTAATTTGTTTGGTAATATCGGCAATTTCTTCATCAATGGTTTTGGCAAAAACGGATTGAGTGATTAAAAAAGCCGAGAAAAAAAATAAAATAAAAATTAATAATTTTTTGGGCTTTAAATACACAGTTTAATTTTAACATTTGATATACTACAAATATGTTGAAGAGAAAGATATTATTGGTTTTAGGAATGTTGACTTTCGGTTTTGGAGGCTTTTTTAAAAAGACAGTTTTGGCTTATGATCCTTTTGCCGGTTGTACTAGTTCTTCAATTAATACAGCATTGGGGTGTATCCCGGTGGAAATGGAAAAATTTGTGCCATGGTTATTAACTTGGTTGTTTGGAGTGGCAGGTGGAATTGCATTTTTATTGATGGCTTATGGTTTTATTTTAATTGCAACATCTGCTGGGGATGAAAAGAAGGTTCAGGGGGCAAGAGAAACAATCACTTCGGCGATAGTTGGTTTATTGGTCTGCATTTTTTCGATTTTTATTTTAAGATTAATAGCAGTTAATATTTTACAAATTCCAGGAATTAATTAAAAATGGCATTAATGGATTATTATAGTGGTACTGGTTTTAAATTTCAAAATGCAACTATCGGGGAAATAGTTGGAAAACTTTTGCCTTATGTTTATGTTGTAGCGGGATTAATATTACTTTTATTGTTGGTTGCTGGCGGAATTGGATTAATGACATCGGCAGGAAATCCAGACAAATCAAAGGCTGCTTATGGAAAAATAACCGGAGCATTGATTGGGTTTTTAATTATTTTTGTGTCTTATTTTATTGCTAAGATCGTGGAAGTTTTGTTGGGTGTGAGTTTTATGTAGATTTTTTAATCTGATTATATTCGATTAACATTTTTTCAATCATATTTTGACTAGAAGATTTGGAAACAACCTTGGTCGCCTTTTTGGCGATTTCAGTTTTGTCGTGTTTTTCAATTAATTTTACCTTGATCGAAAAATCTTTAGGATTATTTTGGGCTAGAATTCCCCCACCGGGTAGTACCCATTCTCGGGCGGCTTCGCAATCAACGGCAACAATGGGGAGATTGAAACTTAAGGCTTCTAAAAAAATGAGGCCTTGAGTTTCAGTAATAGAACTGTAGGTAAAAATATCAGCTGTTTGATAAAAAATTCCTAATTTATGATGTTCTATTGGTCCAAAAAATTTTATCCTATTTATTACTTTTTCTTCTATGGCTATTTTTTCAAGTTGTTTTTGATATTCACCTCCACCAACAACCATCAAAAAATAATCATCATTTAATTTTTTTAAACTTTTAATTAAAAGGGGGACATTTTTTTCTTTGGCTAATCGACAAACGACTAATAATATTTTTTTATCTTTAGGTAAATTAAGTGCATCTCTGGTTTCTTTTTTAGACAAGTTTACTTTAGGAATGACTGGTAGTCCAAAAGGAATAGTGGCAACTTTTAATTCCGGTATTCTATGCAGTAATTCCTGTTTAATTGATTCTGAATTGGAAATGATAAGATCTACATCTTTACAGAAACCGTCAACTTTTTTCATTACTAATTTTTTTTTGATTTGTCCAGGTAAAAACCTTAGATAATTTTGAGCATAATCATCGTATCGAGTATGATAAGTAAAAACTAATGGAATTTGGTAATATAAAGCCAATTTTTTAGCAAAATTACCTATATAGAAAGGATCATGAACATGAATTATGTCTGGTTTTTTGTTTCCTAAAATTTTGATAATTTTTTTAAAATTAGGATAAAGAGGTAGTGGATAATCTTTTACGACCGGATTCGGCACTGATGGGTATCTGATTATTTTGTCTTTTGATTTATTTTTTTTAAAATTATTGGGGGCAATTACTATTACTTGGTGACCTTTTTTCTTTAGTTCTTCACTTATTTTTTCAACACCAATAGCTACCCCATTTATACTTGGTGGATAAGTTGATGTTACTTGAATAATAAACATGAGTAAATATATTGTAGCAATTTACAATTTATTTACCCATACGACGATCGCGTTGTTGATACCAATAAATAGCTTTTTCTAATTCTTTGGGGGTGAAGTCTGGCCAGAGAATATTAGTAAAATAAAGTTCAGCATAGGATGTTTGCCATAAAAGAAAATTAGAAAGACGAAATTCTCCGCCTGGACGAATAACTAGATCTGGATCGGGTTGACCAGTGGTGTAAAGATAATCAGAAACTAATTTTTCATTAATATCTGAAGCTTTAACTCCATCTTTGACAATATTTTTGATGGCGTTAACAATTTCGTCGCGACCCCCATAATTAAGAGCAACGTTAAATTTAATTCTCTCTTTATCTAAAACCATATTTAAAATCTTTTTGATGGCATGTTTGACTTTAAAAGGAAAGGCTTGAAAATTACCTAAGACAAAAAATTTAATACCAGATTTTTGATATTCTTTACTTTTAGTTTTAACAACATTAATTAGTAAATTAAAAATACCTTTGACTTCTTCGGCTGAACGTTTACGCCAATTTTCAGTGGAAAGAGCATAAACAG
>JAQWFB010000013.1 GCA_028704635.1 Candidatus Shapirobacteria bacterium
CACAGATTGAAATCCAAAAGGGAATTCCTGTGATAATGGGAGGAGATTTCAACGAACCTTCCCATCTGGACTGGCAGGCTAATACGAAAAACCTGTGGGATCATAACGGAGCTATTATCAATTGGGATTGTTCTGTGATGCTGCAAAGAGCCGGATTTAAAGATTCATATCGTGAAAAATATCCAAATCCGATCCTGTATCCCGGATTTACATTCCCGGCAGGTAATAAGCTGGCAGAAAAAGCCAAGTTTGAAAAGTTAGCATGGGCCCCGGATGTGGATGAACGAGATAGGATTGATTTTATTTATTATTATCCGACCAATGCTTCGCTTTCGTTGGAAAAAAGTATTTTGGTCGGACCGTCCGAGACTGTCATTCGGGGAAAGATAGAAGAGATCGATTCAAAAGACAAGTTCTTTACTCCGCAAACCATCTGGCCGACAGACCATAAGGGCAATCTGGCAACATTTAAGGTTGTTTCCAATAAATGATAAGTAAAGTCTTTATTTTGTCTTTAAAAGATTAGTTGTATAACAACTTGGCCCAGGTAAATATATTTTTAACCTGGGCCAAATTATTTTAATTTTGTTGCATGCTTTATAATGTATTCGAAAAAAATAGTATATATCCGACAGAATCTGAATCATACACTAAGGCTTGTTGAATAAATATATATTCACGGAGATTCAACACTTTATCGTTGCTACTTTTTTAGATTTATGCAATCAAATGACGATTGAAATTATAAATTTAAAGAACGCGGGTCGGGATGTGATCAGCAAACATAAAAACCGACTATTTTTCATAAGAATGAAGCGACAGCTTTTAGCAACCTTCAACTGACAGTTTTTAGTCATTAATTTCTTCTTGATTATTAAAAATTGTTTTTCTATACTCCATTCGATAGCTATTTCCTTTCTTATGGAAAGCTATTCATAAGAACGGCGATTTATTTAGGATGAAAGAAACCCAAAAATGGATCAAAAATAAAAGAATCTAACCTACGTTTAGATTACTTTTTTTATCTTCGCAAACGATGAGCACTGGTATACTTTTCAACTGGAATCTGGTATACTTTTCAGGTTCTTCGTCACTTTTGGTGCAAGATACTATATTAAGCCTCTCATTTCTGGTGTTTTGTAGACTTTTTTCAGATTTAATAAATGGCTTATCAAAAATGCATGTATAATCTTGATTGGATAAGCATTTGAAACTGTTTGCTTGCACCTAAAGTGACGAAGAACCACTTTTCAATTGTCATATACACCAACACAACTATAACCGATTGAATACGTGCTCATTATAACCTAACACCAATAATTTTGAATATCAATCAATACCAGGGATGTCTTCATATCTAGTTACAATTACTATTTTTCTTTATCTTGTTTTTCGATGAATCTAACAACAAACGTGCTATTTGTCATTAATAAATAACCTAAAACCGTTTTTACAAAGTGAAGGACAATCCACCCAGACGAGTAATTATCATTGAACATTCTCTTTAGTTGAAAGTAATTAAAAATCTCTTTGCAAAACAAAGGAAAACTGTTTATAAAAATCAATCCCCCAATAACAATAGTTGCAATCTTAATTATTGAAGAACCATTAATATTGAATCCGATATTCCCTTCAGCGAATCCATTTTCCAGTTTCAACTTGTCAATAAGCCAAGAAGTCTTGAACACAAAGAATCGAAAAATGAAATAATAAACACCTATAATAAGTATGAAAAGTACAGCTATATATAAAAAAAACAGAAAATTCTCTTTTTCATTAAACGACAGGTACGACACAGCTGAGATAAATTGCGTTAGCGTAGTAATTCCGTTAATAACTAACCAGATTCCAAGTATTTTCAAGAAAATGGTCCAAAAGTTCCTTGCACTCATAATTTTGGAATTGTATTAAATTAATATTAAAATGGATACATGTCTTTATCTAACTAACCTAACTGATAAACGATGGCAAGTTATAAAAAACAACTGACTCACAAGTTAAAAACGATGTCTTTTTAGAGGAATTGTATGTAATCCATAAATAGTTTGCAAAAACATCCTTCACATCCTTCACCTTTTGGATTAATTATCGGAATAATAGCACGTTGCGATTAGTTTTATCAAAAATATCCTTCACCTTTTGCCGGATATCCTTCACCTGAGGCGGATAATCCTTCACCTTTTCCTTCACCATGTATACATTTTCGCCTTTTTTAGGTTGCAGTCAACCTCGTTTTTAAGCAACATACACAGGTGAATCTTTTTCAGAATTGTCCATCCCTGGTGAAGGATATTTCTAAAGGTGAAACAAAAGGTGAAGGATATCCGGCAAAAGGTGAAGGATCTTTTCACAACATCATAGCCCTATCTGTCTGTATAATAGTATAATAAATATAGAAGTGAAAGAAGTGAAGGATATTTTCGCAAATTATAATGAGAATTAGGTCCTGTCAGTCATTTGTATACTCAACTGGATAAAAAATAAGACACTAAACTATACCCCAAAAGAGGCTTAGCCAACAAGTAAGTACTTGTAAGCAAATAAGTAGGACTTTTCGCGCAACATGTTAGTACTTATTGACCAAAAAGTATATACTTTTAACCTCGAAAGATATATCTTTAAACTTCTATTCATATATCTTTAATCTTTCATTCTTATAAGGAAAAAACAGCGATGTATCATGGATGCGATCCGCCGGTATGGTAACATGCAAGACAGAATAATTTGTTTATCCCAACTTTTTACGTTTGTTTGTCTTAGAATTTTTAATAAAAGATAGCCAAGACATTCGTCACAATGCCTTTCCGAAAAACGAACGATCAAGTGAGGTGCCTCATTTAGTATCTGAGTTAATGGATATCGTTTTTTATCTAAAGACATAACCTCCGCATTTGGATCAATATTTAATTTGCCATTTAAAAGTCGTACTTTAAAATTTTTTTCTAAAATTTCAACTTTTCTTGTTTGTTCTGCTTGAAATTTGGGTTCTTTTTTTTCATTACCTGTTTTGAATACCGAATAACAAAGAATGGACAGCAGCGCGTTTACTGTACATAAAACAACAATAATAATCTTTTGCATATTTTTAAATCTTTACCTTATAAAAGAATAAAACAGGATTGCTATCTTCAGTTAAATCGCAGAATAGATCATCAATTACTTTTTTCTCTCCTAACTTATAAAAAGTATTTTTACTCATAAGAATATTTGCTGAACTTGCATCAACGACTAGCATATTATCTTTATATCTGGCTTTAGGAGCAGTAAAAAGATAGAAAAAAGGATTCTTTAAAGTTCCAGTGCAACTGAAAACTTTATTTAGTTTTTTTGAGTAAATGGCAAATCTAAACCAATTTGAATAGCATTCAAAAAAATGGAATACTGAGGCATCTTTTAATTCAATTATATCTCCATTAAACATCGGATTATTTTCCGTATATTCATTGTAAGATTCGTTAGTCATATCAGCATTTATAATCAGAGGTTTTGTCCTACTCATATTCAAATGATATTTAGGATAGATTCCTTTTTGAGTTAAATGATAAATAGTGTCAGAAAACGGTGGAGAATAAAAAACTTCATCTTCAAATTTTCGGAGAGGCATCATTGTAGACATCGTAAATTTCTTGTTGTAGTAACTCTTAAAACCAGAATGAAAAACATTCCCTTGTAAGTTTGTAATTATTAATTGTGGTTTATATTGACTATTATTTTCTCCGTACAGAGTATTTCCTCCGTCATAATTCCCTGCAATTATTTCATCAGTAATAAATTCACAACTACTAAACCAAAAAGGAGTCTTTTTTGATTTAATAAAATTACCATCTAAGCCAAAATACTTTAGATATCCACTTCCCATGTCAACAACAACTACCATGGACTTATCCGGTGTTAATGTAACATGTCCTAAATAAGAGTACTCTCCCGGACCTTGTCCCAATGTACCTATTCTGTTCAAGAATTTACCGGATTTGTCGTATACAGTAATAGTTTTAGATACGTATGAATCTACCACAACAATTTTATTTCGTGCAAACAAAATTTGAGATACCGAACCAACCAAGTTATTCTCTGTCGTTTCTAACTTAACAAATGAAACAAAATCCATTAAACTATCGAAAGGCAAAAAGTTTCTATCTAATTGAATTTCAAGCTCTAACATCTCATTATCGCTTCTACATAGTAAAGACTGAGAATCTTTTCGAACTTCTTTGCAGCAAATAAAGGGAATGCTAGCTGCGATTGCGCAAATTATTATTAGTTTATATTTTTTCATTTTTAGTGGTATGATAGAATGTATACTTATTATGTTTTATGAAAACAATTGAATAATAGATTTTTCATGAATATTGAATATGTAATCTGATAATAGAGTTAGCCAGTTTTACTTTATTTTGATTTTTTCTTATTGCTAATTAATTGTTGGAGAAAATGTAATGAAATAATTATAGAAATCATTTGCATATCTTTAAACTTTTATCTTGTAAAAAAATAGGACTGGATTGCTATCTTCTGTTAAATCCTTGAATAATGCATCAACCAGATTCTTCTCACCAAGTTGATAAAAAATATTACTATTCGCAATTACATTTAACGAACTCACATTAACTACTACCATATCATCTTTATATCTAGCCTTAGGTGCTCTAAAAAGACAGAAAAAAGGATTTTTTAGTGTCCCATTACAGCTGAAAACTTTATTTCGTTTTTTTGAATAAATAACAAATCTGGACCAATTTATATAATATTCAAAAATATGAAACATAGTTGCATCTTTTAATTCTATTATTTCTCCATTAAAAAAAGGATTGTTTTCTTTATACTCATTCAAAGAGATGTCAGTTATATTTTTGTCAATAGTAATTTGTTTGGCTCCTTTGATTTTCAGATGATATAGAGGATCTAATCCCTTATCAGTTACATGATAAATTGTATCAGAGAATGGAGGAGAATAGATAACATCATCTTCGAATTTACGGAGTGGAATTAATGTTGTTGAAGTAAAGTTCTTACTATAATAACTTTGAAATCCAGAAGAACAAACGTTTCCTTGTAAGTCAGTAATGATTAATAGAGGTTTATAGGATGAGTTGTTTTTATTAATCATATTTCCTCCTGAATAATGTCCTGCAATTATATTATCGCTAATGAATTCACAATTGCTGAACCAAAAAGGAAATTTTACAGATTTAACAAAACTACCATCAAATCCGAAATATTTCAAGTATCCGCTTCCCATGTCAACAATCACAACCATTGACTTGTCCGGTGTTAATGCAACATGCCCTAAATATGCGTATTCTCCCGGACCTTGACCTAATTTGCCGATTTTATTCAGGTATTTTCCCGATTCACTATACACCGTAATGATCTTGGATACATCGGAATCAACAACTATAATTTTGTCTTTTACAAACAAAATCTGCGATATTGCCCCAACAAGATTGTCTCCTGTCGTTTCCAACTTTACAAATGAGACAAAATCCATTAAACTATCGAAAGGTAAAGTGTTCTTATCTAATTCAACATCAAGCTCTAGCATCTTGCTTTCTGCTGTTTTTAATGGCAAAGAAGATTCTTTGTGGAATTCTTTACAAGAGAAAAAGCATATGCAATACAAGTATGCAAGCCATAAACAGTATTTTTTCATGCGATACATAATTAGGTTAATTCTAAAATCTATTTCTATATTCGATGTTTATTCTTATTATGTTTTATATGAACAGTTGAATAATAGTTTTTTTAATTTTTTCTTATTGTTCATTAATTGTTGAAGAAAATGTAATGAAATAATTACTAAAGAAATTCCATAGGACAGTAATGCTTATCGCAATTATTTTTGCGTAATAAAATCGAACTTCCAAACGAGTATGAGAAATCCAGATTATTGTATTATTTATGAATAATCCGACTAAAGCGACAAGAATGTATAGAGAGAACTCTTTAAGTACTTGCTCATTAAAGCTAGCAAAGGTCCAATATCTGTTTAATACATAATTAAAACATACCGCCAGGCAGAATCCAAGACTATTGGCAAAATACTTCTGCCAATTAAACTTTTCCTTACAAGTATATGTGGTGCCGAAATCAATCACCAACCCTAAAGCCCCAACAAAACAAAAGCGGATGAATTTCACAAACAAGTAATCCATATTATTTCGAGTTTAGATTAATTATTTAATTGGCATAAAGGTTCTGCTTAATCTACAACGATTCTTTAGAGAAGCATTGTTATCAATAGAATAAAGGATCATACTCATTTTCCCGACAATCGAACTTTCAGGGACATAACCAAAAGTTCGGCTATCCAGTGAATTTTGTATATTATCACCCAAAACATAATAATAACTTTGTTGCAATCTTAATGTGGAATCAGCTGTCCCATTAATAAATACTTTTCCATTTTTAGAAAAAATACTTTTGTGTTCGTATTCCACCACTTTTTTCAATCTATCGAAATTTTTGGAGTTTATAATTAATGTATCTCCTGTATGATAAATTTTTGAAATCCGCTTAACCAATAATATTCTTCTTTCCAGTGGACTATTAAAAACAATAATATCATTATTTTTAATTTCACCTACTCCGGGTAAACGAAAATAGCTCCAATTGCTTTTCATATCAACAATTCTATGTGACCAAAGACTAAATAGTATATTTATTAAAGGAATTTCTATCCAATTCTGAGGGAGTCTTGACCCATATGTCGTTTTATCAATCCAGACCCTGTCTCCAGAAAGAATTGTAGGCTCCATACTTGATGATGGAACCGTACAAATCTCGCCAATAGTAATACGTATAAAAATCATCAATGGTAAAATGATTGCTAGACCATAATATTCTTTTCTATATTTCATCACTATTGAAGTATCTATTTTCAATTAATTCCAAATAGGTATTGGTTAACTGGAATTCATACTTATCTGGAAAAAAAACATGATTAATATGCATTGATTTATCCAAAATAAAACAGCATGGAAAGTTAAACTCCTCAGAAGGGATTGATAGATTTTCGATTAAATAGACAGGATATTTAATCGCCATTTTTTTCATCAATACAGAAAGCGCATTCTGATTTTGGTAAGAAGCAAGAAGGATAATTTTTTTATTCCAACCTTTTACGTTTGTTAGTCTTAAAATTTTTAATAGAATATAGCTAACACATTCCTCACAATGCCTTTCCGAAAAACGAACGATCAAGTGAGGTCCCTCATTTAGTATCTGAGTTAATGGATATCGTTTTTTATCCAAAGACAGAACCTCCGCATTTGGATCAATCCTTAAGTTATCATTTAGAAGTCGTACTTTAAAATCCCGTTCTAAAATCTCAGTTTTTCTTGTCAATTCTGATTGAAATTCAGTGTTATTTCTTTGATTCCCTTTTTTGAAAACCGAATAACATAGAATGGAAAGTAAAATATTTACTATACACAAAATAATTATCGTAATCTTTTGCATATCTTTAAACTTTTATCTTGTAAAAAAATAGGACTGGATTGCTATCTTCTGTTAAATCATGATATAGATTGTCAATTAAACTCTTTTCACCAAGTTGATAGAAAGCGTGTTTTCCTTCTAGTATAAAAGTCGCACGTGTATCAATGACTATCATATTTTCTTTGTATCTAGCCTTAGGAGCATCGAATAAGTAAAAAAAAGGACTATGTAGAGTTCCATCACAGGTAAATACTTGCTTTTTCCTTTTAGAATAAATAGCGAATCTAAGCCATTTTAAATGAGGTTCAAAAATATGAAATATAGCTGCATCCTTCAATTCAATAATATCTCCATTAAAAAAAGGATTCTTATTTATGTACTCATCCCAAGATTTTTTCGTTGTATTTTCATCAATAACGAATGGAGTCGTACCTTGTATTTTAAGATGATACCTAGCCTGTAATCTGTTTTGAGTTACTTGAAAAATCGTATCAGAAAAAGGAGGTGAATAAAATACCTCCTCTTCAAATTTACGTAGAGGCATTAAAGTCGTGGCAGCAAAGTTTTTACTATAATAGCTCTGAAAACCAGAATTACAAACTTTTTTTTGTAAAGTAGTGGTTACAAGCTGCGGTTTATATTGATTATTATGCCCTGGGAGTAAATTTCCGCCATTGTACTCACCCGCTACTATGTTATCAGTAATAAATTCGCAGTGGCTGAACCAAAAAGGAGTTTTTTCTGATTTTATAAAGCGACCGTCAATGCTGTAATATTTCATAGACCTACTACCCATATCAAGAACAACTACCATTGATTTGTCGGGAGTCAATGCAACATGTCTCAGAAAAACATACTCTTCTGGACCTTGTCCTAATGCACCTATTTTATTTAGGAATCTGCCCGATTCGTCATATACTGTAATGGATTTAGATACTTCCCAGTCTACTATTATAATTTTGTTTTGTGAAAATAATATCTGAGAAATTGAGCCAATCAAATTATTTCCAGTAGTTTCTAGTTTGACAAATTTTACGAAGGCTATCAGACTGTCATAAGGTAAGCTGTTTTTGTCTAAATCAATATTAATTTCTACCATTTCTTTGCAACCTTTTGTGTTAGCAGGTAAAGGGTCTTGATGTACCTCTTTACAAGATATAAAAAAGATGCATTCAATACTAATTATCAGTAATTTATGTATATAACAATTGAAAAGTATACCATATTCCAGTTGAAAAGTATACCAGTGCTCATTGTTTGCGAAGATAAAAAAAGTTATCTAAACGCAGGTTAGATTCTTTTATTTTTGATCCATTTTTGAG
>JAQWFB010000014.1 GCA_028704635.1 Candidatus Shapirobacteria bacterium
TCGATATTGCCGAAAGTCAGAGTAGAAATTTAGGCGACCTTTTGTATGAAATGGATTTAGTCACCGATGAACAAATTGGTCAAACTGTCGCTGATATATATTCTTTACCCAACATTAAATTAGAAGATCAAGAAATAAATGACGATTCTCTGAACACTATTAGCGAAATTTTTTCCAAAAAACAGAATATTATTGCTTTCAAAAAAGATAAACAGGGTCTATCGTTAGCAACTTCCAATCCTTCAAATAAAACATCTCTCGATTTTATTACCAAAAAAACTGGCCTACCCCTTAAAATTTATTTTGCCACTGAAAGAAGTATTAAAAAATTTTGGGAGAATCGAGAAGCCAAATTGGGGACTAGTTTCGAGGCTGAAATTGAAAAATTAATTTTAGATTCAGAAAATATTAATTCTCTTGATACCCCCATAATTTCTTTGGCCAGTCTCATTTTGGAATATTCCGAAAAAAATCATGCTTCTGATATTCATATCGAACCAGGAGAAGATCATTCCACTATTCGTTTTCGCATCGATAGTATTCTTCATGATGTCGCTATCATTCCTCTTAAAATTCATCTTCAGTTAATTTCTCGAATTAAAGTTATGTCTAAACTTAAAATAGACGAACAGCAATCAGCCCAAGATGGTAAATTTCAATTTAAAATCGGTAATGACAAAATTGATGTTCGTGTTTCCATCACGCCAGTTATCAATGGTGAAAAAGCTGTTTTAAGACTATTATCTTCAGCTTCTAGGCAATTTTCCTTAAGCACTTTAGGTTTAAACGAAGCAGATCTTAATAAAATTATTGAAGCTCATAAAAAACCATTTGGAATGATTCTTTCCACCGGTCCCACCGGCTCCGGCAAAACCACTACTCTTTATGCCGTTTTAAAATTAATCAACACTCGAGAAGTTAATATTATGACCATCGAAGATCCAGTGGAATACGAAGTTGGGGGAATCAATCAAATCCAAGTCAATCCTCTTACCAATTTAACCTTTGCCGAAGGCCTAAGATCTATCGTTCGCCAAGATCCTAATATCATTTTAGTTGGTGAAATTCGTGATCAAGAAACTGCCCAAATCGCTCTACAAGCAGCCTTAACTGGTCATTTAGTTTTATCAACTTTACACACCAACGACGCGGCCACTACTATTCCCAGGTTAATGGAAATGGGAATTGAACCGTTCATTATCGCTTCTTCAGTAAATTGTATTATTGCCCAAAGATTGGTTCGTCAAATTTGTCAAAAATGTCGAACTTCAAAAGAAGTTTCTAAAGAAGAAATATCTAAATTTAATTTAGACGCAAAAACTATTACCGAATTATTTGGAGACAAAAATATTCTTCGTGTTTACTATGGCAAAGGTTGTAATGTTTGTCATCAAACTGGTTATCTCGGCCGAATCGGCATTTTTGAAGTTATGGTTCTTGATCAAGACCTTCGAGAAGCCATAATTTCCAAACAATCATCCGAAATTATTAATAATTTAGCCATTAAATCTGGTATGCAAACTATGCTTTCCGATGGTATTAAAAAAGTTTTATCCGGAGTTACTACCATTGAAGAAATTATCAGAGCTACCAAAATCTAATTATGGCCATCAAACAAATTGAAAAAATTACTTTAACAAAACATTTAGCCGTCATGATTAAAGCCGGAATTTCCTTACCTGATGCCTTGGGTAGTTTATCGAATCAATCAAAATCAACCGAGGTTAAAAAAATTTTGACCCAAATAAAAAATAAAATTGACAATGGTTCTTCTTTTACCAATGCTTTAAATTTTTATCCAAATAATTTTGATCAATTATATATAGGTATTGTTAAGGTCGGTGAATCAACTGGAAATCTCGATAAAAGTTTAAGTTATTTAGCCGATCAAATGGGTAAAAATTATGCTCTCTTTAAAAAAATAAAAGGAGCTTTAATGTATCCCGCGTTAATATTATTTGCCACTATTTCCTTGATCACTTTTATTTCTCTTTTTATTCTGCCCAAATTAGTTGATTTTTTTGCTGCCTTCGATGCCAAATTACCAGCAACCACGGTTATTCTTATGTCTTTAGCTAGTTTTATGAAAAATTATGGGATTTTGTTTTTTAGTTCGATTTTTGTTGTTATTTTTATGATTTTTCTTCTTTTTAAAATTCCTTCCATTCGGCTTTGGAAGGATCGTCAAATTTTATATTTACCTTTTATTGGTCGGCTTTTAATTGAAAGGGAAGTATCTACTTTTGCCAGAAATTTAGCCACTTTAATTAAAAGCGGTCTACCTATTTTTGAAAGTCTAAAAATTTGTGGACCATCACAATCTAATTTTGCCTACAAAAAAACGATCAACGATCTTTCTAATAATTTAGAAAAAGGGAGTAGCATCAGTGAATTTTTAAATAAACCTTCTTGTCGACTTTTATTTCCATCCCTTGTTTCCGACATGTTGGCAGTTGGTGAAAAAACCGGTTCTACCGACCAGTCTTTAGACTATATTAGTCAATTTTATGAAGATGATATTGAAGAGACTGCCGCCAATTTGACTACCATTTTAGAACCTGCCCTTTTACTAATTATTGGCCTAGTTGTGGCTTTTGTTGCTTTAGCCATTATTAGCCCCATTTATCAATTAACTGGCTCTCTTGGTTAATAAATTTGGTTTTACTCTAATCGAATTAATTTTAGTCGTCGCTTTAATTTTAATTATTGCGACCACCGCCACTTTTTATAACTCACAATGGTATTTTCAAAATAATTTAGACAGCACTAAAAATATATTGATAAGTTCTATTCATAAAGCTCAATCTTATTCCATCTCCAAAAAAAATGGATTAACTTGGGGTGTTTGTTTAACTGGGCAAACTATTCGTATGTTTGGTGGTAGTTGTGCATCACCCACAATTAAAGATGATTTTATTTTACCTGCCAACATTAGTATCAATGGCTTATCTACCATTACTTTCAACCCACTTCGAGGCGAGCCAAACAGTGCCCAAAGTATTAATTTAAGTGGCAATAATAAAACTTTTAATTTAATTATTAATTCAGCCGGAGGTGTTAGTGTTCATTAACAAATTTGGCTTTTCTTTAATTGAAATTATCATCGCTATTGCCATTTTTTCTATAATTATCGCTGGCGGCCTAACTGGTTTTATCCCGATTTTAAATCAAAATCGACAATCCAATGAAATTATTCAAGCCAATCGTTTAGCAGAGGAAGGTTTAGAAGCTGTTCGCTCTATTCGAAATCGTGATTTTAATTTGTTATCAATCGGCAATAAAGGTATTGGTATTAGTAGTAATCTTTGGAATTTTAGCGGTAATAGTGATACCACCGGCAAATTCACTCGTCAAATTTCTATTACTGCTGCCAATCGTGATACCAGCGGTATTTTAGTTGCCACTGGCGGCACTACCGATCCAGATACTTGGCTAATCAAATCGCTCGTCACTTGGAGCTTCAGTGTTGGTGAAACCAAACAGTTTTCTTTAGAAACAATTTTAACCAATTGGCATAAAAATATTGGTGTAAATTACGACGGTTTAATAGTTTACAGCGATGGTACCACCAAACCTCCTTGGCGCACTTACACTACCACTAGTGATACCTTTGGTTCGGAATCAACTATACTTAATTTAGTTGGTAATCCACGAAACTTTATCATTCGAACTTCGCCTAAAAAAACAGAGGCTATCGCTGGTACAGTCACCAATAGTGGAATTCTTTATATTTATTGTTTTAATGGCACCACCTGGACTCAAGACTGGTCGGCTACTGTTGGCGGCACTGCCACCACTCGTCGTTTTGACATTGCATATGAAACTAACAGCGGTAAATCCGTAGTTCTTTACAGCACTAATAATTCTAATTCTAATGAATTAAATTTTAGAACAAAATCAGGTTCTAGTTCCTGTGGCAGTAGTAATTGGTCAACCGCCACTAATTATGACCCACTCCAAACTTCAAGTATTATTCAATGGGTAAAAATGGCCAGTAATCCCAAAAATAATTTAATTGCCACTATTTGGGCAGATTCTAATTCCAACTTGTCTACCTCCATTTGGAACGGAGCCACTTTTCAAAACGAACCGCCATCTGTTACAGAATCTTCTTTAGAAATTGTTTCATCTTCTCAAGATGTTGATGATTTTGACCTAGTTTACGAATCTTTTTCTGGTGATTTAATGCTCATTTGGGCAAACAGTGCTGGTAAAGACAAAACTAACGGTGTTCGTTATCGCCTCTGCACTGGCAATTCCGCCACTTGCATCTGGGGCTCAGTCAACACCCCACCAACTTTTGCCGACGATGCCACCAATTTAGATCTATCCGCCAACCCTAACACTGATGAAATGGTTTTTGCTTCCATTGGTAATAATAAAGATGATTTACAAATTGGTTATTGGAACGGAACCAATTGGATAAATAAAGCCAACATGGATACTTCCTGTGAAACACCTTTGGCTGGTACCAAACTAGTAGCTACTGGCTGGTTGATCTCTGGATCCACTACTCGAAGTATTATTGTCTACAATGATAAAAGTACCAGCAAAATATCTTGGTTCACTGGTAACGGTAGTACTTTTACTCGTCAACCCGATGCTACTGTTGTTCCTAATATTACCAACCCTCAAAAATGGTATGAAATCGCCGTTGATCCAAAAAATAAAAATCAACTAATGCTTACTAGCGCTGATGTTAATTCTGATTTATATGCCAAAAGATTAGTCATGACTTCAACTCCAACTTTTACCTGGACTAATTCTGATGCGTCGTCTCCTTTAGAAATTAATTTAAACCAAGGTATTGTTAACCCATTTGGATTCGCCTATTGGCAAAAATAATATGAACAAAGGTATGACTCTAATTGAAATAATTATTTATGTCGCTATTTTAAGTCTCGTTTCCACTGCTTTTATAACGATATCCATCAATATGATGTCTCTTAAGACCAAATCTATTTCCCAACAAGAAATTGGTTCCAGCCTCCGTTTTATTTCTCAAAAAATAAATTACGAAATTAGAAATGCCAAATCAATTTCTTCCACCACTCCCTCCAGCTTAACCTTAATTTTATCGGATAGTTCTCGAAACCCCACTGTTTTTGACCTAAATAACGGCAATATTAGAATGGGATTTGGCAGTGGCGGCGATTGTCCTACCACTAATCCCTGTATTCTCAATAATAATCTGATTAATATTTCCGATTTTACTATAACCAATTTATCTTCTGGTGACAGTCGGACTCAAAATATTGAATACACAATTTCCGGAAATTATATTAATGATTCCGGTCGACAAGAATTTAATGCTTTTGACTCAATTACTGATTCAGTGGAGGTCAGATCCAGATGAAAGGCATGGCTACCATTATCACTGTTATTATTCTCGGAGCCGTCATGGTTTTGATTGGTACCACCATGACTCTAACTTCAATTTCTGAAGGTCAAACCACTGTCACCGAAACCAAAGTCAAAAAAAATCAAACCCTTTTAGATGCCTGCGCCGAAGAATCTCTTATTACCATAAATAAAGATAACACTCTCCCTTCAACCATCACCACCACACTAGGTTCGTGTAACATCACTATTAATTCCCAAGTCGGCACCAGTTGGAATTTTAATTTAGGAACCAGTGGTGAAATGTCGTCATTAGAATTAAATATTGTCCTCAATCGGGGACCAACCATCGCAATTTCTAACTGGAATGATCAATAATTTGATATTATTAAATTGTTATGAATAATACAAAAAAAATAATTTATTGGCATCGGTTCGGTTTTAAGGTTTACAATATTGATAAAAATTTATCTCCAACATTAGAAAAAGAAATTGACTCTAACGATTTAGAAAAAATTGAAACAGAACTTAAATATCTTAGTGGTCAAAATATTTTATTACTTTTAGCCGATTCAATTAGTTATCTTTATGAAAAAATAATTGATCCACCTTTAATCATCGATAGCCATATCAAAGACAAGTTGTTAGAAATGATTAAACCAGATATCCCTGAGGATTTTTCTCAATTTTATTGGGATTTTAAAATTAAAAATGATCCCAATGGAAAACAAAAAGTAGTTATTTTTGCCCCGATCAAAGAATTCCAAGAAATAATTAATCAAATATCAAATAAATTAGCCATTAAATTTGACGTTATTGAACCAGAATCAATTGCTACCACTAGAGACCCCAGCCCAATAATAGGAATTTATAAAAAAACTGACATCAAGGGTAAAGACGAAGAAGTCTTAAATTTATCATTAACACCACTAAAAGAAAATTCAAAAAAAATTACTAAAAAAATATTAATATTTATATTCATTATCGTATTAATATTTTCAATTTTTTTAATGATTAAATTTAAAAAACCAATTTATAAAAACACCACCACTTCTATTATCACTCCTTCGCCAACATTAATTACCACTCCAACTTTAATACCCACGCCCACCCTAACAATTAAAGAATGGTCAAATTTAACCATGATGGTTCAAAATGGTACCAATCAAAAAGGTTTAGCTGCCAAAACCGCATCTATTTTTAAAACCAGCGGTATCAATCAAATTGAAATCGGCAATGCCGATACCACTTCTTACATTTTAAATAAATTAATTTTTAAAGATATTTTTTTACAGGAATCTTATCAAGATAGATTTAAAAAATTAATTAAAATTGATGATAATAACATCACAATTGACAATGCAATAACATTTGATGTAATATTTATTACAGGAACTAATTAGTTATTTTTTTAACAAATAGAATGAATAAAAAATCGGGTTTTACGTTAATCGAATTATTGGTAGTTATTGGTATTATTGCCGCCCTAACCACTGTTGTTTTTGTCGCCCTCGATCCCGCTAAACGTTTTAAAGATGCCAGAAATGCCAGAAGAAGCACAGATATAGATACTATCTTGGGAGCCATTCATCAATATATTGTTGATACCGGTGGGTTAATGCCCGCTGGAATCGGAGCTAGTGCGACTCAAATTGGTTCATGTACCACTGGTGGAAGTACTTCTTGTATTGGAGCTGGTGCCGCCTGCATCGATTTGGCTGCGGCTTTAAGTTCAAACAAATATCTTAAAACTAATCCTATTGATCCTCAAGGATCAACTACTACTACTGGCTATTCCGTTTCCAAAGACGCTAACAACTTATTTACAGTCACCGCTTGTCTAGGCGAAGGAACAACAATTTCAATTTCAAGATAATAAATTACCTTTGAGTATTAGTCGGTGTTGAGTTAATTGTGGGTAGGAGTTGTAAAAGTGGTTGCGGCCTAGGGGTACTTTCCAATCTAGTTGTAATAAATATAATTAATACAATATTGGAAATTGCAATTACGGTTAGTAAAAAAATAAGGAATAAAACAATTATTCTTGAGAGGTTATTCACATATTAAGAATAACACTTAATAATTAGATTATTAATATTCCTAATACTTTAATTTAAAGCCTATATTCCTTGATTAATTTATTTTCATTCTCTTGGTTTATAAAAGCATGAACATCAATATACTTTTCAATTCCAGAACCATTTATTTTTTTCTTTAATAACTCATCAACTTGAAAAATACCAGCCGAATTATTCATCGATATATTTAGTTGAATTGGTTTTTCTATTCCTTCTTCAATATCAACCTTTTCAATAGCTGCTGACGAAACAGAATAAATATCTATTTTGTCTGATTCATAAGCAATTCTAGATCTGCCTTTACTCATATCTAAAGCATCAGCCACTCGAATAATCCCAGCTTCTAAAGTTAATGGTTTACCATCACTTCTATGGCTAATAATTGCGTGTAACACTTCAGAAATCACAATAGTTCTTTCGTAAATAGGTAAGAAATCAACAACTTGATGAAGTAAATTATTTGCTAAAAATAAACTATAAGCCTCATGATCTTTGCGACTTATAGTCATTCCTAAATCATGTAAAACACTGGCTAAAAATAC
>JAQWFB010000009.1 GCA_028704635.1 Candidatus Shapirobacteria bacterium
GAGGGTAAGAAAGATTTTTGGCCAGCTGATATACATTTATTAGGAAAAGAAATTTTATGGTTTCACACAGTAATTTGGCAAGCAATGTTGCTGTCGGCAAAAATTGAATTACCTAAAAAAACTTATACTCATAGTTTTTATATGATTGATGGACAAAAAATGTCTAAATCTTTAGGCAATGTGATTTCACCTCAACAATTAATTGATTTGTTTGGAGTTGAAGGGAGTAAATATTTAATTGCCCGATCTTTTCCATCAGAAAATGATAGTGATGTGGGAATTGAGCGATTTAAGGAAAAATTTAATGCTGATTTAGCCAATAATTTGGGAAATTTGGTTTCGAGAGTGGCTAAATTAGCGGAAGGACAACAGGTAGTTGTGGAGAATTTTGAATTTGATAGCGAATTTGAAAATTTAATTGATAATTTAAAATTAAATGAGGCATTTGATTTGGTTTTTAATAAGTGGATAAACAGCTCAAATTTGAAACTGAATCAAACTACCCCATGGAAATTAGAAAAGGAAAATCTAGAGAGAATTGCCGTTTTGAATGAATGTATCAAAAATATTCAAACTGCCGCCTTCCACTTGCAGATTGTAATGCCGGAAGTGGCTCAAAAAATTGAAAAATGTTTTAAAAATGAGGTAAAACCATTAGAAGAGTCTTTATTTCCAAGAATAAAATAAGATGATTGACACTCATGCTCATCTAGAAAGATTGTGCGACATTAACGAGGGGATTGATAAAATTATTTTGGCGGCTTCAAATGTTGAAGATTCAAAAAATAACCTGTTGTTAGGTGAAAAATATACTAAAAAATTATTGGTTGCGGTGGGAATCCATCCAGCCGAGATTGATGATTCCCCTACTGAACTTAAAAAATTAGTGGAAGAAAATTATAAAAAAATTGTGGCGATTGGTGAATGTGGATTAGAGTTTATGGGTGATTTTGACCAAGAAAAGCAAGAAAAAGTATTTAGGGCCCAAATTGAATTGGCGCAAAAATATAAAAAACCGCTAATAATTCACGCCAGAAAAGCGGTGGATGAAACAGTGGAAATTTTAAAAGAATATAAAAATTTATCTGGAGTATTTCATTGCTACGCTGGTGGAAATAAAAGAATTAAAAAAGTTTTAGAATTGGGAGAAAATTGGTATTTTGGAATTGATGGAAATTTGACTTATGAGGAAGGATTGGTGGATGTGGTTAAAAATATACCTAAAGATAGACTTGTTTTAGAAACTGACTCCCCTTACCTAACACCAGAACCATTTAGAGGACAAGAAAATAATCCGAATAATGTGATTTATGTTTATAAAAAAGTGGCGGAAATTTGGGGGCTAAGTTTTGAAGAAACAGAAAAGATTATTGATGGAAATGTAGAGAAATTATTTAAGATCGTCTAAGCCGTTACCGTCGATTAATAATAGAATAAAACCCAAGGTAATTGAAACAATATAACTAATTAGGTGATTTTCGGGAAAAACAAAAAGGTCGAGAATTCCCCAAATTCCCCACCAAATAGCAATGGCTCCTAAAAGATCGATAATTATTCTTAAATTTTGTCGACGGTTTAGAAATTTTCTGACTTTTTTTAACATAAATTAAAACTCAGAAATAATAGTTTCTAATTCCTTAACTGAAGGATATTTATCCATAAAAGCGACTTCGCCGTCGATTAAAAGAATAGTTTTACCCTGAAGACCCATATTAATTACACGAGACATGTCTTTGATATATTCTGGATCGTAATCGATTTGAAGTTTTTGACAGACAGTTTCTAGATTTGAAAATAATTGTTTACCTTGTGGCGTACCACGATCGAAAAGTTGGATTTTCATAACAAGATTATAGCAAAATACTTTGTTTGGCGATTTGGACGGTGTTATACAAAAGCGAAGTAATGGTCATGGGGCCGACGCCGCCGGGAACTGGGGTGATAAAACTAGAAATCGGAGCGACTTGGTCGTAATCAAAATCACCTGTGGTTTTACCAGTGGTTGGATCGGCAACAAAACCAACATCAATAATAATGGCATTTGGTTTAATAAAATCTTTGCCAAAAAAATTTGGTTTACCAATTGAAGAAATTAAAATATCGGCTTTTTGACAAATTTCTTTTAGATTCTGGGTTTTAGTATGACAAATAGTGACTGTAGCGTTTTTGGCCATAAGTAAGGCAAATAATGGGATTGAAACTTCTGGGCTACGACCAATGATTACCGTGTTTTTACCGCTAATATCAATTTGGTACTCTTCTAATAAGAGAATAATTCCAAGAGCGGTGGCAGAGGCAATTCCAGTGGATTTTTTTTGAAAAAGAAGTCCAAGATTAAAAGGACTGAGACCGTCGGCATCTTTTTGAGGATTGATGGACGATAATACTTTCTGAGTGTCAATTTGAGGTGGAAGTGGAAGTTGAACCATGAAAGCATTAACTTTTTGATCTTGATTTAAATTTTGGATTAAAGACAAAATATCTTCTGTAGTCGAATCTTGACTGAGTTGATGAATTTCCCCACCAATACCGATACTTTGAGCTTTTTCTTGTTTCATGGCGACATATTTTTGACTAGAAGGATCATTGCCAACAATAATAATGTCTAAAATTGGAGTGAAGTTTAAATTGGAAATCTCAATTTTAAGAGAATCAATTATTTTTTGAGAAGTGATTTTGCCGTCGAGAATTATCATGGAATATTATAACTTAGTAAGAATTTCTGAACCGGTTTTAGTAATCAAAATTGTGTGTTCAAATTGGGCCGATAAAGAACAATCGAGGGTGCGAATGGTCCAACCATCACGACGATCAAAGGTAATTTGACAATTTGGGGAAGCATTTATCATGGGTTCAATAGTAAAAATCATTCCTTCTTTCAAGATCACTTTTTCTTGATTAGTATTGAAATGAAAAACGAAGGGTTCTTCATGAAAATGAATACCGACACCATGGCCACCAAGTTCTCGGACAATACTAAAATTTTTCTTTTTAACAATTGGTTCAATTATTTTTCCAACACAATCATTTAATAATTTGCCTGGTTTTAGGGATTTTATTGAATCATTAAGACATTTCCTGGTAGTATCGATTAAATCTTTGGCTTCAGGACTGATTTTGCCAACTGGAAAAGTTGCCGAAACATCACCAAAATAACCATTCAAAATAGTGGTGATATCAAGATTAATAATATCTCCTTCTTTTAAAATTTCATTTGGACAAGGAATACCATGGCAAACGACATTGTTGATTGAAGTACAAATACTCTTAGTAAAACCATTGTAATTTAGAGGAGCAGGAATGGCCTTATGGTCGGTAATAAATTTATGTCCAAGTTCATTTAATTTTTCGGTGGAAACACCTGGTTTAACAAATTGAGAAAGATATTTTAAAGTCTCGGCCGCTAACTTAGACGATTTTCTGATACCTTCAATTTGTTCTGCTGTTTTAATAATAATCACTGGTTGATTATACCGCAAGTTACAGTAATTTTTTAATATTAATTTATTTTTTTATATTCCAAATAAGAATAGACAAAAATAAAGACGGTGACGAAAAGGACTGACACTAAAATAAAAAATATGGCTAGATTTGGAAATAATAATGACAATAAAGAAATAAGGCCAGTTAGTTTGAAAAGTTTTCCGCCGAGTTGGTGGGTTTTATCCCAAACTAATTCACTTGACATAGTCCAAGGAGTGCGAATGCCAACAAACCAATTACGTTTAGCGTGAGAGGTTAAAACTCCTGCATAATAAAAAAGAACAGCGAAACCTGGAGAAAGAAATTGAATCATATTAAAATGAAAATCTAAATTCCAAATTATAGTTAGTAAATAAACATAGAACAAAAAAGCAAAGACAATATTAATAAAATTTTGAAAATGGTTTTTGAATTGATCAAAATTCTTTTTATAGGGTTCGATTTTAGGTAAGGAAATGAAAAGAAAAAATAAAAAAACTGATAAAACTGGCATAAAGAAAAGACCGAAGGCTTTGGAAGAATAACCATTGGCTTGATTATCAATGCCCCAATGAGTAGTAACTTGATCAGGAAAAACTGGATAAAAATAAATGGCAATAAAAAAAGAGATAATTATTAAAATAATAGGAAAAGCTACTGAAATTTTATTGATTTTCATAAATAAATTATATTCTCTTTAGTGGAAATTTACAAAAATGTTAAAATTCAGCTATGGAAAATAGTTCTTGGCAAAAAGTCAGTAAATGGTACAACAAAGCGGTTGGAGATGAAGGGCATTATTATCACCAACATATAATAATGCCGAATTTAAAGAGACTTTTAAAGTTAAAAGAAAATGAATCACTTTTAGATTTGGCCTGTGGACAGGGAGTTTTGGAGAGAAATTTGAATAAAAATATTCAATATGTGGGGATTGATTTAGCTAATAATTTAATTAGAGAGGCTATTGATAAAAAAACAAATCCAAATCATAGATTTTTATTAGCAGATGTAAGTAAAGATTTACCGACCAATAAAACTGATTTTGATGCTGGAGCAATTGTTTTGGCTTTGCAAAATATAAAAAAACCGTTTGGAGTGATTAGAAATTTTGCCAAACATTTAAAAAAGGGCGGACAGTTGGTAATTGTTTTAAACCATCCGGTTTTTAGAATCCCCCGCCATAGTTCTTGGGGTGAGGATTTAAATAATAAAATTCAATATCGTAGAATTGATGATTACATGACTCCTCAAGAAATTCCAATTGTGGCTCACCCTGGAAAAAAAGAGAGTGAAAATACTTGGTCTTATCACTATCCCCTGTCAGCTTATAGTGAAATGCTTTTTGACAATGGATTTTGTATTGAAAAAATTGAGGAATGGATTAGTGATAAAAAAAGTACCGGATCTAACGCAAAAATAGAAGATAAGGCTAGAAATGAATTCCCTTTATTTATGGCAATAATTGCCAGAAAAAACTAAATTTAGGCTTTTAATTGTTTACCAAAAGCGACGCATTCTTGACGAGTTTCGACAATAGAAAAACCTTTGAATTCAAGTGCCTCTTTAAAGTTTTTAGTGACTTCTTGGATATCTTTGGCATCAACTGATTTGACAAAAATATTTGAATTGACTGATTTTAAAACTTTGACAATATTAAGCGGTTCGCTAACATTGCCTAATGGAGTTGATTTGGTCCTAGCTCCTTTGGGAGTGGTAGGGCTGGTTTGGCCAGTGGTTAAACTGTAAAGAAAATTATTGGAAACAAAAACAGTAATATCAATATTTGCCCTAGCTGCGGCAATTAAATGATTTAAGCCTTCGCCATAAATACCACCATCACCACCAATGGCACAAACAGTAAGATTGGGATTGGCTAATTTTTCGCCCATGGCAGTAGTAATAGATCGACCGTGAAGAGTGTGGACGGCGTAAGTTTTGAAAAAATCAGCCATGTTACCGACACAACCAATATCAAAATTAATGACCAAGTCAGAGGTTTTTAAATTCAGAGCATTAAAAGCTGATTGCATGGCGGCATAGACTAAGAAATTATGACAACCTGGACAAAAGGTAGGGGTAATATTGGAGCGATAATTTATCATAGTTTTATTTTTTAGCTGTTAATAAATCGATAATTTCTTCAGGGAAGAAAGGGCGACCATCATTTTTATTAATGATTGTGGTCGGATTGAAATCAAATTGAGATTTTAGAACGGTCACTAGTTGATTAGTTCCATTGTTTTCAATAACGATGGTTTCTTTAAAAGCATTAATAATGGTTTGAATTTCTGGATTAATTGGCCAAAGAGTTTTTAATTGTAAAAAAGCAAAATCTTCTTTATTGTCCATTAATTTTAAAGCTTCCAAAATGGCACCTTTAGGAGAACCCCAACCGATAATTAATTTTTTGGCTTTTTTAGAACCAAAGAAATTGGCTTTTGGACAAATTTTAAGAGCTGTTTTGGTTTTCAACATTCTCTTTTGAAACATTTTTTCGGAAAGAACGGCATCTTCAGTGGAAAAACCAAATTCATTATGTTCATAGCTGTTACAAAGAAATTCACCGCCAGGAGTGCCTGGAAAAGAGACTGGTGAAATACCGTCTTTAGTAAAAGCATATCTTTTAAAATCATCGCCTTTAATTTCATTAACGATTTTGCCTTTGTTTATTTTTACCTCAATATCGGGGAAATATTTAGTACTGGAGCTGGATTCACCGATTAATTTATCACTAACAACTAGAATTGGGGTTTGAAGTTGAGCAGCTAAATCGAGAGCAGTGTGACTTAATTCAAAAGATTCATCGACATCACCTGGAGCTAAAACAACTTTAGGAAATTCACCATGACCGGAATAAATGGCGTGAAGTAAGTCTCCTTGGCTGGTCCAAGTGGGAAGACCGGTGGCTGGACCAGGACGAGAAACTAAATAATAAACCATGCCAATTTCAGCAATACCACAAAAACTAACAGCTTCATTCATAAGAGCAAAACCACCACCGGAAGTGCCAGTGGCTGAACGAGCACCAGTAAAAGCAGCACCAGCAGCCATATTGGCGGCGGCAATTTCATCTTCAGGATGAACGACAGTTAATTTAAATTCTGTTTGTTTGTTGGCTAAAAAATGAAGAATACCAGTGGCGGGAGTCATAGGATAAGCGGCATAAAAACTGCCACCACCTTTTATAAATCCCCAACCAGAGGCTTCGTTGCCTTCATTAAAACCCATTTTGACAATTTTTTTAGGTTTTTTTATTTTTATTTGAAATTTTGAAAAATTCTTTTCTGCGTAAGAATAGGCAATATTAAAGGCGTTTAAATTTATTTCGCAGTATTTTTGATAGGCTTCACAAATAAGATCTTTAGCTTTTTGAACATCTAAGTCGTAAAGATAGGTAGCAACACCTAAACAGAGAGTGTTGATAACCAGAGGACTGCCGACTTGATCAGCCATTTCTTTTAAAGGCAAATTTATAAAAGTAGCTTTTGATTTGATATTGGAAAAGTCTTCTTCAGAAAAAACTAAAGTTGATTTGGTAAATTCTGATTGATGTGACTGCCAATGATTTGGATAGACTGAAAAAAATAAGTCTACATTAAAATGAGTGGCAAAAACTTTTTCATTGGAAAAAGTAATTTGATAAGTATTGTGGCCACCGCGAACCAGGGATGGATATTCGCTGTAATCAACCAGGTTAAAACCATGATCAATTAGAATTTTGGAAAAAATTTGACCGGCAGATTTAATACCGGAACCAGCTGGACCGGCAATTTTTATGGTGGAGAAATTTGGAGTCATATTAGCATTTTACTATAAAATAGTAGTTTATTTAATATTAAGTTAATGGATTGAAAGCTATGGACAAAGAGGAAAAAAATCGGTATCTTTAGGAAGTGATATTAAAAAAAATTAAAATTTTTTTCAGCAAAATAGGTCCTGGATTTGTTACTGGTGCGGCTGATGATGACCCGTCAGGAATTGCAACTTATACTATTGCTGGAGCTCAGTATGGCTACAAATTAGGATGGTTGGCTTTCTTTTTATGGCCAGCAATGGTGGCAATACAAGAAATGTGTGGACGAATTGGGATGGCATCGGGAAGAGGTTTGGCGGGGGTTATTAAAAAATATCATTCGAAAAGATTATTATTCTTGTCAGTTTCACTTTTAGCAATTGCGAATATTATAAATATTGGGGCTGATTTAGGAATAATGGCAGCATCAATGCAAATGCTTTTTGGTTTGAATTTTTTTGGGTGGTTAATGTTTACAGGAGTATTAATTATTTTAATGGAAATAATTATTCCTTATAAAAAATATTCAAGAATTTTAAAATGGTTGGGGTTAAGTTTGGGAGTTTATGTAATTACGGCTTTTATGGTGAAACAAAATTGGGGGGAAATGGCTTGGAACACTTTTGTTCCACAAATTAATTTTGAAATGGCTTATATAATGACAATGATCGGATTTTTAGGAACAACAATTTCACCTTATTTATTTTTTTGGCAAGCATCGGAAGAAATAGAGGAAGAAATAAACGATGGTAAAGTAAAAGATTTTAATTGTAAACCAGAAGTGAAACAAAAAGAGATTACGGCTATGGGTCGGGATACAAAAATTGGAATGTTATTTTCTAATATAATGACTTTTTCAATAGTTATAACGGCAGCAGCAACGTTACACGCAAATGGAATTACTGATATAGAAACACCACAACAAGTGGCATTAGCACTAAGACCATTGGCGGGGAACTTTGCTTATATTTTATTTGCTGTTGGCATAATTGGAATTGGTTGGCAATCAATACCAGTTTTGGCTGGATCGGTTGGTTATGCAGTGGCAGAAGCATTTGGTTTCAAAGAAGGTCTATCTAAGAATTTTAAAAAGGCAAAAATTTTTTATGTAATTATTGCAATAGCAACAATAGTTGGGTTGGTGATGAACTTACTTCAAATTAATATTATGAGTGCTTTGTATTATGCAGCGGTGATTAATGGTATTGCGGCAGTACCACTAATTGCCATTATTATTAAATTGAGTGATGATGAAAGAATCGTTGGTAAATTTAAAACCAGTAAAAAAAATAGATTGATTGCATGGATAACTTTTGGATTTATGTTGATTTCGGTGTTGGTGATGTTGGGGCAATTGTTACCAATGGAAAAATTTGCTATTTTTAGGTGATGTGGTAGACTACAGACTGATTTGAGCAAATTGGTGCATTATTTTTTTGTGGGCACCGCAAGTTTCTAGGTTACGGCCGAAAAACAGTGTTTGGGTCAACAAAATTATGTATCAGAATAAATTCACCAATAACTTTGGTGGTAAAACTCAACAAAGACCAAATAGTGGTCGAACTAGATTCGGTGGTAGAAGTAATGCCGGAAATGGTGGAAATAGATTTGTCGGTGGCAGAAATGGTGGTCGAAAAAATCGCAGTTTTGAAAGCCAAATTGATGTATCTATGTTTATCCAAAAAGCTGAACCAATGATAAAAATTGAGGATGCTAAGGTTAAAAATAATTTCAAAGATTTTGATTTTAACCCAATTTTAATGGATAACATTAAAAATAAAGGTTATTTAAAACCAACTCCCATTCAAGACGAAATAATTCCTCATATTTTACAAGGTCGAGATGTTTTAGGTATTTCTAATACTGGAACTGGAAAAACCGCCGCTTTTTCTTTACCTTTGATTAATCAAATTTTAGATAATCCAAATAAAAGAATCCTTGTCTTATCGCCGACTCGAGAATTGGCTCAACAAATAAAACAAGAAATTAGATCTTTTACTTTTGAAATGAGAGTTTACGTGGCACTAGCTATTGGTGGAGCGTATATTAGAGAACAAATTTTGGATATTAAAAGAGATCCACATATTATTGTTGGAACTCCAGGAAGAATTAAAGATTTAGCTAAAAGAAGAGTAATTCGCTTTGATAAATTCGACACTATTGTATTGGATGAAGTTGATCGTATGTTGGATATGGGTTTTGTACAAGATATTAAAGATATCGTAAGTCAGATCCCAACACCTCATCAAACTTTATTTTTCTCAGCAACGGTTAATAGAAAAATTCAACCATTAATTGATTCATTTTTAACTAATCCGGCCGAAATTTCGGTTAAAACTCAAGAAAGCTCTAAAAATGTGGAACAAAATATTGTTAGGGTAAGACGAGAAGATAAGGAAACTATGCTTAGCAAATTACTACATCAAGAAGAATTTAAAAAAGTTTTAGTTTTTGGCGGAACCAAATTAGTAGTGGAAAAATTATCAGTAGGTTTAGGTCAACAAGGATTTAAGGTTGGATCGCTTCATGGTAATAAAGCCCAATATCAACGACAAACTACTTTAAGAAGATTTAAAGAAAATGAAATTAATATTCTAATTGCGACTGATGTGGCAGCTAGAGGTTTGGATGTAGCTGATATTACTCATGTAATTAACTACGATAAACCAAATAATTACGAAGATTATGTTCACCGAATTGGTAGAACTGGACGAGCTGATCATCAAGGTTATGCTTTGACTTTTGTGGAAGATAGATACTAAATTTTTTTATTGTATTTACGACCAGTAGTGGCTTTGGCAAACGCCTCTCGATAAGCAATTTTCGGGAGGCTGTCTTTGTTTTTATCTAAATAAATTAAAACCTCGTCGCGATGAAATTTAGTTAAGGAACGAAGTAACCAAGAAACGGCCTTGGTAATTAAAATTTCTTTTTCGGATTTTAATTTTTCAATATTTTGAAAAGCTAATTTTGATAATCGTGGGTCATCTGATTGACGAAGAGATTTAGTTAATAAAACTAAACTGGCTCGACGCTTATTAATATTTTTGTCTTTGACAAATTGGTTAATAATTTTTTCCCAATCCGACCAATTAGAAAATAAAATGTCGCTACTAAAATTTGATTGACACAAAACATCGTTTTCAGCCCAACCACAGGTATAATTTAACCATAAATCAAGGTGTTTAGGGTCAAAATTTTTTAAAACATCGGAAGAACGGGAAAGAATCATAGCCGCCAAACCAATTTCGGTATACGATTTACCATTTATGTAAAGCGAATTGAGTAAATCGATGGTTTGTTTTTCATCTAAATTATTTTCTTTGATTATTTTTTTGACTAAGTCGATCATCTGACCAGTGGAAAATCCATGGTAGATTTTATCGGTGCCAAGATAATTTTTAGGCCATTGATAATCAGAAGAGCAATCGGTTTTTAATTGACTAATGTCTTTTAAAATTTGGATGTGAATTTTATTGGTAATTTTCATAATACTCTATTGTATTATTTTTTTATAAAAAGTTTACGACCACCGAAATATAATACAAATAGACCTAAACTTAGGACCAGTCTCCAAGCTTTAGAATTACTAGTCTTAACACTGTTGATACCTTTGACTTCCGGCGATGGATCTGGGATTGGTTGATTAGGAGTAATTTTAGGAGTGACAACAGAAATAATCTTGTTAAATTTAAAAGTTGGAGAGGGAGTTGGAGTTTGAGTTGGGGATATAGAATCAGCAACATACAAATCAATAGCACTATCTTTGGCTCGACCACTAAAATCAAAAGCTACAACTTTGACTGTCCAACGACCTTTAATTAAATTGTTAATATTGACCTCAGTAGTATTTGCTCCGACGGTTTTTGAATAAAAAAGTTGTTTATTATTATCATTTAGAATCCATTGGATTTCATATTTGTCGATATCAATATTATCTTTAGCAAATTCCCATTTAATTTTAGAAATATTGCCGCTGGTGGGATTTGGATCAGCAACAACATTTTGAGGGGCTAAATATGGATTTGTTTGATCCCATTTAATTTCTCTAGAATAATTAGTAATGTTACCAGCTGAATCTTGGGCTTTAAAATAAATAGTATGGAAACCTTCGGAATTTGGTTTAATACTAGAAGTGTAATCAAACCATTCTCCTGATTGTATATCCCACTGATACTTTAAAGTGGCAGAATTAATATCAAAAACAGTAGCGATAATTTCAGGTTGAGTCCAATACCAATTATTTTGACCATTGGAATTTGTTGGATTTATCGAAATATTAATAATTGGATTGGTATTATCGATAGTTAATTTTCTTAATTCGCTCCATAAACTTTCATTTTCAGCATTATCGACCGCCTTAACTCTCCACCAGAGAGTGTTATCAAGGGCATTATTTATAACATTGGAGTGATTGGGGGCTAAAATAGTTTGACTACATTTTAATTGGCTAGTTTCTTGATCAGAATAACTTTCATAAAAATATTTATTAGCATCGCTAATTTCAGACCAATCGTTAATAATGGAATCCCCTTTTAGAGAAACACCGTCAAGTGGTGAAACTAATGAAGGAGTTGAAGGAGGATTTTTGTCGATATTATTAATATTTACGGTTTGATTAGCAACATTTCCAGCATCGTCAGTGGCAATAAAGGTAAAACTACCATTTTCTGTAAAGGTATGACTGGTGGCATTAAGAACACCTTCATTAGTTGAAGCAGTGACAATAATATTTTGATTCGTCGGATTGATATCGTATGGATTAATAGTAATTATTGGAGAGGTGGTATCTGGAGTTAAAACAGTGATGGCATTTTTTAGAGTAAAAATGTCACTTTTTAATAAAAAATTACAATTTTTAAGTCCATAAATTCTAATTTGTAATTGATATTTTCCTATTGCTGAAGGAGAATCAATTTTAAAAGATTCAAAATAATCACCTGATTTAAGATGATCTGGAGTGTCAACACAATTCCAATTACCAGAATTCCCGAATCTCCAAGAGGTTGACCTCCAATCATTATTCCAAAACCACCACCAATCGGTGTTGACACCAACAGTGACAGTAATTGACTCCTTTGGAAAAACATTAATTGAACTGATACCATTAACAGTTGCCGAAACAACATCTCTCCTATCGGTAAAAGTAATAGTAGAAATAATTTTATTATCTAAATCTTTAATTTCCACTTTATAATTTGGACGGTAAATACCGTCTAATTCATAGTTGTAAATAAATGATCCTGATTCGTTTGTGGTAATTGATTGAGTAATATTTAAATTGTCTGAAACAATATTTAAAAAATATTTGGTGTTTAATAAAAAATTATGACCTGAAATAATTGCTGTTTCAGTAGGAGAATAATCTGATTTATCGGTTTCTAAAAATGGACTAGTCGTTGGTGTTTCAGTAGTTGTTGGGGTTGTCGACTGAATTATGGTTGGAATTGGAGAAATATTTGGAATAATTTCAACTGTTGGCTCTGGAGTGATTGTTGGTTCAATACTAGGAATTGTTTCTTCTGCATAAATTGGGTGAACAATATTTATAAAAATGATGAAAAAAAATTGAACAAAAATAGGGTTAAACATAACCCATATTGAAAAATTAAGTTATTAAAAAATTCTTAAAAAAGACTTAGTTTTTGCTGACGAGATAATTTTTTGATTCTAGATTCTTCTTTTGATGCTTCTGATCTGTCAGTAAATTGTTGTGAATAAACTAATTTTACTGGTCGTCTGACTTTGGTATATTTGGCTCCTAATTTAGAATTATTGTGTTCTTCTATTCTTCTATCTAAATCGGTAGTGATGCCAGTATAAAGAGTGTCGTCGGAGCATTGGAGAATGTAAAGGAAATACATTGTTATTTAATTGGACTTAAAACGAAAACATGGGTAAAAACTAATTCATCTTTATATCTAATAGTTTCTTTGCCGGTAGTAATTAAAATTTGATCATCTTGATCTAAAATTTTGTACTCATATTTCCAATCATTTTCTAAATCTGCAGGACAATTGTTAAATAAACGGGTTTTTTCACCTAATTTTTGGATTTTATTCATTAAATTAGAAATGACTTCTTCATGAGTGATACCTAATTTTTCTAAAACTTCTTTATCGGCAACCCCTCCGGCATAAACACGAGTAAATGATTCTTCTCCGATTTTTACAATTTCTTGTCCACCACCTTTTGTCCATTCATCATGATAGATGACTTCTCCATTTTGAAAATGGCTTGATTTTACAGTAAAACCGCCTCTGTCTGTTTTAATAAATTCAGTTTTACCACCATAACCAGCGACTAAACCGGCAGTTAAAGCTTGAGAAATATTTTCTTTATTCATGTTTTAAAATTTAAAATTATTGGTTTATTATTCATATTATTTTTTCTTTTCAATAAAATATTTTTTATCTTTTATTTTGTCGGGGAGCAGACTTTCTTTGCTGTACTTTTCATAGCCTTTGCCGTAACCAATTTCTTCCATTAATTTGGTTTCAGGGTTGCGGAGATTAAGCGGTATTGGGAGATTGCCAAAAGTTTGAACATCTTTAAGAGCGCTTAAATAGGCTTCATAAGCACTGCGATCTTTAGGTGACTTCGCGAGATAAACTACACCATGTGCAAGATTTTCGCGACACTCGGGATAACCAATAGTTTCGACGCTTCTAAAAACTTCGTTAGCTAACATTAATGCCGAAGAATTGGCAATACCGATGTCTTCACTAGCAAAAATGACCATGCGACGAGCAATGAATTTTGGGTCTTCACCGGCATCAATCATCCTAGCTAAATAATAAAGAGAAGCATTAATATCACTGGCGCGCATACTTTTTATAAATGCGGAAATTGTGTTGTAATGATCCTCCCCTTTTTTGTCGAAACGGAGAAAAGAATTTTGAAGAGATTGTTTAAGACTTTCGAGTTTTAAATTACCATAAAGAGTGAAAGCATTGTCGATCATGGTGAGACATTGACGAGCATCACCATTGGCCATGCGAATAAGCCAATCTTTGGCATCTTTACTTATTTTAGTTTCAAGTTTAACGGTAGCTCGATTAATAATTTCGCCAACATCATCATCTGTTAATTCTTTTAAAGTAAAAACTCGACAACGAGAAAGAAGTGGAGAAATGACTTCAAAGCTGGGATTTTCGGTAGTGGCGCCAACTAAGGTTAAAATACCAGATTCGACAGAGGGAAGTAAAAAGTCTTGCTGGGCTTTGTTGAAACGATGAATTTCGTCTAGAAAAAGAACAGTTTTTTCCATAGGACGAGAACCAGCAATAATTTTTTTAATGTCATCTTTACTGGCAGAAACAGCTGATAATTCATGAATATCGGCCTGGGCCTCACTAGCCAAAATCCGAGCTAAGGTGGTTTTACCGACTCCTGGAGGACCCCAAAAAATCATGGAAAAAATTTGGTGATTTTCAATAGCCAGACGAAGAGGCTTTTGAGGACCAACTAAATGAGTTTGGCCAATAAAATCTTCTAAATTTCTGGGGCGAAGTAGTGAGGCTAATGGTTGAGAAAGCATTCGGGTTTTATTTGGTTAATAATCCAGTATAAACTAGAGATGCTTGATGGTCAATTCGGGAATTATAGTGTCTTTGTTGAGGGATAAAATAAAATCGATGGCTTTAACAACTTGATGAGGTTCAAGAGCGTTTGATAATTCATGACTTGAATCACCAGTAAATTTGGTTTTCATAATACCTGGATGAATATCGACAATTTTAATGCCGAATGGAGCTAACTCTTCTTGAACTGATTGGGAAAAACCGGTTAAAGCCCATTTAGAAGAATGATAAACAGCGTTAAAAGCTTTTGGATGAAGACCAGCAGTAGAATTGATATTAATAATAGTGCCAAATTTTTGCTTTTTAAAAATGGGAACTAAAACCTGAGTGGTAAAAATTGGACCAAGACTGTTAACCTCAAAAACTTTTTTGACTAAATCTGGGTCATTGGATTCAATTTCACCATCAATATAGATTCCGGCACAATTAATGAAACAATCAATTCGATGATATTTTTTAAAAACTTTTTTAATGGCGACAGAAACGGATTTATATTCCGAAACATTGCAAAGTTGAAAATCACAATCAAACTTTTTAGCAACAGTTTCTGTAAGTTTTTCATCGATGTCAAAAATAATTACCTGAGCCTGAAGAGAAAAGAAAGCGGCTAGTTCACGACCAAGACCATTGGCACCACCAGTAATACAAATAACTCGTTTCATTAATTCAGTTTACAGTAAAAATTTAATATTTACATAAAAAGTTGTTGTATAATTGCAACAATGAAAATTAATAAATGGCCGAATTTAGGGAGAGTAATAGTGTTGATTTTGATGACGGCTCTAATTATCTTGGGAATAATAATTTTTAATAAGAAAAAAAACAATGTGGTTTCAATAAAAATCCTATCAGCAAAAACACCTGAATTAACAGTGATGCCAACAGAAATACCAACAATTTTGCCAACGAAAACTCCAGAATCGACACCAATATCGACTATAACACCAACTCCAGCACTAATGAGTTTTGAAGATATGAATAAAAATTTTGGACCATGTGTGAAAGTGAATGTATTAATGTATCATCATATTCAAAATGAGGATGAAGCTAAAACAAAGAACCAAACTAGTTTATCAGTAACTCCAGATTTTTTTAGAAAACATCTGCAATATTTGAAAGATAAAAACTATACAGTAATAGAGCCAAAGGACTTGATCGCTTTTTTTGGCGGGGCTGAACAATTGTCCGGAAAATTAGCAATGATTACATTAGATGATGCGTATGAAGATAATTATATTAATGCGTATCCAATTTTAAAAGAATTTGGAATTAAGGCAACTATTTTTACACCAACAGGGTTAGTTAATAATCCAGACTATTTTACTTGGGATCAAATGAATCAAATGAAAGATTTAGTTTATTTTGGAAACCATACCTGGTCGCATCACAGTTCTGGAGGAACAGAAGAAAAACAAGATGAGGAAATTGGATTAGCTGATAAACAACTTGGTGAAAAAGGATTTAATGATCAAAAAGTTTTTGCTTATCCATACGGAAAGCCAAGTGGTAATGCAGAAGAAGTATTAAAAAATAAAAATTATAATTTGGCTTTTACAACTACTTATGGAAATATTATGTGCAAACAAAAATCTTTTGAATTACCAAGAATTAGGATGGGGAATGCACTATTAAACAAATACGGTTTATAATTAATTTATAAATGGAAATAATTATTTTAATTTTAGCCTTGGGGTTGAGATTAATTGGAATTGGACAATCGCTTTGGTTAGATGAAGCAATTTCGGCCAATGTGGCAAAAATGCCAATTGGAGAAATTGTAAGAAATTTTTCGATCGGAGATTTTCATCCACCATTTTATTATTGGTTTTTAGATTTATGGACAGAATTTTTTGGGAGTCATGTAATAATGTTACGATTGGGATCGGTTTTATTTTCTTTAATTACAATTTATTTTGTTTATTTAATTGGCAAGAAAATTAAAAATAAAAAAATTGGAATTTTGGCGGCTCTGTTTTTGGCTATTAACCCCCTTTTTGTTTATTACTCACAAGAATTGAGAATGTATTCAATGGCAACAATGTGGTTAATAATTGGATTTTATTATTTTGTAAAAATTAAATCGAAAAAATATTTAAAAAGGGATTTAGTGATTTTTAATTTAATGATGGGATTGGCTTTTGGAACATTTTATGGATCGATTTTTTTAATTGCCAGTTTTGCTATTTATTTTTTAATAAAAAAAGAATGGAAATTATTTTGGTTGACGAATATTGGCACTGGATTAGCAATAATTATTTTGACTCCCCTGCTTTTGACTCAAATTAAAAATTCACAAATAATGCTGGTGCAAGTAACCAACTGGACGTTGGTTTTAGGAAAAGTGAATTTGAAGAATTTATTATTGATTCCACTAAAATTTGGAGTGGGTAAAATTAGTTTTTATCCTAAGATTTGGTATTATTTGATTGGGGGAATTTGGAGTCTAATTATTTTAGGATTGATTTTAAAAAATAAAAAAGAAAGTAATTGGCTTAAAATATTTTTGGGTTTACCAATATTTCTGGCTATTTTATTTTCGATTAAATCGCCTCTTTTACAATATTTTAGATTTTTATATTTGGTACCGATTATGTGTTTAGTATTGGCAATTAATTGCGACAAAAAATGGCAAAAAATATTGATTGGTGGAGGATTTTTAATTTTTAGCTCAATGTATCTGTTGAATCCTAATTACTATCGGGAAGATTGGAAAAGTGTAGCGACAAAAATAGAAAATGAAAAAAGTGTTTATATGATTGAGTCGTTTAGTGACCCAATTAAATTTTATAATCCCAAAATGGAAATTAAAGATATAAAAACAATAACACCAACAGAAAATGAAATCTGGGTAATTCCCTTTGGTGAAGCGATTCATGGAATTAATTTGGAAGAAAAATTGAAAAATTTGGGTTACAAAAGAATTGTTCAAAAAGATTTTAGAGAGATGGAATTGGAGAAATGGGAGAAATAGGGGTGACACTTTTATTAAACCACTAAATTAGAAATAAAGAAATGTCTTTAATTTGAGATATAGATATTTATAATGGGATCATGAAATATATTTTTATATCTGGTGGAGTAGTTAGTGGTTTAGGTAAAGGAATTACTGCTGCCACAGTCGGATTAATTTTAAAAAATAGAGGCTATAAAGTCACAAATATAAAAATTGATATGTATTTAAATATTGATGCGGGAACGATTAGACCACAAGAACATGGTGAAGTATTTGTAACCAAGGATGGAATGGAAACGGATCAAGACTTAGGTAATTATGAAAGATTTGTGGGGGTATCGTTGGACAGATCAAATTATATTACGACAGGGCAAGTATATAAGGCAGTAATCGACCGGGAAAGAGCATTTGGTTATGATGGCGAAGATGTGGAGGCAATTCCCCATGTGACGGATGAGATTATCGAGCGGATTAAAAAAGCAGGAAAATCAAATAAAGCCGATGTGGTTATTATTGAATTGGGTGGAACTGTGGGTGAATATCAAAATAGTTTATTTTTTGAAGCAAGTAGAATTTTAAGATTAAAACAACCAAAAGATGTAATTCAAATTCACGTAACTTATCTGCCATTTTTAAAAAATATCGGCGAATTGAAAAGTAAACCAGCCCAACAATCGACTCACTTATTAAATGCGATGGGAATACAACCAGATTTTTTGGTGGCTAGGAGCGAAAAAGAAATTGATGAAAAAAGAAAAGAAAAATTAGCAGTTTTTTGTAATTTAAGTAAAGAAAATATAATTAGTAACCCAGATGTGGAAAGTGTTTATGTTTTACCAGAACATTTTAAAAAACAAAAATTCGATGAAAAGATTTTAAAAAAACTGGGGTTAAAAATAAAACCGGAAATTGGTGAACTAAAAAAATGGAATAAATTTGTAGAGTGTAAAAAAATGGCAAAAAAAACTGTGAAAATTGCCATGGTGGGGAAATATTTTGCTACTGGTGATTATAAATTGACTGATTCTTATATTTCAGTAATTGAAGCAATAAAACAAGCAGCTTGGACAGTGGGTGTTATTCCAGAATTATCTTGGATTGATAGTGGAGAATTAGAAAAAAATAATTTAAAAATGGATGAATTTGATGGAGTGGTGGTGCCACAAGGTTGGGGTAGTCGTGGAGTTGAAGGGAAAATTATGGCAATTAAAAATGCCAGAGAAAGTAAAATTCCATTTTTAGGGTTGTGTTTTGGAATGCAGATGGCGGTAATAGAATTTGCTCGTGATGTGGTTGGTTTGAAAGACGCAAATTCAATAGAAGCTGATAAAAAAACTAAGTATCCAGTTATTCATATCATGCCAGATCAAGAGGAGTATTTAAAAAAGAAACAATATGGTGGAACGATTAGACTTGGTTCTTGGCCATGCAAATTAACTCCAAAGACAAAATTATTTAATGCATATGAAAAATTTGGGAAGGATAAGGACGCACCATGGAATGTTGAAAACCAAATGAAACTAAATTTTGAAAAAGATGAAACTATTATTTTCGAAAGACATCGACATCGATATGAAGTTAATGCCGAATACAGGGAACAATTAGAAAAAGCTGGATTAATAATTTCTGGAACTTCACCCGATGGAAAGTTAGTGGAAGCTATCGAATTGGCTAATCATCCGTTTTTTGTGGCGACTCAATTTCATCCAGAATATATTGCCAGACCTTTAACACCACATCCGATATTTTTGGCATTCATGGAAGCAATTAAAAAATAATTTCCAATATTATATCGGATAATATTATTTCTTGTTTTTGTCTTTATCTAATTTATTGAGGCCTAAAATTTGGACACTGAAATAAACGATAAAGGCCATGATTATAAAATCAATGAGATTACTGATAAAACTACCCCACATGATTTTGGCCCCAGCAATTTGAAGATAAGAACCTTGAAGGTCGGCGGCACCCATAAAAATACCGACAATTGGATTAATAATATCGTTGACGAAAGCAGTAATCAGTTTGGTTATTGACCCACCCATAATGAAACCAACGGCTAAACCAACAACACCTTGGGAACGAATAAATTCAATAAATCCTTTCATAAAATGATTATATACTAATTAAAAATAAACATGGCGTCCCCAAAACTAAAAAAACGATATTTTTGATTAATAGCTTCTTGGTAGGCTTTGGAAATATTTTTTTTGCCAGCAAAAGCGGAAACCAACATTAAGAGACTAGATTCGGACAAATGAAAATTAGTGATAAGAGCATCGACAAATTCAAATTTGTAAGGAGGATAAATAAAAATTTGAGTAGAATTTTGACCAGATTTTATTTTTTTGTCGATTGAATTGGCGGCACTTTCTAATGTGCGGACAGAAGTGGTACCAACAGCAATGATTCTTTTCCCTTGTTGTTTGGCTAAATTTAAACTAGTGACAACTTCTGGTGTGATTTCATAAAATTCCTGATGGAGAGTTTTGGTGGTAATATTTTCGGGACGAAGATTTTGAAAGGTGCCAAGACCAACATGGAGAGTGACATATTCGATTTGGACTCCCCTGTTTTTTAAATCGGCTAATAATTTTTTAGTAAAATGAAGACCAGCGGTGGGAGCAGCGGCTGAACCAAGTTCTTTGGCATAAACTGTTTGATAATCTTTTCTAATTTTAATTTCTGATTCTTTAGTGGAAATATAGGGAGGAATTGGAATGTGGCCAATTTTGTCCAAAGTTTTAAAAAATTGCTGATGCTTTTGATTAAATTTAATTTCAATTTGGCCAGTCTCTTTATCACTTTTTGAAACTTGGGCTTGAAGATTATGGTCAAAAAATAATTCTTGACCAATTATTAAGCGAGGTTTAGAAATGGCTAACCAAGAATCGGCATTGATTTGACGAATTAATAAAATTTCAAATTTGCCGCCAGTTTTTTTTTGACCAAAAAGACGAGCGGGAAAAACTTTACTTTGATTTAAAACCAAAACATCATTAGGACCAAGAATATTTTTAAGATCAAAAAACTTAAGATGATTAATTTCTCCAGTTTTTTTATTTAGTGATAGAAGACGGCAATGATCACGGTGATTAGATGGACGGTTGGCAATTAAATTTTCGGGCAGATTATATGAATAATCTTTTGGATCTATAGACATGGGATATTGTACCAAAGCTTAGTTAAGGCGGGCGATGGAAAAATTGAGAAAAGAGGCAAAGCTAACCCAGGCTAAATATGGGAGCAATAAAATACCGGCATTTTTATTGAAAGACCAAAATTTAATAATAGTGATAAGGATGGCAAACCAAAGAAGAACAATTTCAAAAAGAGCAAATAAAGGAGAGTGTAAACCAAAAAATAAAAATGACCAAAGAATATTTAAAAACAATTGAACCCAGAACCAAAATAAATTATTTTTCTTGGTCCAAACTAAATAAAGAGCGGTGCCAATAAGAAAAAAGAGAAGTGTCCAAACTGGACCAAAAATCCAAGAAGGTGGATTAAAGGATGGTTTTATAAGATCAGTCAAATACCAAGTTTTAACTGATGAAAAAGTGGCGATACTACCAATAACACCAGCACCTTCGGTAATTAAAATACAAAAAACAAATTTGCTTAAATTGAATCTAGCTTTAATTTTCTGTTTCATAAGTTAATATTATCACAAAAACTAAAAGCTATTTGCTTTTAATTGAGAAATTAGTTACAATACTAGTCGTAGATTATGTCTACACGTTTATTATATTTTTCAGACAATGATCAAAAAATTGTATGTCGGTGGATTGAATTTCAATACTACTGACGAGACCCTAGGGGCAGCATTTGCCCAAGCTGGAACTGTTGTTTCAGCTATAGTTATTAAAGATAAATTTTCAGGTAGATCCAAAGGTTTTGGATTTGTGGAAATGAACAGTGACGAAGAAGCTCAAGCTGCTATCGACATGTGGAACGATAAAGAATTGGATGGCCGAAGCGTTAAAGTTAACGAAGCCAGACCAATGGAAGATCGACCCCCACGAAGAGATAATTTCTCTCGAGGTGGAAGTGACCGCGGTGGATTCGGCGGTGGAAGAAGTGGTGGTAGCAGATACTAATCCCTTTTTTTAAACAATCTAAATGGGGTGCCAAAAGCACCCCATTTTTGTGTTAATGAGTTATTATTTAATAATGAAAAGATTAGAAGAAATTTCCGAAAAATTAACTAATTGGATAGGGACACCTTTATCGATTGTGGTTCATACTTTTCTTTTTATTGGAATTTTTTCGTTAAAGTTTGCTGGGTTTGATACAGATCAAATTTTATTAGTTTTAACCACAGCAGTATCATTGGAAGCAATTTATTTGTCTATTTTTATTCAAATGAGTGTTAATAGAACTAAAGAAAGTTTAGCTAGTGTGGAAAAGGATATTGATGAAATCCAAGAAGATGTTGATGATATCCAAGAAGATGTTGAGGATATCCAAGAAGATGTTGAGGATTTAAACGAAGAAGATGAAGAAGATGAAGCAGCAGAAAGTGAAGTAATCAAAAAGATTGAAGACATTGAAGAGAAATTAGTTCTTTTACATAAAGAATTAACGAAAATTAATAATAAAAAATAGTTAGCTTGTAGAGGTTATGAAAGTGTCTGTGATTGTTCATCCTAATTCTAAAAAGTCACGAATTGAAAAAGATCTAATGGAAATGCTGCATGTTTATGTAAATGCACCGCCACTGGAAGGAAAGGCTAATAAAGCAGTGGTGGAAATCTTGGCTGATTTTTTTAAAACTAAAAAAAATGAAGTAATTTTGTTGCGTGGAACCAAATCAAAAAATAAAATTTTTGAGGTGAAAACAAAATAATTATTTTTTTTTAGATTTTAATAAAGATTTAATCTTATCTTCAAGTAATATTCGAATACCAATAAGTTCGAGACCTAAAACAACAATCCAACCTGCAGGAAACAAAGGAATGAGGTGTAGTATCAGACCTAAAATAACTAAGAAAAATCCTAATGGTTTTTTAAATTTAGATAAAATATTGTTAATCAAATGTATTTAAATAAATATATAAAGATTAAGTCTAATACTAAATTATTAAATTAAATTTAGATATTTTTAATATTTTAAAACTAGAATTTATTAATTAATGATCTGTGATATTAAAAAACAAATTGATTATTTAATAAAATTAACCGATAAGGTAGGTATTATTGAGCATAGTATTTTTAATAAACCAAATTATCTTGACGGTTATTGTGTTGATGATAATGCTCGGGCGTTGCAAGTTTGTTTAAGATTTAAAGAAAAATATCCAATTTTAGAAAAATTTATTCCGATTTATTTTAATTTTTTAAAGTCAGCTGTAAAAGAAGATCGCCTTTATGCTGATATGAATTCAGATGGTAGTTGGCAAGAAAAATTTGAAATTAATGGAGAACATTATGGTAGAACTTTGGCGGCTTTTGGGGAAATAAATGCCACTCAACTTTTTGATCAAATATATTTATTGCTAACCAAGGAACCTCCCCGCCATATTCGAGTTTCTTCTCAGGTAATTTTAGGATTGAAATATCACCAACCAGAAAAAGTTAGATTTTGGGCAGATTTAATTGTTGAACAATATTTAAAAGAAAAAAATGATTCTTGGAAATGGTTTGAATCGACGCTTTCTTATGATTTAGGACGGATCCCTCTGGCCTTATTAACGGCTTATCAAATTACAAATGACTTAAAATATTTTGATGTTGCTTTTGAATCTTTAGACTTTTTAATTAAAATGACATTTGATGAAAAAAATAATTATTTTGTTTTTCCGGGCAATAAAGGATGGTTCACTAAATCAGGTTTGCGGATTATTTTTGATCAACAGCCAATTGAAGCTGGATCAGCAACTGAAGTTTATTCATTGGCATTTCAAATTAGTAAAAATAAAAAATATCGAGATTTGGCCCTGAAAGCTTTTGCTTGGTATAGCGGAAATAATATTATAAAAGCAAATATGATTGATCCACAAACTGGTGGTGTTTACGATGGTTTTGGTGAGAAAGAGGTGAATAAAAATCAAGGAGCAGAATCTGTTTTATCCTATCTTTTGGCTTATAACTCTCTTAATTTGATTTAATTTGGGGCGATAAAAATAAAATTTAGTAATTTCGATTATGGAAAAATAGCTAAGCACTATAATAACTAAAAATATAAAATATTCTGACGGTAATGAAATTAGATGAAGGTATGACGCCAAAAATGAAGAAGGTAACCATAAAACAAATAATATAATTGACAAAATTCCTGAGGTAAAAATTAGACTTATTTTACTTTTGAAAAAAGGAACCATGTATGTTCTAATACTAAAAATAATAAACATTTGAGTAATAATTGATTCTAAAAACCAACCAGTTTGAAAAGCTGGTATTGACTCTTTTAAAATAAAATAAAGGAAGTAAAAAGTTATTAAATCAAAAATTGAACTAATACCACCGAACAAAATTGTAAAATTTTTAATATGTTTAAGATCCCACTGGTAAGGGGTTTTTATTAGTTTTTCGTCGACACGGTCACGAACTAATAGTGTTTGAGAAACGTCATAAAGAAGATCATTTAATAAAACCTGAGCTGGCAACATAGGTAAGAATGGTAAAAAAATTGAAGCAATACTTAGGCTAACCATATTACCAAAAGTAGAACTAGTTCCCATGGAAATATATTTCATAATATTAGCAAAAGTATTCCTGCCCTCTTTGACACCAACTAAAAGAACATTTAAATCTTTGTGTAATAAAATTATATCGGCAGATTCTTTAGCCACATCAACGGCATTATTAACAGAGATACCGACATCAGCATTTTTTAATGAAGGAGCATCGTTAATACCATCGCCAAGGAAACCAACAACGTGGCCTTTTTGTTTTAGGGCTAAAATGACACGTAATTTTGAGTCGGGATTTAAACTGGAAAAAATATTAATATCATCAACAATATTTTTTAACTTTTCATCGGATAGTTTTAATATTTGATCCCCTGTTAATATTCCAGTAATTTTTATACCGATTTGTTGGCAAATATATTGGGTTATTAATTTATTATCACCAGTTAAAATTTTAAGATTAATGCCGTGATCTTGTAAGTCGGAAATGGTTTCTGTGGCACTGATTTTTGGTGGATCATAAAAAATTAAAAACCCAAGGCAGTTTAATTTTTTCTCATCATCAAAGGAATATTTTTCTTTCTTCTCAATTTTTTTGGAAGCGACGGCAATTACTCGAAAACCTTGGTTGTTGAGCTTTTTAATATCAACTTTAATTTTATCTTTATTAAGACAATTAGGTAAAACTGAGGAAATTGCACCTTTGGTTATTAAAAAAAATGATTCTTCAGATTTTACAATTACTGAAGATTTTTTTCGAAAAAAATCGTAGGTTAATTCAGCAACCTTTTTATATTTTTTAATATCGATGTTTTTTTGATTCAAAATAGCATCGTCGATGGGGTTTCTAAAACCGGATGCAAAATAACTGTTTAAAAAGGCATTCGTGATAACTTTTTCATCTTTATCGCCATTAATATTAATAAATGAGTCTAAAACAGTATTACCAATAGTTAAGGTTCCAGTTTTATCGGTGCATAAAATATCCATGCTACCAAAATTTTCAATGGCCGGAAGATATTTAACAATGACTCCTTTTTTGGATAATTTTAAAGCTCCTTTAGTTAAATTTATGGATAAAATCATGGGTAATAGCTCTGGTGCGAAACCTATAGCTAGAGCTAAAACAAACATTAGAGAACTGATTGGGGAATGACCAAGTATTAAATTAACCACAATTAAAATAAGACTGAAAACGAAAGTTAATTTAGTTAATAAAAAAGAAAATTTATTTAAACCAATCTCAAATTCAGTTTTTGGTTTTAAAATACTAATACTTCCAGCAATTTTACCGATTTCAGTTTTATTGCCAATTTCTATAACTTTAACTGTGGCAAAACCAGAGACGACGTGTGTGCTAGTAAAAACAAAATCCCCTACCTTTTTTTCGATGGGAAATGATTCACCGGTTAGAGCTGATTGATCAACAGAAAGATTTTCTGATTCAATAATTTGACAATCGGCTGGGATTATATCTCCAATTTTGAGAATTACCAAATCATCAATAGTAATTTGACTGGCATTAATTTCAATTTTTTGATTATTTCTAATAACTAAAGCCTTTAAAACGAGTTTTTGGGATAATTTATCGGCGGCGTCTTGGGCTTGGTGTTCTTGATAAACGTCTAAGGCTACACTAATAAAAAGAATAGTTAAAATAATATAAAAATCAGTTCTTTGGCCTAAAAAAGCTGATAAGATGCTGGAAAAAAGAAGCATCAAAATTAAAGGATTGGTGAATTTTTTTAATATTTTAACAATCAACGGAACCTTATTTTTTTTGACTAACTCGTTTTGGCCAAATTTTTTCTGATTTAGAGCTACTTGATTATTATTTAACCCAGGTAATAAAGACATGTTTAATTTAATTTAATCATTTTTTAATTTAATAACAATATTATTAAAAATAATTAAATAATTAATTGCTGAAAATATTTCCCTGTATTAATTATTTGTTTTTATTTTTAATGTGAATGGGGAATTTTGTTTTGTATAAAAATGGATTTAATAAATAAAATAATAGAAAAATTTGTAAAACCAAAAATAACTAAAAAAAGACTGATTGATGGTTTAGGGATCGAGCAGGTGGGAAAATCAATTTTTTTAATTTTTCAATCTACGACCGATACAGATAAGGAATTCAGAGTAGCCAAAAGTAATGATGGTTTTAATTTTGAATTGGTCAGAAAAATGACTGATAATTATAAAAAAATAAATAAAAATGAAAAATTTAACGAGATAATTAAACCAAGGCCTGATTTTTTTGATAATGGGGAAATTGAAATTGAAGGAACTGTTAAGACTGGACGAGGAAAATTAATTATTTATCATAGTTGTAATTCAGAAAACGAATGTCGAGTTGGAGCGGCTTTATTGTCAATAAAAAATGCAAAAAAAATAATTTGGCGATGTGAGGTGCCATTATGGGAATCGTCAAGTTCGTGGGTCGGAAAGAAAGTTAAGTTTATTGGATTAGTAAAAATTGAAGGAGATATCGTTGGTTACTGGTGTGTTGGTAGTAAACAAATTCAAGCAGTGATTTATCCAAGTTTTAGGTTGAGAGAAAAAAGAATACAAGAAAGTGTACATCTGACCTTAGACAAATTACAAACAAATCCAATAATTAGACCACGAAGTAAAAATAGGTGGGAAGCATTCAATACTTTTAATCCAGCAGCGGTTTATGCCGGAGGTAAGGTTCATATTTTATATAGAGCCCAGGGTTATGATTATATTTCAGTGGTAGGATACGCTACTAGTAAAAATGGATTTACAATTGAAAAAAGATATAATCGGCCGATTTATGAACCAAAGGAACCTTTTGAATGGCGGGGCGATAAAAAATTTAATGAACTGGACTTGAAACACGTTTCGGGCGGAGGATATGGTGGAGTGGAAGATCCAAGAATTACATTGATTGATGACAAAATTTATATGACTTATGTGGCTTATAATGGATCCGACCTGCCACGAGTGGCTTTAACTTCGATTGCATTAGACGATTTCTTAGATCGACGATGGCTTTGGGAAAAACCAGTTTTAATATCACCACCAGGAGTGGTAGACAAAGGACCGGCAGTTTTTCCGGAAAAAATAAATGGCAAGTATGTGATAATGCATCGAATTTTCCCCGATATTTTAATTGATTTTGTTGACAGTTTGGCTTTTGATGGAAGTACCTGGCTTAAAGGGCAATATAGAATAAAAACCAGACCAAATATGTGGGATGGCGGAAAAATAGGAACTGGAGCCCCACCGATAAAAACAAAAGAGGGTTGGCTTTTGATTTATTATGGTACTCCTTATGATTATGTAAAAAAACCCGATGCTTATAATCCTTATTTAATTGGAGCTATGTTACTGGATTTAAATGATCCAACAAAAGTTTTACATCGAACAAAATTACCTATCTTAAGCCCAACTGAAGATTATGAGAATAATGGTTTTAAGGCTGGAGTAGTTTTTCCATGTGGAGCAGTAATTATTAATGAAACATTATTTGTTTATTATGGCGGAGCCGATTCTTATGTTTGTGTGGCAACTGCTGAATTGGCAGATTTTTTAAAAAAATTGACATGCGATGAAACACCAGTTTTAGAAAAGGCTAGGATAATAAAAATAATTTAATAATAATGATAAATGTAAAAAGTTATATTGCTAATCCATTATTGGAACCAAACCCAAAAAATGAATGGGAAAGTATAGCTGTTTTTAATGGAAGTGTAATTAAAGATAAAAAAAAATACTTGATGGTTTATAGAGCAATTGGACAAAAGAAGATTGTTAACGGAAAAGAAATAAGAATTTCGACGATTGGAATGGCTGAAAGTGAAGATAAATATAATTTTAAAAAAAGAAAACAATTATTAGTGCCGGAATATGAATGGGAAAAATTTGGTTTAGAAGATCCAAGAATTACTAAGATAGATAATACTTTTTATATTTTTTATACGGCAATCGGAAATTATCCAACAGACGCGAATGGAATTAAGGTGGCAGTGGCGAAAACTAAAGATTTTAAAACTTGGGAAAAACATTTAGTAACTGATTTTAATGCCAAGGCGATGACTCTTTTCCCAAGAAAAATTGATGGAAAATTTGTGGCGGTTTTAGCAGTGAATACAGACCGACCCCCGGCAAGGATTGGTCTAATAACTTTTGAAAAAGAAAATGATATTTGGAATTCTGATTATTGGCGAAAATGGTTTTGGGGTTTAGAAAAAAACACGATTAGATTAGAACGAGTTAATAGTGATTTGGTGGAAATTGGAGCGGTGCCGATCGAAACTAAAGATGGATGGGTTCTGATTTATTGCCATATAGAAAATTATTTTGCCATTAATAAGGCTGCTTTTGGAATTGAAGCGGTTTTATTGGATATAAATAATCCTTTGAAAATTTTAGGGCAAACAATTACACCATTTATGTTACCGCAAGAAGATTTTGAATTGTCAGGAATCGCTCCGAATATTATTTTTCCATCTGGGGCTGTTTTAGAATATGGACAAGTTTATATTTATTATGGTGCAGCTGATAATTATTGTGCAGTGGCAACTATAAATTTAGCCGAATTAATGACTGATTTAAAAAAAAATGGAATTTTAATTCCCCAATTAAAAAGATATGAGAAAAATCCAATTATTCAACCAAGACCAGAAGTAAATTGGGAAGCAAAGGCAACTTTTAATCCAGGAGCAGTGGAAATAAATGGCAAAATTTTTATTATTTATCGAGCAGTATCGAAAGATAATACTTCATCGTTTGGTTTGGCGATAACAACAGATGGATTTAATCTTGATTGGAGAAGCGATGAACCAATTTATACACCAAAAGAATATTTTGAAGTTAAGGATGGCGAAGATAATTTTTCGGGGTGTGAAGATCCAAGAATAACTAGAATTGGTGATCGAATTTATGTTTGTTATACCGCTTTTAACAGTAAAGGCCCTCCAAAAGTAGCATTTACTTCAATTTTGGTGAGTGATTTTTTGAAGCGAAATTGGAATTGGAAAAAATCAGTGATAATTTCTGATGAAGGAAAAGATAATAAAGATGCTTGTTTATTTCCTGAAAGAATAGGCAATAAATATATTTTTTTTCATCGACTTGGAGGGAAAGGTATGACGATGAGTTTTATGGACAGTATTGATTTTGAAAATAATGAGCATTTAACTGAAGATTTTTGCTTGAATACAGGAAAAAGGCCTTGGAAGGGTGATAAAACTGGAATAGCAACTCCACCATTAAAAACTAATAGGGGGTGGTTTTTGTTATATCACGGAGTAAGTGATATTGATCGTTTTTATCGAGTAGGAGCATTGTTATTGGATTTAGAACATCCATATAAAGTTATTGGTCACACCCGTTTTCCAATATTAGAACCAGAGGCTAATTACGAAAAAATAGGTGATGTTAATAATGTGGTGTTTCCTTGTGGGATGGTGGTGAAAAATGGTGAGTTGTTGGTTTATTATGGAGCGGCTGATAAAGTGATTGGAGTGGCGATGGGTAATTTTGACGAATTAATTAATGAGTTGGCTAGATGGAAACAAAAAACTGACCAAAAAGAACTACAAATATAGAAAGGGTGAATGTTTAGGTGTGGTAATTATTATTTGAGGTTTATGTTACAATAGTTAACTTTAAATATGAAAAAAATAATTGAAAATACTAACCCTAAAATAAATGTCCCACTCAATAAAAATGTTTTATTGGAAAAAGCGATTGAAAATATTAATAATAATGAAGAAATTTTGACTCTTTGGAAAGTGATTAATGTGAATGCGATTGACCGATTAGGAATGACTGATCATGGAGTAATACATTTTCAAATAGTTGCCAATATATCGGTTAAATTTGTAAGAATGTTGGTGTCTAATAAAGTAGAAATGTCAGTGACAAAAGATTATAAATTGTCCAGCCAATACAGTGAATTGATTGTATTTTTAGCCAGTGTTTTACATGATTTAGGAATGACTATAAGTCGCAAAGATCATGAGGCTTATAGTTTATTTTTAGCAAATAATTTACTTCATCAAGTTGTTGATTTCTTACCTATTTACGAAA
>JAQWFB010000005.1 GCA_028704635.1 Candidatus Shapirobacteria bacterium
TCCTCCCCACTAAAAATTGGCTTCAAAAAAATATTGATATTTTAGAAAAAGATTCTTCTTTGATCGGCACTGAACCAATTCGTTTCACTTATCGCCCTAAAGCCGGTTTTATTGAAAGATATTCCGCTCTGATTGGTGTTAATGATCCTTATGCTTTTATCTCTGGAGTTTATGATCGCCAGAATTTTATCAATTTCAAATGGACAGGCCTAAAAATAGATCAAATCGATAAAAATCAATACATAAAAATAACTCTAAAACCAAACTCTGCGATTCCAACTATCGGAGCCAATGGTACTATTTTTAGAAGTGATTTTTTAAAAAACAATCTAAAATCAGATTATCTTTTTGATATTGATATTCTTGCCGACTATTTAAATAAAAATAAAAAACCAATTTACTTTGCCAAAGTAAAACAGGGGATTATTCACACGTTTTGTGAATCATCGATCAAAAAATTTATTCGCAAACAAAATCGTCGCATCACCGATTATTTTAATTATCAAAATCTTCGTCAATTTAACTGGAATCAAACCAATAAATACGGCATTTTAAAATTTATTCTTTATACAGTTTTAATTATTCCCGTTCTTTTCGACACTATTCGCGGCTTTTATAATAAACCGGACTCTGCTTGGTTTTTTCATCCCCTAGCTTGCTTTATAACTCTCTATCTTTATACTATAAACACTATCAAAAAAAGATTAAATTTATTAAAACAATTAGATCGAAAACAATGGCAACAATAGATATTTTAATTCCAACCTACAATGGTGCTGATTGTATCACTGACACCATAAAAAGTATTCTTTCTCAAAATTACAAAAATTTTCGCATCTTGATTTGTGATGATGCTTCTAAAGATGACACTCTTAAAATTATTAAGCAAATTAAAGACGAAAGAATTCTTATTATTGAAAACAAAATAAATTTTGGTTACTCCAAAAACCTAGAAAGAGCCAGACAACACGCCACTGCTGAATTTATATATCTCATGGGACAAGATGACATAATGGCCACTAATACCCTTAAAAATACTATTAATGCTTTTAAACTTTCAAAAAATATCGGTGCCGTTACCCGTCCTTATTTTTGGTTTGATAAAGATATTAAAATTCCCGTCAGGACCAAAAAACAATTAAATCCAAAAAAAGACACCGTTGTTAAAATTACCGATAACCCTCAAAAAGTTATTCGTGTTTTTGAAACCCTCGACCAACTTTCCGGTCTGGCCTATCGTCGCAAATTTATGGATTTGCCTTTTCACCCCGACATTTTTCCTTGCCACATTTATCCATTTGCCTCCATCTTTAAAAAACACCCAGTTGTTTTTCTAAAAGACTACAACATCGCCGTCAGAATCGCCAGTAGTCAAACCCGCAGCCTATCTTCCATTTATGAAAAATCACCACTCCTAAGTTGGGTAGAGATGGTTAAATCGGTTTATTCTGAAAAGAAATACCAAAAAGTTCAAAAATATTTAATCAAAGATTTTATTACCAGAAACTATGTTGGCTTAGTCCAATTAAAAAACTATGCTAAATATAAATATCTAGTTAGAGAAATCTGGTATTTAGTTAAATTTAACTGGTTAAATATTTTCTCTCCTTCTTTTTGGTTTTTTTCTATTGGTTGTTTAATCACTCCAGCCACTATCTTAATTCCTCTAGTCGATTGGTATAAAAATAAAATATATTCGCAATCTTTAAAAAAAATTAAATTTAATTTTAAATTCTAATGGAAATAAATAAATTATTAAAATTTTTAGTTTGTCCAAATTGTAACTCAGGCCTTACTATGACTAATAGTAAAAAACTCACCTGTTTAAAATGTTCCCAAAATTACCCCATAATTCAAAATATTCCCATTTTAATAAATCAGAAAAATTTTGACCAACAAGAAAAAAAACAAATAGTTTGGTTTGATAAACATTATTCTCAATTTGAGAATAAATATCATCTCGAAAATTGGAGAATCAGTATGCTCAATCGAATCTTCAAACAAAAATTCTCAAAAAAAATTACAACTTATTTAGATATTGGATGTGGTGCCACTGGTTACACCGTCATTGAAGGTGCTAAACAAAATAACTGGCTCAGTTTTGGAATCGATATTTCTTTAGAGGCCATGATTAAAGCTCAACGTTTTGCTAATGATCAAGGTGTTGCTAATAAAACTGCCTTTATTGTTTCTTCTGCTCAAAATTTACCTTTTAAAAAAGACACTTTTGATTATATTTCTGCAATTTCTCTACTTGAACATCTGGAAGATGATAAAAAAACTGTTAATCAAATCAAAAATATTTTAAAAAAAGATAAATTTTTATACATTTGTGTTCCTAATACTTATTTAAAGATATGGCCTTTTATTTGGCCATTTTATTATTTTAATGATTTAAAGATTGGACATAAAAGACATTATTCTATTAAAAATCTCAATAAACTATTAAATTTATTTACTCTTAAAAGAGTTATCTATAATGGTCATTTAATTAAATTTCTACAACTATTTTTAGAAAAAACAAAAATTATTAATAATAAATTATGGTGGAAAATAGAAGAAAAAGATATTAATAATAATCAATCAGGTGTTCAATTAAACGCTGTCTATCAAAAAAAATGAAAAAAATATTATTTTTTAACCCTCCACTTTATTTTCATCAAGGTATTCCTAAATCTCTCGACGTTTCCGTTCCACCATTAGGCTTACTTTATCTTGCTAGTTATATAAATCATTATGCCAAAAAAGAATTTAATGCAAAAATTATTGATATAGGTAAAGAAAATTTTTCTTTAAAAGATATTGTTTCTATAATTAAAAAAGAAACACCTTTCGTTATTGGTATTTCCTCAATGACTCCGCAACTTCAAGGAGCTGTTGAATTGGCTAAAAACATCAAAAAACACTTTCCTAAATCTATAATTTTTTTAGGTGGTCCACACATCAGTGCTGACCCTGATTTTATAAAAAGACATTCAAAACTTTTTGATTATGCTATCACAGGAGAATCAGAAATAACTTTCTTAGACTCAATTATTAAATTATCTAAAAATCAAAAAATCCAAAAAATCCAAGCCAGTCAAATTCCTTTAGATTTAAATAAATTACCAATTCCAGATAAAAAATTAATTAAAAGACATTTATACAACCAAGCAGAATCAATGCTTTTTTCTAGAGGTTGTCCTTTTAATTGTTATTACTGCAGTCGACCTTCAATTAGTAGAACTATTCGCTACCGTTCCACTGCTAATTTAATTAAGGAAATTAAATATTGCTATCCTTTTTGTAATGGAAAAATTAATTTTCAAGACGACACCTTTACTTTAAATAAAGACAAAGTTGTCGAACTTTGCAAAACATTAATCAAAGAAAAAATAAAAATTTTTTGGGAATGTAATACTAGAATTGATTTAGTTGATGAAAAATTATTAAAATTAATGAATCGAGCCGGTTGTCAGCAAATAAATTTTGGCATCGAATCGGGTAATGAACGAGTTCGAAAAGAAATTATTCATAAAGGTCTATTTACTAATAAAGATATTTCTAAGGTGTTCAATTGGTGTCAAAAATATAAAATAAAAATTGCCTGCTATTTTATGATGGGTCATCCAACTGAAACTAAAAAAGAGATTCAAGATACTAAAGACATGATCTTAAAATCTCCAATAGATATTCTAGGATTATCTATTCCAATCCCTTTTCCAGGTTCTCCTTTGTATGACATTGCCAAAAAAGATAGAATTGTTTCCAAGGACATTATTGACAAATTTGTTCTTAAAAAATTAGGAGAAGGTTATAGTGGAATTTACCCTGTTTATACACCAAAAGATTCTAACAAAGAATTCGTTTATTCACAGTTAAAAGAAATAAATAGAAAATTTTATTTAAAACCAAAAATAGTTTTTAGAAAAATTAAAGAAGATTTTACTTCGCCTCAAAGAATTAAAAGCGATTTTAAAGATTTATTTTCTTTAATTTTCAGAGGTATGTCCTCAAGAAAACCTTATATCATTCAAAAACAAAAATGAAAATAGTATTTGTTGCAGTTGGTGTTGAAAGTTTAGCTATAGAATTTCTTTCAAGTTTTTTAAAAAAACAAGGACACGAAGTTGAAATAGTTTTTGATCCAACCGTTTTTGCCACCGAGGCCATTCATTCCGCAAAATTAGCCAAAAAATTAGACATCAAAAAAGAATTAATTCAACAGATTATAGAGAAAAAACCAGATTTCGTCGGTTTTTCTGTTTTTACTTTAAATTATCAGCGTATTTTAAAAATTGCTCATCTTTTAAAAAGAAAAAGTTCAAATATTCCAATCATTTTCGGTGGTATACATCCAACTTCTGTTCCAGAAATTGTTATTAAAGAAAAATGTGTTGATATGATCTGTGTTGGGGAGGGTGAAGAAGCTTTAAGCGAACTTTTAAACAAGCCAAATTCTACTAATATTAAAAATATTTGGTTTAAACAAAAAAATAAAATTATAAAAAATCCTTGTCGACCATTAATAGATGATTTAGACACTCTCCCTTTTCCTGATAAAGATCTTTTTTACAAAATTTATCCTGGTTTTTTTGAAGACTATTATACTATTTCCAGTAGAGGATGTCCTTTTGCCTGCACTTATTGTGGCAATAATGTTATTCAAAACGTATACAAAGGTCTTGGTAAAAAAATTAGGAGACGTAGTCCTAAAAATATTGTTGACGAATTAGTTTTAGCTAATAAAAAATATCATCCTAAAAAGGTCACTTTTGTTGATGATGTTTTTGTTCAAGATTTAGATTGGCTCAAAGAATTTGCCAAACTTTACAAAAAAAAGGTAAATCTGCCTTATGCAATGCTCACCCATCCTAGTTTTTTAAGTCTAGAAATCGCCAAACTTCTAAAGAAATCGGGTTGTTATTTTCTTCTTTTTGGAATTCAAAGTGCTTCTGAAAAAACTAGAAGAGAAATATTAAATCGTTTCGAATCAAATGCTCAAATTTCTAAAGCCGCCCAAAATTGTCATCAAGCTGGACTTAAATTTTCCATCGACCATATTTTTAATATACCTACTGAAGGTCTTCCAGAATATAAAGAAGCTGTTAATTTTTATTATCAACTCAATCCAACAATTATTAACGCTTATTGGCTCCAATATTTTCCTAAAACAGAAATTGTTAATATTGCCGTCAAACATAAATTACTCAAAAAATCAGACGTTCCCAAAATAGAAAGAGGACTCACCAATACTTCTTTAATAGTTGGAATTGGTGGTAAAGATTCTTTTGATCCAGCCCTAACTTACAGTAATATTCAACTTTATTTCATGTTAATGCCATTTTTACCATCAAAATTAAATCGACTTATCATTAATAATGAATGGTATTTAGTAAAATTTAAACCACCTCTAATTTTAAATATGTTCCTTAAATTTTTAATTGCTCTTGTTAATAAACGTGTTGGTGTTTACTTTGGTATTGTAAAAAGTATCTTCTTTTTTACTAAATATAGTTTGTTTATGAAACTAAAATATTCCAAACATAATTAATTTATGAAAAAAAAATCACCTATTTTTACTATTATTATTCCCATCCACAATGGTGATTCAACAATAAAAGAAACATTTGACTCCATTCTTAAACAAAAAAAAATAAATTCTGTTAAAGAAATTATTTTAATTAATGATGGCTCCACAGATAAATCTCAAAAGAAAATTGATATTTTCAAAAAGGAAAAAAAATTAAATATAAAAATAATTAAACACCAAAAAGCAAAAGGATTAGCTTCCAGTTTTAATCAGGCAATTAAAATGGCAAAAACTGATTTTATTATTCTCACTCATCAAGATGTCATTTTAAATTCCAATTTAGCTCTAATAAAATTAGAAAAAATTATAAATAAAAATCGAGATATTTTTTATATTTATCCAATTGTTTGCCATCCAAAATATATTTGGAATAAATATAACTTTTGGCAAAAGTGTCTTTTTTCTCGGTACGTAAATACCAAACATTATTCCCCAATTGAAAAATTTGATTGTGTTAATCGTCAAAAATTAATCGACTTAGGCCTTTTTGATGAAAAACATTTTCGAACCGCAGGAGAAGACCTCGATTTAATTATTAGGGCTAACAAAAAAAATTTAAAATATATTTGCAGTAATATCAAAGCTATTCATCTTCATAACAAAAATCCAAATTTTTCATTCAAAGATTTAGTTAAAAAAGAAAAACAATTAGCCGAAACAAAAGGTGTTCTCCTTAGACTTTATGGTTTTAATATTCCAAACTTCAGATCTTTTTTTAGAGAAGTTATTTTCATTGCTCTTTTTATCCCCAAAATAAATATTTTTGCCACATTATTATTAATAATTTATATTATTGGATATAATTGGAGAATGTATCCATTAATTTTTCAAGATAAAAAAGTATTTCTTTTACCATTTGTTAATCTTTATCTTTTTGTGGCCAATATAACTTCTTCAACTAAAGCTTTTTTAAATAAAAAACAAATTATATAAATATGACACTAACTCTCGTTAATATTTGGAAAATAGAAAATCATACTCCTCACTTTGGACTTACTGCTTTGGCAGCTTTTCTTCAAAAAAGAATTCCGAACTTAGACATTAAAATAATTGAAGGTTTAGATCCCTTAAAAGATATAATAAAAACTAAACCAGATATCGTCAGTTTTACAAGTGATACTCTCGCTTTTCAAAAAACTAAAAATATCGCCATTAAAATCAAAAAGAAATTAAAAATTCCAATTTTAATTGGTGGTGTTCATATCACTGCCATGCCAGAATCTTTTTCTTTTCCATTTGATGTTGGTTCAATCGGAGAAGGCGAAATAACCTTATCACAATTAATAGAATCATTTTTAAAAAACAAAAAATTTATTCCATCAGAATTAAAAAAAATTGATGGTTTAATTTTTAAAGAAAATAAAAAAATAATAAAAACTTCACCCAGAAAATTAATAAAAAATATAGATGAACTACCATTTCCGGCCAGAGAAATCACTCCAATGGAAGATACTTACCTTAAAAATCAATTTAATCTTTTCGGTGTCAAAAGACAAATCTCTATTATGACCTCCAGGGGTTGCCCCTACCATTGTGTTTTTTGCGGTTCTCCTGTTCAATGGGGAACAGTTCGTTTTCATTCTCCAGAATATGTAATTAAAGAAATAAAATTTTTAGTAAAAAATTATAATATTGATAGTATTATGTTTTGGGACGATCTTTTTATTGCTCCAATTGAAAGATTAGAAAAATTAAAAGATTTAATTATTAAAAATAAACTTAATAAAAAATTAGTTTTTTTTGGTTACGCCAGAGCTAATTTAATAACAGAAGATGTCTGTAAAGTTTTAGCCAAAATGAACACTAAAAGATTAATTTTTGGCCTAGAAAGCGGTTCCCCAAGAATACTTAATTATTTAAAACAAAATTCAGTTACAGTTAAAGATAATAAAAGGGCTGTCGATTTATGCCGAAAATATGGGATTACTTCCAGTAGTGGTTATATCGTCGGCACTCCGGGAGAAACCATAGAAGATCTGCAATGCACTTATGATTTAATGAAACATCATCCATTAGATAATACTCAAATTTACATTTTAACTCCATATCCTGGAACTAAAATTTGGATAGAAGCAAAAAAGAAAAAACTGGTTTCTGGAAATATGGATTTTGATAAGCTTTTTGTCCAGTTACCACCAATTAGTTTTTTTGATTTTTTTAAAACACAAAAAAATTTAATTAATAAGAGAATTTTTCTTAACACTAAATATAGAAACAATAAAGACTATATGAAATTGGTTCTTAAAATACAAAAACTAGCTTATATTCAAAATATCATTTTTTATATTAAAATAATTCCTCAAAATTTGGATTTGATCAAAAGATTAATTTTTAACAAAATAAAATGCCTCTAAGAATTCTTATTAATGGAGTCACTTTTGATAACGCCAATATTGCCCCTTTATTAACTAACATAAAATATTGGCAAAAACATGATTGCCAAATATCTATTATTGGGAACAAAATCCTTAAGAAAAAAATTATTGACCAAGAAATTATTGATACTAAATCAATTAAATATCTCGAAGTTAATGAAAATACTAAAATCGATTCCAAAATAAAATTAATCACTATTGGATTAAAAAGAAATTTTATTCTTCTTAAAGAAATAAAAAATTACACTAACAAATATGATATTGTTCATTGCCGTTCTTCTGTTTTAGATATTCTCTTATTTCCTTTTTTTCTTAAATGTTTTGATAAAAAAATTAAATTAACCGCTGTTTTTGATAATTTAGTTCCATTCACTGATTATGGCAATAAAATAATTCGATTTTTGGCTTGGTTCTTTTTTATCATTAGTGTTCATTTATTAAGAAAAGCCGACACTATTTTTGTTGTTAATCCAGATGTTAAAGATTACCTTCTTAATCGTGGTTTTAATCCTAAAAAAATTTTATTAACTGGTAACGCAGTTAATAATTCCAACCTAATTAAACAAGCAAAATATAATCCCAAAAATAAATATGACGCCGTCTTTTTAGGTCGAATAAATGAGACCAAAGGAATTTATGATATGCTCGATGTTTTAAAAATCATCATAAAAAAATATCCCGATTTTACTTTAGCAGTAGTTGGACCAGGAGATAAAATCACAGTCAAGCAATATAAAAATGAAATTAAAAGACGTCGTCTCAATAAAAATATTAAACTTCTAGGATGGGTTAGTGAAAAAGAGAAATACAGTATATTGAAAAGTTCCAAAATCTTTCTTTTTCTTAGTAAGAGTGTGGTGGAAGCATTTGGAATTGCCCTTTTAGAAGCCGTATGTTCAGGAAAACCAGCTTTTGTTTACTATTTACCAATATATAAATATATTTACAAAAACAAAGAAATTAACACTTTTAAAATTGGCGACACGGAATCCGTCGCTAAAGCAATCATAAAAACTTTTAAAAACAAACATTTTGAAAATAAAAATGGTAAAAAATTATTAAATAAATATAGCTGGGAAAAAATAGCCAAAATGGAACTCAGCGCTTTTAAACTGCTTTTCTAATTATTTCTTAGTGGTTTGGCTTGCTTTTAGTTGAGCCAAAAGATCAACAGCTTGATTCCAATTTGGATTAGCCTTAACTAATTGTTCTAAAATAGAAATAGCTTGATCTACTCGACCCATATTAGCATAAACCACTGAAGCTGCATAATAAACTTGCGGATCATTTGGCCTAACAGTATTTAACTTATTTAAGTGATTTATGGCCGAATTATAGTTTTTTTCAACCAAATCAATTTGTAATAAACTATAATAACTCTGATATAAATTAGGGCCATAAGAGAGAGCTGTTTCATAACTATCCTTAGCCAAATCATATCTTCCAATTTTATAAAAAATATTAGCCCGATTATGATAGGCATCTGCGTAATTATTTTTTACTGTTACTGATTGAGTAAAACCCTTTACTGAATTTAAATATTGATTTAATTTTCCCGCATCTGTTGTTTCCATTTGAGCCAATTTATCGTAATCATCACCAATATTATTCCAAGCGTTATGACTATTCGGTGACACTTGGCAAGTATTTACCCACAAATTATGATTAGTTTGCCAATTAATATTTCTTAGATATGTCCTCACTCCATAAAATCCAACCACCAAACAAAATAAAATTAACGACGGTATTTCCCATTTTTTCCCCAGTCTTTGAAAAAATAAAATCAAAAAAGCACAAAATCCTAAACTTCCTAAAAGTAAATATCTTTCTGCTACTAACCAACTAACCTTTACCGGAGCCATTGATGGAGCCGTAGCTATAAATATAAAAGTTAATGCAAAAAAAAATTTTTTATCTCTAAAAAAGAAATAAATAATTGACGACAAATAGGTTAAAGTTATCATCCAATTCAGCCAATTCGGCAAAATATACATAGTATGATAAAGAGTCAAATCTACTGGAATTAATGCCAATTGTAAATATTTAGCTATTGAGGTTGGATATTGAAAAAATGGATCATAAAAAATACCCCCGTAACCATTGTATCCAGAATTAACATTATTAATTCTATAACTAATCAAAGGCCACAGAACAATTCCTAAAATAATTATCCCCAAACAACAAAAAATAAATACCTTACCCCAATTTATTTTTAATTTGAAATTAGTTCCAAAGGTAAAAACAAAAAGAGGAATTATTAACAATAAAGAAATAGACCTAACTCGTTCGGATAAAAAAGTTAAAGGCAAAAGACCAATAAACCACCAAAAATATTTTTTATTTTCACTTCTGGTATATAAAATAAATAAAATTAATTCAAATAAGACCATTATTGAAGTTAATAAATACGGTTTACCAGAAATCCAAGAAACAGCTTCCACATGTATGGGCAATACTGCAAATAATATTATGCTTAAAATAGCCGTTTTTTTACTAAAAACTAAATATAAAAAAACAAAACCTAAGACACAGATTATTAAATATAAAATTAAACAAAATAAATGATATGACATTGGATTTTTAACTCCAAACAATACTGCTGTTAACCAATTACAAAGTCCAACTACTAAACCATTTTTAGCTTGACTTCCAAAAGAAGTTACCAATGAATTATCAGTAATTGAAGCATAGTCATCCGAAACAAAGGCTCCATTTAAAGAATTGGAATATAAAACAAAAACACCAACACACAATGCTACTAAAAATTTCCAATTTTCCTTCAATATTTGTCTTATTCCTTTTACATGTTCAATACTATTTTTCTCCACTAAAGTTACTGTTTCGATTCTCCTTAATCTTTTAGCTTTTTTCTGCGACATATTTAAATTCTATCAAAAAATTTAAATCTCTAAAGTCTTAAATAATTCTCCCAATTTTTCCTCACTATGCCTTAAACGCATATTTTTTTCTTCAATTTTAGCCACATCAACTACAATCGTTTTAATTTCATTACTTTCAACCATTTTTACTAAATTCGCATGTTCCAATTCATAAAAATAAAAAATTTTTTCTAACATTTTTTTATCCAAAGTAGAAAGGTCAACCATCACTACTAAGTCAAAAGGGGATTTATTTTTTAAATATTTTTTAAAGATTTCAACATAATCCAATTGTGTTGCCTCTTTTGCTTCATTTGCCATTGAAAAAATATTGACAAAAAATATTTTTTTAGCCTTACTATCATTAAAAGCTCTTGTCATACCTTTCGGTAAAAAATTTGGCAAAGACGAACCATAAGTTGTTCCCGGGCCAACCACAATTAAATCTGCTTTTTTAACAGCTTTAATTGCTTTTTCATTAGCTTCAACCACTGGATTAAGCCAAATTTCATCTATTCTATCCGATGACATTTTTAAATCATCAATAAAGTTTTCACCCTCATATTCTTTTCCAGAAATTGTTCTAAAACAAACATTTGATGGCTTTAAAGATACTGGAATCACTTCACCTGCCAATTTAGCTCCAGTCAATTTACAAAATAAATCATCTATTTCTCCTAATCCTCCCTCTTTCTCCGATAAAAATTGAAAAAAAGTATTACCAAAATTTCGACCCCGGCCATCACGATATCTCAACATTTCTTCCCAACTTTCTTTTTGCTCTCCATCCACCCATAAAGAAATCAATGATCGCCAATAATCAGAAAAGGCCAACACTCTTCCTCTCTCGTCGGTTTTTATCCTTCCAGTGTCACCACCACTATCAAAAGTCGTCACAATCGATTTAATGTTTTCAAATCCAGACCTAATTAAGGCTTTATTTACAATCGGCATTCCCGATCCACCACCAATCGTACAAATTTTCAAATCTTTATTCATTATCAATTATATAATACATATTTTTAGTTAAGAGGTTTTACCTTTTCAATAATTTTTGTAATGGAATTGTTATGTACTTTGATGATAGAACCAGCACTATAACCAAAGTCGTTACAATTAAATAGCTTAATACTTTCATACCAGACGAAAGAATTTCATAATCAAAAACCTTTTCCAAATATCTGATAATAAAACCATGCAATAAATATATAACCATACTATTTACCCCAATATTCGTTATTTTTTTTATTTTAAAATTAGGAACTATGATTATTATCATTGCTGATAAAATTAACGCCGCCAGATAAATTATTAACCTAATAATTAAATTATAATCAAGAGTTTTATAGCTAGAAAAACCATACAACCACGCAACATTAATGCTACTAGAATAAATATATAAACCAAAAATTACCATAATAGATAATAAACTTATTACCGTAACTAATAATTTATTTTTATTAAATTTAAGAAAATCTACTTCATTTTTTTTACAATAATACCCTAATAAAAAAAACGGAAAAAATACGATTGTTCTTGATAAACTCAAATAATAACCCACTGAATTATCAAACCCCACCAATAAACCAACCGCAAATGCAATTAAAATAACCTTAAGATCCACTTTTTCTATAAAATTTACCATCACTCCCCAAAAAATAAACGACAATAAATACCATAATGTCCAACACGGATCCGTAAAAGTATAACTTATTCCAGTATCTCCCAACACAAATGTATTAAAAAATAAATATAAAATTTGAAAAACTATATAAGGAAATATTAATCTGGTAATTATTTTTTTAAAATTTATATTTGTCGCAAAATATCCAGAACAAAATATAAACAATGGCATATGGAAAGAAAATATGACTATATAAAAATATTTAACAAGTCCTAAATTTAAAAATTGCTCCATCAAATGCCCCAAAACTACCAAAATAATTAACAATCCTTTGATATTGTCAAAATGATTACTTCTTGTAGCAATTTGACTCATATTTATATTTTCCATAATCTTCAATAAAACAGTCTATTATACTAAAAAATCAATAAAAAAATTACCATGTTAAACTAATTTATGTTTCAACTTTTTTCTGAAATAAAAGCAGTTTATAAATGGCGCGAATTACTTTGGCAAATGATTGGCCGTGAAGTTAAAGCTCGCTATAAACAATCAGTTTTAGGCTATTTTTGGGTAATTTTAAATCCTTTAGCTCAAATGTTGGTTATGTCTTTTGCTTTTTCAATTATCATGCGTATTCCAACCAATTCTACAGACAATATCCCTTATTCAATTTTTCTTTTTGTCGCCTTATTACCGTGGACTCTTTTTGCCAATTCCCTAGGGTCAGCCGCAGCCGCATTAGTCAGCGCTGGCAGTTTGATAACCAAAATTTATTTTCCTCGAACAATTCTAGTATTAGCCACCATCATTGCTAAAATAATCGATTTTCTTTTTTCCACTTCAATATTAATTATTTACATGATCATTTATCACATTCCTGTAAATATAAATATTTTATGGATAATTCCAATTTTCTTTATTCAACAAATATTTACCCTTGGTCTTTCTTTGTTTTTCGCCGCAGCCAATTTGCTTTATCGCGATATTCAATACCTCTTAAGTTTAATTTTAATTCTCTGGATGTATTTAACCCCGATTATTTATCCAGCCGACATGGTTCCCGACAGATTTAGATTTTTATTTCAACTTAACCCAATGTCTGTAATTGTAAACGCCTATCGTCAAGTCCTTCTAGGAGGTGGCGCCCCAAAATATTCCAGTCTAATCATTGCCACTCTGGTTTCTTTTGTAATCCTTTTAATCGGCCTCTCTTACTTTAAATCACGCGAAAAAATCTTCGCCGACAATATCTAAAAACAAAAATAATTAGCGCGATTATTGCGCGATTATTGCGCGATTATTGAAATAATGGTAAAATATTAATATAAAAATGTTTAAACCAAAATATACCCTCACAAATTCTATTGTTCAAGATTTAACCATAATTTCCGAATGTAAGGCCATCATCGATCATGCAAAAATTCTTCCTACCACTGAAATTAAGCTTCGACGTCTTGCTCTAATTCGTATGAGTCAAAGCTCAACAGCTATTGAAGGTAATGCCCTAAATTTACACCAAGTAGAAGCCCTTGTTGCCGGTAAAAAAATTGATGCCCCAGACAGAGATATCTATGAAGTAAAAAATTATTTATCCGCCCTAAAATACATTGAAAAAATAGTTAAAAATAATAAAAAATTTAATAAAAGAACCTTTTTACAAATTCACAAACTTGTTACTCAAAATACTTTAGAAAAAGATAAATCTGGATTATTTCGTCAAAGTCCGGTTTATATAGTTCGCCATTTTTTTGGTTTTAATAAAAAAGTTGTTTACACTGCTCCCTCAGCCTCAAAAGTTCCAATTCTAGTTGAAGATTTAATTTCCTGGTTAAATGACAAAGAAACAGCTAATATTAACCCCATAATTATTGCTGGAATTATTCATCAAGAAATCGCCGCCATTCATCCTTTTGTCGACGGTAACGGTCGTGTTGCTCGAGCCATTGCCACTCTTATTTTATATCAAAAAGGTTATGATTTTCGTCGACTTTTTGCTCTAGAAGATTATTATAATCTCAATCGTGAAGAATATTATAAAGCCATAAACACAGGCGAATTATACAAAAAAGACAAAGATTTAACTAATTGGCTTTCATATTTCATAAAAGGTTTTAAAGAAGAAATTAACAGTGTTAAATTTAAAGTTCAACAAATTTCACTAAAAAATATAAAAGGGGATTCACCTCAAATGTTTTTAAATGACGATCAGCAAAAAATTATTGATTTTATTGATAAAATAGGCAAAATAACCACAAAAGATACTGTCGATATTTTAAATATCCCCAAAAGAACAGCTCAACTTAAACTTTTAAAATTAAAAAATCTAAAAATTATCAAACAAATTGGTAAAGGCCCATCATCGGCATACATTTTAAACCATGATTAAATATAAATTTTGGTCAGACTATAAACACTCTCCTTCCGATGTTAAATCTATAAATTACCTTTTAGCCCTACTTACTCAAAACCCAGACAAAATAACCACCACCAGATTAAACGAAATCTGTAAAAACTCTCATATTCTTTTAGCTCTCGACAAAAATAATAAAATTATTGGTATGGCCACTTTGGCCCTAGTCAATATTCCTGTTGGCAAATCTGGGCGAATTGAAGATGTTGTTGTTGATGATAAATTTAGAGGGCAGGGAATTGGCACTACTTTAATTAACAAATTAATTACTAAAGCTAAAACACTTCACCTTAAAAAAATAGATTTAACCAGCAACCCAAAAAGAGTCGAAGCAAATAAACTATATTTGAAATTAAATTTTTTCAAATATGAAACTAATGTCTATCGAATGAAATTTGAAAAATAACGGTAACACTGATAAAATAGCGTGGTTTAAGATAAATATGCACCTTAAAATTGAAGGGAAATAATTGAAAAGGAAGGTGTCTAAAATGAAAAAGTTTTTAGCTGGGTTCGTCGTTTCGACAATATTAATTAGCTGTATTGCCGTTTTTGTAGTTGTTCCCAAAATAATTCCTAAAATAATCAGCGATCCAATCAAAACAGCAGAACAAATCATCACACCAGGTCCAGTAGAAGTTGTTCCTGATGCAACAGCCTTGGTCAAAGAAGTTCAACTATTAGCAAGACTAGAAACTGCTTCCGTTGATTTAATTCAAGTGTTCCCCGCTAGCAGAGACAATAAAAGGCTTGGTGGAATATTTGGTGAAGAATTAACATTCATCGCCAACGGAAAAGCAATTGCTGGTGTTGATCTTAATTATGTGGAGGAAAAAGATTTCCAAATTGTTGACAACCATACAATAAAAATCAATTTACCAAAGGCTAAAATCTTTAATGTGATTATCGACAACAACACATCTTATGTTGCCTGTCGCAGTAAAGGTCTTTTAGCCACAGCCGATCCTCAACTTGAAACTGAAGTAAGAATTACTGCTCAAAGCAAATTTGAAGAAATAGTTTTAAAATCAGATTTGTTAAACGAAGCGAATAAAAATGCTCAAAATATTGTTCGAGGATTAGCCCAAAAGATTGGATTCACTACGGTTGTTTTTACAAATAATTAATTAATTTTTTCCTTCAGTCCATATTTATCACCAGCATGGAGTTAATTAAGAATTAATATTCTTTTTTACTCCATGCGGACTCATACTTTAACTAGCCATAAATCCAATCTACATATATAATAGTTAACAGATGAAATCCAATATTTCAGATCAAATCGTTATTAAGTTTGATCATGTCACTAAAAAATTTAGCCAATTAAGCCAAAAAACCTTTAAAGAGTTTATTCCCGCCTTAATTCGTGGCGAACAAACTACTGAAAGTTTTACTGCTTTAAACGATATTAGTTTTGAAATTAAAAGAGGGGAAACAGTTGGAATTATCGGTCCCAATGGTAGTGGTAAATCAACCATCTTAAAGCTCATTGCCGGTGTTATGTCGCCAAATTCAGGAAAGATAATGGTTAAAGGTAATATTTCTCCTCTAATTGAACTTGGTGCTGGCTTTCACCCAGAATTAACTGGCAGTGAAAATATTTACCTCAATGGTGCCATTCTTGGATTAAAACGTAAAGAAATCGATAAAAATTTTAAATCAATTGTCGATTTTGCCGAATTACAGGAATTTATTGACCAACCAGTCAAACATTATTCTTCTGGCATGTACATGCGTCTTGCCTTTGCGATTGCTATTCACGTCCATTCAGAAATTTTAATTGTCGATGAAATTTTGGCTGTTGGAGATTCCGCTTTTCAAAACAAATGTTTTGCCTGTATGGAAGAATTTAAAAAATCAAAAGAAGTAACTATTGTTTTTGTTTCCCATAATATTGAGCAAGTAAAAAATTTCTGCAATAAGGTAATTTATATAAATCATTCCAAAATAATTTCCCAAGGTAATCCAAAAATTATTTGCCAACAATATTTAAACTCCTCTCAATAATTTATCATTTCTATTACCATTAGAAAAAAAATCATCTTTGTAATTTACCCTCGTAGCAATAACTGAAATCCATCTAATTTTCAAATATTTTGATAATTCATTTATAAATTCATAGTCACCCATTTTTACACCCTTCCAAAGAACCTTATTTTTATGTTTAGAGTGATACATAAAACCACAACCACTAATATCACCCCTAACAATATTTTTTTTAAAAGATAATCCTGGAACAATTTTACTAGGAAACCAAACCTTCCATACTAATAAATCATCATCCGATCTAACTCTGTTCATTATTTTTTCTAAGGCATATTTATTAACAAATTTATCATCATCATCCAAATACATTATCCAGCCTTCATTAACCTTTTTAACCATTTGATTAAAATATAAATTATATGGAAAACTAAGTTTATCTGTCTGATTTAATTTTTTATAATAAATTTTATTTTTATTTTCAATCTGATTTAAATATAATTCACATTCAAAATCATCATAACCAACAATCTGTCTAAAATTTAAATATGTTTGTTCTTTAACCGATTCCCTACACTCTCTAAAAAAATTTGGCCTAGCGCTGGTTCTTGTTAATATATTTATTAAACCCCAATCCTTTCTTTTTTTGTTTTGCCATCGATCACTCCAACCTAATTCTTCATTTTCTATTTTTTTTATTTTATCAAAAAAACCAAAAACAATGTCTTTCAACTCATTCTCATTTCTGGCACGTCTTTCATTTTTACCAAAACATTTCCAATGATTCCACGCTTTCTCTTCATTATTAATACCAGCTGTTTTTAAGTCCGGATAATAATTTAAATACCATTTCCAGTCAAATTTATATTTTTCCATAAAGAATAAGGTAAAATTATTTAATGAATTTTATAAAATTATTCAGTAAACTATCTTCTTCATTCCAAAAAAAAGGAATGTTTAAAACCATTAATAGTATTAAACCATACTATGTCCAATATTGTTATTTAAAAAAAATTAATAACCAATACCAATATTGGCTCAAAAAAAATACTCTTAAAAAACCAGATTTCTTAAAACAAAAAAAAGAATCCTCACTTTTCAAATACCAACCAAAAATAAGCATCATTACTCCTGTTTACAACCCTCCGACAGAGTATTTAAAACTCTGCATTGACTCTGTTTTAAAACAAACATATCAAAATTGGGAATTTTGCCTAGCTGATGATAATTCAACTGACCCCGAAATTAAAAAAATTATTAACGCTTATGCTAAAAAAGATTCTCGAATAAAAATCATATTTAGACCAAAAAACGGCCATATTTCGGAAGCTTCAAACTCAGCTTTAAAAATCGCTACTGGTGAATATATCTCCCTTTTGGATAATGATGACGAAATTGCTCCTCAAGCACTTTTTAAAATTATTCAATTATTAAATCAATCTCCAGAAGCCGATTTAATTTATTCCGATGAAGATAAATTAGAAATTAACGGCCAATTTACCGATCCATCTTTCAAACCAAACTGGTCACCTGATTTATTTTTATCTACAAATTATTTATGCCACCTAACCACGATTAGAAAATCTTTAGTAGATGCTGTTAATGGGTTCACTAAAGGCTTAGAAGGTGCACAAGATTACGATTTAATACTAAAAATAATTGAAAAAACTAAAAATATTTTTCACATATCCGACATTCTCTATCATTGGAGAAAGATACCTGGATCAACCGCAGCAATTTATTCAACCAAAAGTTATGCTTATCAAGCTTCTGTCAAATCTTTAGAAGATCATTTAAAAAGAACGAAAACTAAAGGTTTTATCACAAATGGACTTCAAGAGGGTACATTTAGAGTCGTTTATCAAACCAATAAACCATTAATCAGTATTATTATCCCTACTAAGGATAAAATTAAATATCTTAAAAAATGTGTTGAATCTATAATTAAAAAATCAACCTACAAAAAATATGAAATTATTATTGTTGATACTAATAGTACTGATCAAAAAACATTCAATTATTACCAAAAACTAAAAAATAATCCCAAAATAAAAATATTAAGTTGGAACCAAAAATTCAACTTTTCTGATGTAAATAATTATGCTACTAAAAACTGCCAAGGAGAATATTTAATTTTTCTCAATAATGATACGGAAGTTATAACTCCTGATTGGATTGAATCTATGCTTCAACTTGCTCAAAACAAAAACATTGGCGCTGTAGGTTGTAAATTACTTTATCAAAATAAAAATATTCAACACGCTGGTGTGATTCTTGGGTTAGGTGGCATAGCTAACCACAACTTCTATCGCATGCCAGATGAAATCAGTCAACCATTTCCAATGTTAAATTCAAAAGATGTAATTCGAAATTTTTCAGCTGTTACCGGTGCTTGTTTAATGATAAATAAAAATAAATTCTTATCAGTTTCCGGTTTTGATTCTAAACTTAAAATTGCTTATAACGACATCGATTTATGTTTAAAATTAAACCAAAAAGGTTATCGAACAGTTTATACTCCATTCGCCAAATTATATCACCATGAATCAATTTCGATATCAAAAAATAGAGATGAAAATCAATTCCAAAAAGAACAAACAATAATGACTAAACGATGGGAAAATATTATTACCAACGATCCTTTTTACAACCTCAATCTGAAGAAAATTATTACTTAAACCTTTCTGTTGTTTCTTGGTCTAAAAGATCATAAATTAGATCTTTATCCATCTCCTCAAAAACATTACCTGGCAAATCTACTGATGAATACCAAACCGTTATCGGCTTATTTGACGTATCGTTTTCAATATTAAAACAATAATTATTATTTTTATCTAAATTATTCGGTAATTTAATCGATAAATAAAAATTATCTTTTATTTTTTTTGGCTCATAAATCCATAATATTTTATTACAATCACCATCAAACAAATTTACTTTAAATCCCTTCTTTATTTCATTAGAATAAGTAGAGATATAAATACCTAAGCCATAGTTTTTTTCCGAATTTTCTTTAAAAGAAAAAACTTGCTTTGGTGATGATTGACCTTTATTAATTTGACCGACATTGCCATATTTATAACTCAATCCAGGAACAGAAAAATACCATTTATAATAATTACTATAAAAATATCCAAAATCTGAATAAATAAAAAAAAATGATACAAAACAAAATATTAATATATTAATCAATTTGTTTTTAAATACATTCAGTAAAGAATACGCCATAATAATCACTAAAGGTCCCAACACTGGAAAAAGATATCTACCTTGAACACCTTCAAGCTCATTTCTAGTTTTAAGATAAGTAGAGTAATTTACTCCAAAAAAAATAAACAATACATACCCTAAAAAAATTAAAAATAATAATAAAATATTTTTATTTCTTTTTCTAACCAAACACCAAACTAAAAATAATAAAGAAATAATCAATAAAATATTAAAAATCTCTACAAAAATGGGATCTTTTATTAAAGAAACATGAGACACTATATTGATAGTTCCTTCTTCAACTAAATATAACCATCGTTGAAAAAAAAATATAATTTCAATCATAGATCACATCTATGCTCAAAATTATAACTATAGGCAGGCATTAAACTTTTATACAAAATTAAATTTCTTCCATAAAAGGAAACGAATAATCCCGCAAAAAACAACAAGACCAAAATATAATGTATATTTTTAACATTAAATATAAATTTAAAAATATCATTTTTAATAAATTTAAAATTTTTAAACAAAAACAATATTAATATCGTTAATATGACAACCATTAATGGCCCAAAAGAAAACTTTGTTAAAATTCCAATTAGTAAAAAAATAAACAACATAAATAAATCCTTTATTTTTAACTTATTTATAAAAGCCATTAAATAAAAAATTGATGCTATGGACGCTAAATTTACCAAATTGTCATATGACACGTAATTTATTTGATAACTAAACATAGGAATACTGCTCATAATAATGGCACTAAAAAAACTTACTATCCTGCTTTTTGTTACTATTAAAGCTAAAAAATAAACATAAAATATTGCAGCAATACCAAACACACTTTGTATTAATGCTGTAATTTTTAAAGAATTAGTTAAATACCATACTTTGCCGACTACACTATAATATAAGAAAGGACTAGTTGAAACAGGTGGATTATAAATAATCGGATCATCACATCCTAATTGCATTTTTAATCTATCTCTAAAAAAAAGCACTTTAGGATTTTCTTTATATATTTTTAAAACAGCCGAATGATAGTCATAATCAGGCTGCTTAACTCTAGAAATAATTGAATTAAAAAATATTGATTTATAAATCAAAAAGACACTTAAAGCCAATATTAAACATAAATTTAATTTGCGTCTGTCCATGTATAAATTATATATTATAATCTCTCTATGTGTGGAATTTTTGGCATCATTAAAAAAAATGACTCGATTGAATCAAAACAACTTGATTCAATAACTAGACTTTTATTTAAATTATCAGAATCTAGAGGAAAAGATGCTTCAGGTTTGGCTGTTGTATTTGATAAAAATATAAAAATAATCAAAAGTCCTATCAAAGCATCAAATTTAATTAAAACTGAAGAATATAAAAAATTATTTTTAGATAAACCAATTTTTGCATTACTAGGACATTCTAGAATGGAAACAAATGGATCATTTTTCAACAACAATAATAACCAGCCCATTATTAAAAATAATATAGTTACCATTCATAATGGGATTATTGTTAATGATGATAATCTTTGGAAAAAAAATAAAGATTTAAAACGAATTTATAATGTTGATACAGAAATAATTAATTCTTTACTTAGTAAATATTTAAAAAAAGGAAACAGTGTTCAGGAATCAATAAAAAAAGTTTATTCTAAAATCGAAGGAGCTGCCTCCACGGCCTTTATTTTTGGAGAACTTAATTGTTTTTTACTTGCTACTAATACAGGATCCTTATACATATTAGAAAATAAAGATCTAATTATTTTTGCTTCAGAAAAATACTTTTTGAAAAAAATCATAAAAATAAAATTTAAACAGTCAATTAATAACTGCAAAATAACTCATTTAAAACCAAACAACGCATACCTTATTGATTTACAAAATCTTAATAAGTTAAAATTTTCCCTAAAACAAACCAAAGACAATAAATCTAGAACTGATTACCAGGTTAAAAAAAGAAAAATCATTGTCAGTCAACCATTTAAAATGGTTATTCCAAAAAAAATAGACAATAAAAAAGATACCCAAGAGATAAACAACTTAATAATGCAACATTACCAGCATATTAAGAAAAAAGTTGACCATCTTAAAAGATGTACTAAGTGTGTTTTACCTGAAACTATGCCTTTTATTAGTTTTAACAAAAAAGGAGTATGTAATTTTTGTCAAAATTTTCAAGAACATAAATTAAAAAAAATTAATAAATTAACTAAGATACTTGATCAATATAGAAGAAAAGATGGAAAGCCAGATTGCATAGTGGCATTCAGTGGAGGCCGAGACAGTAGTTATGCATTGCACTATGTCAAAAATGTATTAAAAATGAACCCAGTCGCATACTCCTACGATTGGGGAATGTTGACTGATTTAGGACGACGTAACCAATCAAGGATGACAGCATCATTAGAAGTTGAACATATCCTTATTTCTGCAGATATACAAAAGAAATTGAGTAATATTAAAAAAAATGTTTTAGCCTGGGTTAAAAGACCATCGCTTGGAACAATCCCGCTATTCATGGCAGGAGATAAACAATACTTTTATTATGCAAACAAATTAATGAAACAAATGGATATTAAACTTTTATTTCTTTGTGAATGTCCACTAGAAAAAACCGATTTCAAAACCGGATTTTGTGGTGTTCCTCCAAAAACAGACAAAAAAGGACGATTCTATGCCATCAGTTTTAAAAACAAACTAAAAATGGCTTTTTTTTATTTAAAAGAGTTTATACTTAATCCTTCATTTTTAAACAGCTCTTTAATCGACACATTATCCGCGTTTAAATCATATTATTTCATTCCTCATGATTATATTTCTTTTTATGATTATGTTAAGTGGGACGAAAAAGAAATTGATAAAACTTTAAAAGAATATAATTGGGAATTTGATCCTGAAATTAATAGTAGTTGGCGTATTGGCGATGGAACTGCCGCTTTTTATAATTATATTTATTACACAATGTCAGGATTAACAGAAAATGATACTTTTAGAAGCAATCAAATTAGATCTGGTGATATAAAACGTGCCGATGCTATTAAACTTGTAAATGATAATAATCAGCCAAGACCAAACTCCATGATTTGGTATGCTGATACTATTCAAATTCCCATCAAAAAAACCATTTCAATAATTAATAAAACTATTAATTTAATTTCAAAAAATTAATGTTTATGTCAAATATTTTTGTATATTTATTTCAAATATTAATTTTTTATTTTTATCTCCCCATAGTCTTACTTGCATTTATACTTAAATTTACTAAAAATCAAAAAACATTACCTAAGCCACTTTTAGTTTTTACTAGCTTTGGCATTGGACCAGGAATAATTTCTATCATTGTTTATTACCTCCTCTTTTTCCTTCCAAAATATTCATCTTGTTTTTACGTAATTATTTTATTAATAATTATTTTTATAATAACGATCATTACCAATAGTTATATTAAAGAATCCGTATACCTAATAATAGGTTTAGTCAAAAATACAAATAAAATTATTCTTATTTTATTGTTCATAATTCTATCTTTCTGGCAAATAATAGTCTTTACTATCCCAATTTTAGGTCACGATACATACGAATACGCTAATCAAGGAAAAATTTTTTTCAATAATAAACAAATTACATATAGTAAACATCAATTCGACCAGAACACAAATTTTTATTATGTCGGTAGACATGGCTTCGCTTATCCATTGGTCGCGACCACAGAAAAATTTTTTAATGATATTTTTAATATAAATAAAGATTTGTTATTTAAAAGCATCAGTGGTTATTATTGGATACTAATAATTTTACTCCAATACTATATTTTGTCTAAAAAAAATAAAACCTTGGCAATCATTTCAACAATTACATTGGTAAGTTCCTTTGGTTTTACAATTATGTTTGCCTTCTTTCATTTAGATACTTTTAGAATATTTTTACTTTTGCTTTCTATTATTTGTTGTTTGTTTTCACTTAAAAATAACAACACTATTAATTTAATTTTATTTGGTATTACTTCTGGTATTTCTGGAAATATTCATTCCATTGGCGTCATATTATCAATGATACTGTTTTTAACCTATTTTTTATTTTCAAAAGAAAAAATTAATCACAAATTTAAAAATTTATTTATTGTTTTTATAACGTTTTTGATTTTTGGAGGAATACATTATTTATTCGATATTATTTGGGGGACAGGATGGCTTTTGTTCTAAAAAAAAATAATAAAAAAACATTATTTTTTTGGTTCATTATTTTAGGATTCCTATTTATAGGAACTATTTATTATTTAACCAGTCAAAAAGGTGACAGAGCACTGCAATTACCAAAATCTTTAACTAATTACGAAATTGAAACCAATATTAAATCCAAAACTGTCGATCCCGTTGAATTAGATTTTGTAATGTCTCAATACGCCACTAAAATTGATTCGAATTATATTTTGAATCCTAATATTAAAATAGACGAAAAAGATAAATTAAAATCCATCTTAATTAAAAATGGTTTTTATATTGACAACACCGAAAGGGGAATAGAAACTCCAATCAAAAAAATAATCAATGGATACTTGGGTCAGTTTTTAAGATTTCAGTATTTTAATAATATCAATTGGTTAATATTGCCAATATTCCTATATATAGCAGCTACTTTTAAAAAAAGACAAAGATGGGAATTTGCTCTGATGTTTTTTTACGTATTGAGTTCAATTATTATTGGAATAGGAGGTTATATTAATTTCAGATATGGTTTAACACTTTTACCTCTAACTCTAATTATTATATTTTATTATTTATATGAAATAACAGAAGACACCACGTTAAAATCATATAGAAAATATTTAATAATTATTCTTTTATTGTTAATAATATTTAATACTTTTAGATATAATTTAGATTTTATTAAACAAACACAACAATACTTTAACAACGACAAATCAACTAATAAAAATCAAGATACAAAAAGCATACAAGAAATGGTTAATTTTATTAATAATTTTGACCTACCAAAAGGTACTAAAATACTCAATAACAACTTACCATTTCTTTACTATTACACTTCAAAGCCAGCAGTGTATTATTTAGCAGAAATAGACACTTTTTACACCGATAAAGGATCGAAGGCATTAACTTTAGGCATACCAATAAACAGCTTGCCCAATTTTATAAAAAATGAATTAAAATGTAACTATATATTATCAAGTCATTTACACAACGAATACAATCAAACCTTTAAAAAATTTTTAGAAAATTACACAACTGTAGTTTTTGAGAATGGTGATTATATTTTTTATAAAATAAAATGAAACAACCAAAAATACTCATAGTAGGTGGTGCTGGATATATAGGTTCAGTGCTAGTCAGACAATTACTTAAAAAAAACTATAAAGTAGGAATAGTTGATATTTTTAGATTTGGAGGAGAATCGTTATTAGAAATATATAACCACCCTAATTTAGACATCTTTAAAGAAGATATTAGGAACACTGATAAAATAGATAAAATAATTAGTAAATATAACATTATAGTTAATCTTGCAGCAATAGTCGGAGATCCAGCTTGTAATAGAGAACCAGACCTGACTCGATCAATCAACGTAGACGCTGCTATCAATCTATATAAACTTTCAGAAAAAAATAAATGTAAAAAATTTATTTTTGCCTCTACTTGTTCAAATTACGGAAAAATGAAAAATTCTAAACTTTATGTTTCAGAAACTAGTGATTTAGTTCCATTATCCTTATATGCACAAACTAAAGTTGAAGTCGAAAAATATCTTCTAAGTCAAAATCGAAATAATATATGTCATCCTACCTGTCTTAGGTTTTCTACTGCATATGGAATTGGACCAAAAATTAGGTTTGACCTGACAGTAAATGAATTTACTAAAGATTTAGCTATGGGTAAAGAATTACTGGTTTATGGGGAACAATTTTGGAGACCTTATTGTCATATTGTTGATATCGCTAGAGCAGTAATAGCCACAATAGAAGCTCCAAATAAAATCACTTCATTTGCAGTTTTCAATGTTGGGTCAACAAAAGAAAACTACACAAAACAGATGATAGTTGATGAAGTTAGAAAAAATTTACCAAAAATAAAAGTAAAATATGTTCTACAAGTTGACGATCCTAGGGATTATAGGGTTAATTTCGACAAAATTAAGAAACAGCTTAAATTTAAAACTATTAAAAATGTTCCTAATGGAATTAAAGAAATAATTAAACTCATTAAGAGCGGTATTTTATCTAATCCTGACGATGAAAAATATAAAAATTAATGAAAAAGATTTTTCTCAACAAATATTAAATCAATTAAAATTAATCTGTCCTGAAAAAAAATTCTACGCTCTACACGAACCTAATTTTGTTGGTAAAGAATGGGAATATGTAAAAGAATGTATCGACACCAAATGGGTTTCATCAGCAGGCAAATTTGTTGATGAATTTGAAAAAAAAATCGCTCAATTTACAGGAGTAAAATATGCAATAGCCACCTCAAGCGGTACTGCTGCCCTTCATGTTGCCTTGCTTTTGGCTGGAATCAAACCAAATGATGAAGTATTAACTCCCACATTAACATTTGTTGCTACTACCAATGCCATAAAATATTGCAATGCGATACCTCATTTTGTCGATAGTGATTATCAAACTTTAGGTGTAAATCCTAAAAAGTTAGAGAGGTATCTAAAAGAAATTACTATTATTAAAAATAATGAGTGTATTAATAAAAAAACTAATAGAAGAATAAAAGCACTTATTGTAATGCACACTTTTGGTCATGCAGTCAATTTAACTGAAATAGTCAAAATTGCCAAAAAATATAAAATAGACCTTATAGAAGATGCTGCTGAAGCCTTAGGCACATACTACAAAAATAAACATGTGGGAAATTGGGGGAAATTATCTATTTTGAGTTTTAATGGAAACAAACTACTGACCACAGGTGGAGGTGGAATGATATTAACCAATAATAAAACATTAGCCAAAAAAGCTAAATTTATCACCACCACCGCCAAAAAATCACATCCATATTTATTTAATCATAGCGAAATTGGTTTCAATTATCGCTTACCTAATATCAATGCCGCCTTAGGAGTCGCCCAAATGGAATATATAACCCAAACTTTAGAAAAAAAAAGACAATTAGCCCAAAAATATATTGAGATTTTTCAAGATTTAAAAGGATTAAAAACATTTAACGAACCAAAATATTGTAAAAGTAATTATTGGTTAAATGTATTATTGCTCGATGAACCTAATATAAAATTACGAAATCAAATTCTGGAAAAAACTAACTCTAATAACATAATGACTAGACCAGTATGGACTTTAATGCATAAATTACCAATATTTAAGGATTGTCCCAAAATGAATTTAAATATTGCTGAAAATATAAGCAAAAGATTAATTAATATGCCAAGTAGTACTTTTTTATGAAATCTAAAATAATAATTATTGGCGGTGGTGGTCACGCTAAGGTTCTCATAAGTATAATTAAAAAATTAAAATCTTTCGAGACACTCGGTTATACCGACATAGAAAATAAAGGTGAAATATTGGGGGTAAAGTACCTTGGAACAGATTCCGTTTTGGAAAAAATTATTATTAAATACCCAAAATGTTCCGCTGTTATAGGAGTTGGTAGAACAAATATAGAAGATAAAAGACAATCTATCAAACAAAAATTAATAGATTTAAACTTTTCTTTACCAGTAATTATTTCTCCCACCTCTACAATTAATGAAGACGTAACTATTGGCAAAGGAACAGTCATATTTGATCGATCTATTGTCAATAGTGGAGCTAGAATAGGTGAAACAGTTATATTAAACACCAACAGTGTTCTCGAACACGATTGTTTTTTGGAGAATAATGTTTTTATTGGCCCCAACTCAACCATTTGCGGCGGAGTTTTTATTGACCAAAATTCTTTCATAGGTGCCGGATCAACCATAATTCCAAATATAAAAATATCCAAAAACTGTTTAATTGGTGCCGGTTCAGTAATTATTAATAATTTAAAAAAACCAGGAACTTATGTTGGTATACCTGGGAAATTAATCAAATTATGAAAGCGGTAATACTAGCTGGAGGTTTAGGTACCAGACTTAAACCATTTACAGAAATAATTCCAAAACCATTACTTCCTTTAGGAGAAAAGTCTGTAATGGAAATACAAATATCATCCCTTAAACAACATGGATTCAATGATATATATGTAGCAACTAATTATATGTCTGAATATATTGAAGCATTTTTAGGTAATGGTTCAAAATATGGCGTTAATCTAATATTTAGTAAAGAAACCAAACCACTAGGCACCTGTGGCCCATTAAGTCTTTTAAAAAATGAGTTAAATGAACCATTTGTATTAATGAATGGAGATATCTTAACTAAATTAAATTTATCTGATTTTTATCAACACTCTATAAAAAATGACTCATTTTTAACAATTGGTACTAAAATAATATCCACACCTTTTAGATTTGGTAATGTTAAAACTGATTCTAATGGATTTGTGATTGATATAGAAGAAAAACCAGAATTAAGTTTTGAAATACTGGCCGGAATATATCTTATGAAACCACAAATATTTGAAAATATACCTAATAATGAATACTTTGGTATTGATAATTTAATTAAAAATTTACTTACTAAAAAAGAAAAAATATCTAAATACCAAATTAAGGAATATTGGTTAGATATTGGACAAATTGAGGATTATAGTAAGGCAAAGGAAGAAGTAATCAATAACTTTTAAATTAAATGGATATTTTAATTTTTGGTAGAAAAGACAGCATTTTTGTCAAGGAGTTAATTAGTGTCATCCATGAGAAATATAATATAAATTTTGAAATAATTGACATATTTCATCTTGAACACATTAGTTGTTCTAATAATTTAATTAAAAAAATTATTTCCCTTCCTGCCTTTTTAGATAAACCACTAATCAGATTATTTTTTAGTATCCCAATAACCTTCCAATATTTATTAAAAATAAAAAAAAGATATGATATTTGCCATATTGTTTACAAAAAATTCCAATATTGTTTTTTAATAAATTTAATTTGTCAAAAAGGAAAAAAAACAATAGTAACCATTTTTGGAAGTGACTTTTACAAAAATCATTTAAAATATTTCGATAGAAATTTTTACAATAAAGTTGATTATATTACTTTTGCTAATGAACAAACCAAAACTGACTTCAATCATTATTACCATTTTAAATTTAATAACAAAATTAATATTTGTCCCTTTGGGTTACTTGTCTTAAATAAAATAGATGAAATTAATAAAAAACAAAACTCTCGACAAATCAAAAAAAAACTAGGCTACAATCCAGAAACAATTATTATTATTTGTGGTGGAAATAGATCTATAAATGAACAACACGAAAAAATAATTAACGAATTGTCTCTATTAAAAAACTTATCCGATATAAAACCAATTGTTTTTATATTCCCTATGACATATGGTGGATCATTAAAAAGAGTATTTTTTATTCAAGAATTAATATCTAAAAAAATTCCAAAACTCAACACTAAAATAATTAAAAATTATCAAAACATAGACGATGTTGCTCAATTAAGATTAATTACTGATATTCAAATTAATATTAGAAAAACGGATCAACTTTCTGGTGTTATGTTAGAAAATATGTATGTTGGTGGAGTAATAATCAATGGTAGTTGGTTACCATATAATAATCTTAGTAAAAAAAATATTTATTATGAAAAAATTTCTCAAACAAAACATCTTCATAAAAAGATCGAAACTGTTATAAATAATATAGAAAATTACAAAAACAAAACCACCAATAACCATACTACAATCAAAAAACTTTACCATTGGAACACTACATCAAAACTTTGGTACACTCTATACAACAAATAACATGAATCGCCTAAAAAAAACCATTCAAAGTTTCAATAGTTTAAGAAAACAAAAATTTACTATTGATACAATTTGGAATTTGGCTAGCACCTTGATACTAGCAGTTAGTGGCATATTAATGAATATTGTTATTGGAAATCAGTTTAAATCTGAAGGTTTAGGTGTTTTCAATCAAGCATTATCTATATATGGTGTATTATCAATAATTGCAGTTTTTGGTGTCAATTCATCAGTCTTAAAATATAGCGCCCAACATAAAGACAACGATACAAAATGCAATGACCTCCTTATATCCTCAATATTATTTACATTGATACTCTCAGTCTCACTAACATTACTATTTTTCTTTATTATTCCCTTTTTGCCATATTTTAATAGAAACCCTAACCTTTTATTAGCTACTCGTTTAATAATTTTAGGCATACCATTTTTTTCGATAAACAAAATATTACTTAGTTTTCTAAATGGAATAAGAAAAATGAAAAGTTATGCCGTGTTTCAATCACTCAGATGGATACTAATTATCATTTTTATTGTGATTATTATTAATATTAAAAAATCAATTGTTTTGGTTTCGTTAAGTTTTCCATTAACCGAACTATTGCTTTTAATTTCGTTCTTCATCTATATAAAAAACTTTTTTAATTTTAATTTTTGTGTCAATAAATCATGGATCAAAAAACATATGGAATTTGGCAGTAAATCTGTTTTTATCAACTCTATCAGTGAACTTAACGACAAAACTGATATTTTAATTATCGGTTTTTTTATGTCTAATTATTATGTTGGAATCTATAGTTTTGCCTCAAGTATCGCCAAAGGATTGTTAATGTTTTCATCGGTTATACAATTAAACTTTAACCCTATAATTTCTTATTTGTGGGGAAAGAAAAAAATCATTAAATTAAATCACTACATAAAAAAAATAAAAAAAATAACTCTACTATTAACAATTCCTATTATTTCCGGAGCAGCCATATTCTACCCATTTTTTGTAAATATTTTTATGAAAGATAAATCATTTTTAGAAAGTTTTTCTGTTTTCTATATCCTTTTAATAGGGATAGGTATTTTGTCAATTTTCTATTGGGCATGTGGTTTATTAACTATGGCAGGATATCCAGAAAAACAATTACAAATTACAATTATAATCTTTATTTTCAATATAATCACCAATTCTATATTAATCCCAATATTTGGAATTAATGGAGCCGCCATTGCTAATACTCTTTCTTACATTCTGATAATTTGTCTTATATTTTTTATATCAAAGAAAAAACTGAATATTAGAATTATTTAATATGGGTTGGAAAAGAGATAAACCACTTTTAATTACATTAGTACTGCTTTTTATCTTTTTTACTGTTATTAATTTGTTTTTTAGAGATACAGTTGAAGATGAAACTGAGTATATTAAAGAAGCATTGGTTCTATCTGACTGCATAAGGCATGGACAATGGTTTGGGAATTATAGTGTCGGCCTACATGGATTTTTACTCAAAATCCCTGCCGCAATTATTTTCATGTTTAGTGGACCAAATATTTTTTTAATCAGATCAATCAATGTTATTTTTTCTCTAGCAAATTGTATTTTATTTTATAAAATCCTTGATAGTAAAAAAATTAATCTCAGTAAATACAAATTTATTGGTGTTATTTTGTTTATTTCTAGTTTTCAATTTTTGACCACAACACCAACTTTTATAAAAGAGTCATCTTTATTATTTTTTATCCTCTTATTTATTTATGAATTATTAAATAAAAAAAGATTTTGGTTATTAGGATTATTTCTTCTCTTAATTTTCGACGCCAAAGAATATGTTGCTTTCGTCATATCTCCAGCCATTGGACTTTGGTTAATAATCTCTAGACAAAAAAATTTTATTCTTCGCTCTATCCAGATTTTTTTTCCTACTATAATTTTTACGGTTTTAATGTTCACGACATCATTAGTACCTCTTAACCCATTTGTAGCCTCGATTATAAAATTAACCAACGATTCTCAATACCAAAACAGACATTTTTCAGTCGAATATTCCACTGCTAACCTCCAATTATATACAACTAACGAAAAAGTTTTAAGTCAAAACATGAAAATCTATCAAATTGTAATAAGTTATGTTCAAAAAATCTTATATCCAAAAGTATTTTCACTACTATCTTTACCATTGATAATTGTCATTCCTTCCCTTGCAACATCCATTATTTTATTTAACAAATGGCGTAAAACAAAAAAATATGAATTAATGCTCTTACCTCTTATTTTTTGGATATACCTAATAGTTTATGTCTTTTATACATCAATAGGCAGGTATCTCTATCCAATATTTCCCATTATTTATATATTTTTCTTATTTTTAATAAAAAATAACAAAATTTTTTCCAAACCAATACTCCTGACAATTATTTCTACCTCCGGAATATTAACCATATTGGACGTCTTTTACGACCAAGGGTTCTTGTATATAAAAGCTCTTCTATATTTATGTTTTTTTATAGGACTAATCTTGATAAGTTTCGATAAATTTAAAAAATTATCATTTTTATATATCTACTGCTTTTGTCTTGTTTCCTTCGCTTCTACCTTTATATTTTTTATAACTCAAGACCAAATCGCCAACAGCCTTAATTGGGGAATAGACCGTGAATGCCAAGAAATAATCAAAGAATTACCCGAAAATGGAAAAATACTAATCAATGAATTTGGTTGGAAACAATTACCCAATATTTATATTAATGAAACTTATAATTTACCAGAATGGCAATGGCCACTCAAAGACTGGGTCCCAAAAAAAACACTATTAAAAACAATAGGGGATCAAAAAATATATAATAATTTATGGTCAACAGAAGAAGAATTAAAAAAAATAATTGAATTTAATAATATTGAATATTTAGTTTTTATTGAATCATCTCTGACTGATAATAAATTCTATCGCCAAGGTACAGTAAATTTTGCACTGGGGTTAGAATGGACCAAACTAGAAAAAGTTAAAACGTACAAAAACAAATATATATATATTCTCAAAATAATCAATCCAAAAGACAATAAGAATCAATTAAATTTTAAATTAAAGATAAATAAAAACACAGATCAAAAAAATCTAGGTACTCTCTTTTCTATAAAGAATAATTATGGAAAAGAAGTTATAAGTATCGGACTAATAGAACCAAAAAAGAATAATAATAAAATTATTATGAAAATAAAGAATAATATTGGGGTTTCTTGCCCTATAAATTGGAAAAATGAAAGTATTTTAAGATTTAAAATTGATTCCAATTTAATAATAATTTACCAAGACGATAATTTTATATGCAAAACTATATTAAATAACATCGATTATGACCACATAAAAAATAAAGTCACCATTGGAAATGGAATATATGGTAGACTCAATGGAAGTATTAATTTAATTAAATAGATATATGGATTTCGACTATAACAAATACTATAAAAATAAAACAAAAGATTTTTATAAATACGAAAAGAAAATCGCTTTTTGGAAAGCCAAACATCTATTAAGTTTAATAAATGACACAACAAATGATAAATCCATTATTGAAATTGGTACGGGTAATGGAGAAGTACTAAATAACTTTACAAATTTTAAAGTAAAAATAGGAACAGATATTTCTTCGGAAGCAATCAAAAGAAATGTTTATGTAAAAGAATCAAAAAACATTAAAATAATAGACAAACATATTAATCGTAATGATATAAACAATAGTTTCATTTCCTTTAAAAATGTAATTAAAATTCCTAAGGAAAAATTATTTTTATTAATCTTTGATGCTCAAAAAAAAACTGTGTTTGATAATAAATCAGTAGATTACGTTCTAGCCTGTGATATATTAGAACATGTTAAAGACCCAAATCAATTATTAAGAGAAATATCAAGGATAGGGAATAAATTCTTATTTAAAATACCTATTGAAAACTGTTTATTAACAAAATTAAGTCTAAAAATTAACAATATTAAATACGAAATTAACCATCCATCAGGACATATTCATTGCTGGAATTTAAAACAAATTCATCAACTATTAAAGAATAATAATATAAAAATAAAAAAAGAAAAATTTATTCCAATAAATAACGAAACGATAGAAGGAAACTCTATTTTCAAAAAAATTATAATAAATACCATTCTTACATTAGATAAAATAACCATGAGTCATAATATGTTTTCAAAATGGCTATTGGGTGGAAATGTATTTATTTTAGGAGAATAGATTAGAATGAATATTTCAATTCTTTATTATATTCCCATATTAAAACATACAGAAATAATATTCCTAATATAAATTATTAGTAAACCACCAGTAATAACTCAATCATTGGCGCCAATGCAGCAGTAACCAAAAATGTTATTGCAAACACTATTGTTGGTGGTGTACCAGCTAAACTTATTAGAAATATTTAATTCTCCAATATTTCTACCTGTCCATTAAACTCTCCAAAAATTCCTTCTTCTAAAACTAAACTCAAACCATCATCAAACGAAAAACCAGGATTTAATACTTGACCAATTATCCTATCACCCTCTTTAATTACCACTTTATCTTTATCAAAAATAAAGTCAATCAATGTTGATTCCTTTGTAATATTTAAAAATGTATTTAAACAGCCAGGTTTTTCAAGAGAATAAATGCGGCCATATTCATCAATCTGTTCATTTGTCAAAAAATCTGGATTTTTTATATCATAACCCCAACCTCGAAGATTAGATGTTGTCGCAAATAATTTATTGGAATAAGCAACTAAAGAAGTAACTCTCTGACCCAAAAAAGCGCTTTCTTCACCTACTAGTTGACCAAGATAAGGGATAAAGGGATCTTCTTCAACAGGATGACTAAACAACCTTGTTGATAAAGACCAACTTTTTGACTCATGATCATAAATCATAATTTCACCCCTGGGCCAATAACCAACATATAAATTACCACCATAAATAGCCATCGACTGAGCTTCTCTATCAGCATAATCTTTTTCTAAAAAAGGTGATAATAACGAAGGTTTAAAAACTTTTCCATCAAACTCATACAATCTGCCAGTAGGCCATGCACCTATCAATGTTTTTCCATCATAATAAATAGAACTATAAAATTGTTTTCCTCTAGGTTTGTCAAGTATTTTTTTTGACAATCCCTCATCACAATAATAATTCTCATTTTCATGTTCACTCGCCTGACACCAACCCTTTCCGTCAAAAATCAAAATCGATCCATAATTTGTAATAGCAATTACTTTACCATTGTTTTCAGCATAAATATAAGGCCACGTACCTTTATATATCTCAATGCGAAAACAATCACCTTTATTAAACCGATCTTTACAGGCAACAACAAAATTATTATCCAAACCAAAAATAAAACCGTTGGCATAAAATTTATTATCATAATTCATATCATTATTAAGTTGAAATAAATTTTCATCAAGTGACGTGTTAATTTTTAACTTATCATCGTCAAGTTTATAAACATTTCCATTTGCCATATCCTTAAAAAGGATACAATTTTCTTTTACAAAAGAAAATCCTGTTTTAAATTTTTTTGAAGGCTTACCAATAGTCTTAAAATTACTTTCCATTTTTTTCGTCAAACCATCCTGTTGTTTAACAAAAAAACTCATTTCTCCAGGTTGATAACCAGAATAAGTATTCCAATAACGTATAAAACCTGCCGAAGCCACGATATTACCTTGCTTGGTTTTCAAAGAAAAAATAGTTCCAAAAGGAGGAGTATTTTTTTTATCATAAAATATTTTAAAGGATAATTTCTGATTAGCAACAACATCTGATTCAAAAAAATTTGATATCTTTGTCGTTTTATTAGACCAATTATTTACCAATAAAAAAATAACACTAATTACCATGAATATAAACACGGATATAAATAATTTTTTATATTTCATAAAATATGAAATAATTTTAAATAACTTTAATAAACATTTACTGTTAACATTTTAAATCCTTATTGTATTCCATGTCAAACCACATAGCAAATAACACAAATTGTACACCCATTAAAGAACAGAGCATAAATGCCATAAAATTCATTTTAAACATCTCTCCTGTCAATATCCATAAATAAATAAATCTAATCAAAAGTACTGTACTGAAAAAAACATTTAAAAAACCAGCAAAATAAAATAAAACTAAAGGATGAAAGTCTCTAATAATATATTTTTCCTTCATTCTCCAAAAAAACATTTTTAGCATCATTTTAGGTATGGTTAAAAAAACTTTTCCAAGTTTAATTCCAGATTTTTCTCCAACCCCATAAGTAGGTTCGATTGGGACATCGCAAACTTTTGCATTATAAACATTTAATCTAACCAATAAATCATTTGGCTGCCCATACCTCTTATACATTTTATCCCAATCAATAAGTTTTAACATTTTACTATTAATTGCCGTATATCCGGTCTGAGAATCCATTATATGCCAATAACCAGAAGCGACCTTAGTACAAAAAGATAAAATAGAATTTCCTAAATATCTTACTCTGGGTATTTTTTCATAAGCTTCATCAGATAGTAACCTATTCGCCTTTGAATAATCAACTATATTGTCAACAACTGGATCTAATATTGCCGGTAAATCTTTTGGTAACATTTGTCCATCACCCGCCATAACCACCGCCACATCTATTTTATTATCACGACACCATTTATAACCGCTAGCTATTGCTCCACCAACCCCTTCATTAACACTGTGTTTTATTAAAACCACTCGCGTACCCCTTTTTCTCAATAATTCGATCTGAACAACAGTATTGTCCTTACTTTTATCATCAATAATAATAATTTTGTCTATAAACTTTGGCATTGTTTCAACAACCTTACCAATTTGTTTTCCCTCGTTATAACAAGGCACAACTACCCCAATTATTTTATTTTTATACATATTTTTTAATTAATTTTACAATGTCAATTATTTTTTTATCATCCAACTCTGCATAAATTGGCAAACTTAAAACCTCACCACACATTTTCTCTACCACCGGCAAAGATCCTTTTTTAATTTTTAAATATTCAAACGCCTTCAAAAAATGTAGGGGCAGGGGATAATAAATCATTGATGAAACATTATTTTCTTCCAAATATTTTTTAAGTTCATCTCTTTTTCCATTTTTAATTTTCAAAGTATATTGATGATAAACATGCTTTGTTTTTTTGTCTAAATTATATTTTGGAACTTCTATGCTATTAATATCTCCCAATAATTTATTATAAATATCCGCAATATTTTGTCTGCTTTTATTCCACTTATTTAAATATTTTAATTTAACACTCAAAATTGCAGCTTGAATCCCATCTAGTCGACTACTTACCCCAATTTCATCATTAAAATATTTAATTTTTGAACCGTGATTTCTTAACATTTTTATTTTCTCAGCTATTTTTTCATTATTAGTTACCACCATTCCACCATCACCGTAACCATTTAAATTTTTCGATGGAAAAAAACTAAAACAACCAACATCACCTAACCCACCAACCTTTTTACCGTCATATTCAGCCCCAATCGCTTGGCAGGCATCTTCTATAACAAATAATTTATATTTTTTAGCTATTTCAAGTATTTTATCCATGTTTGCTGGCAATCCAAATAAATGAACTGGAATTATAGCCTTAGTTTTATTAGTGATTTTTTCTTCAATTAGATTTTCATCAATATTAAAAGTATTAGGGTCTATATCAACAAACACTGGTTTGGCGCCTAATCTAGTAATTACCTCAGCTGTGGCAAAAAAAGTAAATGGAGTAGTAATTACCTCATCACCCTCTTTTATTCCCAAAGCCCACAAAGCTAAATACAATGCATCAGTACCAGAGTTTAAACCTAAAGCATATTTAGTATCACAATATTCGGCCATTTCTTTTTCAAATTTTTCAACATAAAAACCCCCAATAAAAGCACTGTCTTTAATTACCGACTCAATTGCTCCATTTATTTCTTTTTTAATTAATTTATATTGAGTATATAAATCCACCATCTGTATTTTTTTTGTAATCATTTTATCTCTCTAACAATTAAATCGTTCTTTTCATATTTTCTACCGCATTTTTTACACTCGGTCATTTCAAATTCATTTGGCAATTTCTCTCCACATTCACAAATCCAACCTTTTAATTTGGCCGGGTTTCCATAAATGACGGAATAATCCAAAACATCTTTTGTCACTACACTTCCAGCCCCAATAAGTGCCCATTTACCAACTTTTATTCCACAAACCACCGTACAATTTGCTCCAAAAGTTACTCCTTCTTCAACAATTGTTTTTACAAATTGCCTGTTTTTAGGATATTTAGCTCTAGGATTCAAATCATTAGTAAAAGTCATTGATGGACCACAAAATACATTATCAGTCATAATAACCCCCTCATAGATATTTACATTATTTTGTATTTTACAACCATTTCCAATTTCTCCCGCAATAAAACAATTTTGTCCAACAATACAGTCTTTTCCAATAATTGCATTACTCATCACATGGCTATTATGCCACACTTTACTTCCATCACCAATTTGAGCTCCCTCATCAATAAATGCACTTTTATGACAAAAAAAGTCTTGTTTCATATTTATCTACCAATTCCTTTATAAATAATTCCCATTTTTTTGATTTGATCCCTGTCTAAACAATTTTTTCCATCTACCACAATTTTAACCTTAGAGTTGGATAAAATAACAGGTAGACTATTAATAAATTCTTGATGCCCAGTACCAATAATAATTGTTTGCATCCCGTCAATAGCGTCTTCAAGGCAATTATATTTTCCTTTAATATAAGGATCATATGTTTCTATTAGAATATCTAAAGATTCCAAAATTTCTTTTATCTTCATAGAAGGACTTTCTCTTATGTCGGCCACATTAGCTTTATAAGTCAAACCTAAAAGAACCACTTTTGTTTTTTTAAGTGGCATATTCAGTTTCTTCATTTCTTTAATTAATTTATCCACAGTATATTGAGGCATACCATTATTTATTTCCCGAGCTACTTTTAAAAACCTATGATCAAATCCACTCAAGGCTGCTCTCTTTATTAAATAATAAGGATCAACTGCAATACAATGACCACCAACCCCACAACCAGGCCAATGCGCCATAAAAGCAAATGGTTTATTAGAAGAGGCCTCAATAGTTTCTTTTAAATCTATCCCCATCGCATCAAAAGACATTGCTAATTCATTTACATAAGCAATATTAATATCTCTAAAAGTATTTTCTACAATTTTAGTAGCTTCAGCAACTTTTAAAGAACTCACCTCATTTACTTTGGCATCAGTTATAAATGTTCTATAAAACTCAGCTATTTGTTTATTAAATTTTTTATTTATTGATCCTATATTTCGGTTAATATTGTAAACATTCCATCTTGGATCACCAGGATTTATTCTCTCCGGGCAATGAGCTAAATTTATATCTTTTCCAACTTTGTATTTTGTTAGGCTTTCAATAATAGGTAATAATCTCTCTTCGCAAGTACCTGGATTTACAGTTGATTCAAGTACAATGTGACAACCCTTTTTAATATATTTACACACCAATTTTATTGCCGATTCCACTAAACTATAATCTGGTTCATAATTATCATCAATCGGAGTAGGTACACAAATAATAAAAACATTGGAATCCTTTAAAACAACTTCATCTAAAGACACATTTAATTTATTATCTCTAAGGTATAAAGTTACTTCCTTATCGCCAATTGGATTTATTCCTTTCTTAATATCATTTATCTTTTTTTTGTTTAAATCAAATCCAACTGTTTCGTATAATTTTGTCTTGGCAATGGCCACTAAAGTAGGTAAACCAACATATCCTAACCCTACCACAGCAACTTTTTTAATTTTTTTCATTATTTTTTTTATTAACCATTTCTAATGTACTAAATTTATTAAGAGGTAAACTTATTGGTTTTCCTGTAAGAGATGATTTGTAAATTGATAATATTACTTCAAGTGCTTTTTTTCCTTCTACTCCACTTACTAAAGGCTCTCTACTTTTTCTAATTGCCTCAATCATATCTTTATATAATTCAATATGTCCAAAACCATAAATATTAGGTGGTTCTTCCTCGCCGTCAATATTATCATTTTTATCATTATCTTTAAAATTCCACACCTCCACTTTATTTACCGATTTACCACCAATCTTAACTGTTCCTTTTTCTCCAAAAATACATAAAGTTTCTTCCAAATTTTGAGGGTATACATTTACAGTTCCCTCTATTATTCCAAAACTTCCATTTTTAAATTTAATTAATCCCACCCCTAAATCTTCACCTTTTATATATGGATGATTGAAATTTTTTGTATAAGCAAATACTTGATCTACTTCGCTATCCATCATCCAAACTAATAAATCAATATTATGGATACACTGGTTCATCAAAGCACCACCATCATGCTCCCAAGTGCCTCTCCAATTAGCTTGCTTATAATAACTTTCATCCCTGTTCCACCTAATATTTGCCACCCCATGGAATAATTTTCCAAATCTATCTTTTTCCAAAGCCTTTCTTAATTTTTGAATCGATTTATTAAATCTGTTCTGGTGCGACACACACAATTTAACTCCTTTTAGTTTGGCCGCCTCAATCATCCTATCGGCGTCTTCTATTGATAACGCCATTGGTTTTTCAACTATTACATTTATTCCTTTATTAAGACAATCAATTGCAATTGATGCATGAGATCCACTTTCTGTTGCAACTACAACCAAATCTAAATTTTCTTTTTCAATCATTTCCTGATGTGTTTTATATATTTTTACTTTTCCAAACAAATCTTCCATTTCACTTTTTTCTAACAATGTTTTAGCATTTTCTACATTTATATCAGCCACACAAACAAATTCTAATTCATTTTTATTTTCTATTAAGGCATTTATATGATTCAAAGAAATTCTTCCGCAACCCACCAATCCATACCTCAATTTTCTTTTATTTGCTGATTTCTCCATAATGAACCATTCTAACAAAATTCTATAAAATTTACTAATAAAAAAAGATTTTAAAATAGATTTAATTTTTTTATTTTTATGCTACAATATCCTATAAAAGTAAAAGCACTTTTAAAAACAAAAGGAAGATGGGGGTTTTAAAAAATGGCCAGCAATGAAAAAAAACTGTTGGGAGAAGAAAAACTCGGCAAAGGTGGTAGGATTTCTCAAGCACTAAAACCCAAGAAAAAGAAAAGATTTCTTACTCTTGAGGAAATTCACCGAGAAACAAACCTACCTCTAGAAACAGTTGAAAACTATGTTTTAAAAGAGCATCCCAATAATTTCATTAAAAAAGTTGTTGGTAATGAAACAAAGTACACTTTAAAAGACTAGCCAATAAATAAAAATATCCCTTTTAATCGCCGTCAGGTTTATGTAAACTCATTTGTTTATATATTCCTGCCGGCCTTTTTTTTGTTAAATAAGTCTAAATTTGAACTGAAAGGCCAAATTTTGTCTATTTATCAAACTCCGATTTATCGGAGTATACTAGCTTTCAATATTTTTATACTATAATCACCTATGAAACATTTGAGATTTTTAATTCCTCTAGCATTAATTTCACTTTTTATTTTTCTGCGTTTTTACAACATTAAAGACTCTTTATTTTTTTTCAATGACGTTGGAAGAGATTTGTTGGTTTTACAAAATTGGCAATTATCAGGCAAACCTCCACTTTTAGGACCACAAACAAGTGTTATCCCTTTTAATCAATCGAGTATTTATTTTTACTATCTTTATATTTTTTATATAATCACCAACGGTAGCGTTTTTTCCGCCTTATTTGCTAATGCTTTTTTATATATTGCCATGTATATTTTTGGGTTGATTGTTTTTAAAAAAGACAAAAAAATTACCACTATTTTAAATATTTCTTTTTTTCTTATTAGTATTCATCCACAATATATCGCTCAAAGTCGTTTTGTTTGGAATCCATCATTAGTAACTCCATTTATAATGTCCTCTTTCTTTTCTTTTTATTTATTAACACAAAAATATTCCAAAATTAGGCTTTGGATTTTCTCTCTTTCAATTGCCGCTGCCATCTCCCTCTCTTATTCAGTCATACCTTTATTTATCGCAATATTTATTTATTGGTTAATTTTTTATCAAAAATATTTTTTTAAAATATTTTTTTCTATATTTACCTCTTTTTTATTTCTAAACATAACCACTGTTTTTTTTGAACTAAGACACAATTTTTTATTAACCAAAAGTCTTTTATTCAAATCTGCTTCACCCCAATCAGGTATTAGTATTAATGAAAAATTTAATGATATTGCCAAATTTGTAATTGATTTGCCAAGTCAAAATATTAACCAATATGTTCTTTTAATTTTTGTATTTTTATCAATTATCTTAATAACTAGACAATTTAAAAACAAAAATATTACTTTATTTACTAGTTTTATTTTTCTTCTTACTTTTTTGACCTATTTTATCCTTCCAGTGTCTGCCCAAGCTCATTATGTGTTTCCCATTATTTGTCTTTTATTTATACTTATTACCAGTCAACCAATAATTAGATCAATAATAATAGTTTTTCTTTTATCCCTACTTTATTTAACTCCAGCAAATTTAAATTCGTATTTTCAAAAAGCCCCACGTACATATTCTCAAATGGAACAATGTTTCAAAGAATACTGTCAAAAAAACCCCGAACCAATAAATGTTTCTGTAAGTTCTTCTTATCATCCTTACCACAACGGTCCAGAACATCGCTATTTATTAAAAAAATCAGGTTGTAATGTTCAAGTTTTAGAAGACGGTCAAAAAGCAAAAACCATGGCATTGGTATTAGACAACAATACTTTTGATCCAGAAAAATCAAATTTTTATGAATTAAGTCTCTTCGGCCCTTATCAAACCAGAGACACTTTTAATTGTCTCCCTAATTTCCAAATTTTAAATTTAATTAACAAATAATCATATCAATTTACTTGAATAATCATATCATTATGATGTGATTTTCGGCTTAATATGATATTATCTATTAATGAATAACTTGAATGGCCGACAGTTAAGAATTCTGGAAATTTTAAAGCCAAAACAACCTATCGGCCCTAAGGAAATATTAGAAAAATTGAATCAAAAAGTTTCTATTGTCACTATTTCCCGAGACCTTTCCGAATTAGTTGATTTAAAATATCTTTATAGAAATGGCAATGGACCAGCAACTCAATATTTTCTTTTAGAAAAAGCTTTATTTTTTAGACCAATTGATTATAAAAAATATTTCGAAATCGAAACAGATAAAAGAGATATTGTTGAAAATTTTAATATGGAAATTTTTACTCAACTTTCTAAACTCTCAATTTTTACCCCAAAAGAACAAACTCAACTGGAAACACTTGATTTAAAATTTAGAAAAAATTATTCTCAATTATCACCAACTATAATTAAAAAAGAAATTGAAAGAGTAACTATTGAACTCAGTTGGAAATCTAGCGTTATTGAAGGAAATACCTATTCTCTTTTAGAAACTGAACGCCTAATTAAAGAAGGTACTGAAACAAAAGGTAAAAAGAAAGAAGAAGCTATTATGCTTTTAAATCACAAAAAAGCTTTAGATTTTGTTTTTGAAAATAAAAAACTATTCAAAATGATTAACCGTTCTAAAATTGAACAATTACATAAAATAATTACCCAAGATTTAGGTATAACTAATAATCTTAGAAAAACTCTGGTAGGAATTACTGGCACCAAATTTAAACCATTAGATAATCAGTTTCAAATTATAGAAGCAATCGACAAATTCTGTGATTTAATTAATAATACTCAAAATATTTTTACTAAGTCTTTATTTTCAATTATTCTTCTAAGCTATATTCAACCATTTGAAGATGGCAACAAGCGTACCAGTCGAATTTTAGGCAATGCTATCCTTATTGCCGACAATAGTTTTCCTTTACCTTTAAGAAGTGTTGATGAAAATCTTTATAAAGAAGCCACTTTGCTTTTTTATGAACAAAACAATTTAAATTTATTTAAACAAATGTTTTTAGATCAATGCAATTTTTCAGTTGAAAATTATTTTAGAATTTAATATATCTATATGAAAAAAATAGCAGTTATTGGAGTTGGTTATGTTGGATTGGTTACCAGTACTTGTTTTGCTGAACTTGGTAATCAAGTAATTGGTATTGATATTGATCAAAAAAAAATAGACAACTTAAATAAAGGTATTATCCCAATTTATGAAGAAGGTCTCACTGATTTAGTCAAAAAAAACCGTAAATCAGGTAATTTATTCTTTACCACTGATATTACTAAAGCTGTTAAAACTTCTGACATTATTTTCATTGCGGTTGGCACTCCACCAATGGCGGACGGCAGCGTCAATTTGGATTATGTCAAAAGCGTTGCCGAATCTATTGGCAAAGCCATAAACGGCTATAAAGTAATTATTAATAAATCCACTGTTCCAATTGGCACCGGCAACATCGTAAAAATAATAATTTCCAAAAAATATAAAGGTGACTTTGATGTTGTTTCCAATCCAGAATTTTTAAAAGAGGGGACAGCTGTTTCTGATTTTATGAATCCCGACAGAATTGTGGTTGGAACTGATTCCGTAAAAGCTCAAAAAATTGTCAACGATCTCTATGCTTCCCAAAATTCAACTATTATTAATACCGACATCAAAACCGCTGAATTAATTAAATATGCTTCCAATGCCTTCTTAGCCACTGAAATTTCCTTCATAAATTCCATCGCTAATATTTGTGAAAAAATTGGTGCTGATGTCACTAAAGTGTCCGAAGGAATGAAACTCGATCAGCGAATTGGCAAAAAAGCTTTTCTAAACGCCGGTATTGGCTATGGTGGCAGCTGTTTTCCTAAAGATGTTAAGGGGTTAATTCAAATTGCTCACGAAAATAATGTCCGTTTTAGTATTCTCGATGCTGTCGAAGATACTAATTCCGCTCAAAAACAATCTCTTATTCCAAAAATTCAATCTCTTCTTGGTGATGATTTACACGACAAAAACATCACTGTTTGGGGACTAGCTTTCAAACCGAACACCGATGATGTTCGTGAAGCTCCATCTCTAGTTATTATTAAACAGCTTCTCGATCGCAACGCCAAAATTACTGTTGTTGATCCCATTGCCACCGAACAAGCCAAACTAATTTTAGGCGACACTGTAATTTATGAAGAAAATTTAATTAAATCAGTTTCCGGTGCTGATTGTTTAATTATTGCCACAGAATGGGCGGAATTTAAAAATGTTGATTTAAAACAAATTAAAAAAGCAATGAAAAAAGCCAATATTGTTGATGGTCGTAATATTTTTAATAAAAAAGAAATGAAAGTTTTTGGTTTTAAATATCTTTCTGTTGGTAGATAATTTTTAAATATCCTATAATTGACATTTTCTTCCATTAGATTTAATATCAGCCAAAGCTCATTAACAATCTAAATAATAAAAAAGGAAGGAATGGTAAACGTGAAAGAGTTGAGATCGGTCAAAGAAATTCCATTAGCAAATGGAGAGGAGCCGGTTATTTTAAGGCTGGATATGGATGTTCCAAAATCAGACAACAAAAGACTTAAAAATTCCATTCCAACTCTAGAGTATCTACTCCAAAATGGTTACACCCCCATAGTATTAGGACATAAAAAAAGACCAAAAGGTATCGGTTACGAAGAAGAATTCTCTCTTTATCCAGTCTATCTTAGATTTAAGGATATTTTGGAAAAAGAACTTTGTCGGGAAATTAAAAGTACTTTTATAGATGACATAACCGACGAAGAAAAAATTCAAAAAGCCATTAACGAAAATGAAATCGTTTTCGCCGAAAACATACGTTTCCATAAAAAAGAAAAAAAAGGCGACACTTCTCTTTATTCCGTCCTACAAAAATTTTGTCAATTCTTCGTTTACGATGCTATTGCTGTTGCTCACAGAGACGAAGCTTCGATTATTCTACACCGGGAAATGGAAACCTTTTATGGTTTTAATTTCATGAAAGAATTCGAAGCCATGCAGTCATTAAAAAAACAAAAAGGTCAGTTGGTTATCTTAGGCGGTACAAAAAAAGATAAGTTGGATAATTTAGCCAAAATTTCTCAAGAATCATGGAAAGTTTTTATTGGTGGAAAATTATCGATCTTTCGAGAAGAAGTTGAGGAAAAAATTATTCAAGAACTTGGAGAGATTCCGGATAATATTATTTGGGCAGAATTATCACCAGATGGTTACGATTTAAGTGGTAGTAGTATTACTATCCTTAAAAATTTAATTAAATTAAAATTAAAAGTTCCCAAAATTATCATCTGGTGCGGTGCCTTAGGTTGGTTTGAAGAAGGTTATATACATGGAACTAATGAGATTACCAAAGCCATTATCGAAAGTGATTCTTATGTTGCCATTGGTGGAGGCGATACTGCTGCATCAATAATTGAACTAGGAGGTAAAGACAAAATTGACTTCCTTTGTTCCGCTGGTGGTGCATTTTTATTTGCGTTAGCCTTTGGCCCAGAAAACTTACCAGCAGTAGCATAAATTATTTTAAATTTAGAGTATAATTTTTTTATCAACTAATTTAGTTGACAAGTTCCTTAAATTTAAAAGAAAGTGAGGTTGTTTAAAAATGTTAAAACTTCTGATAGAAGATAATCTTCACACAGATCATTTTAATGATGAAAGGAGATGATCCAATATCTACACACATCAAATAATGATGGTGTTAATCAAGAAGGGAAGCGATAAAACAATTTTTAAAACAAACCTCTCTCATTTTTTACCAAAAATCAAACTCAAGTTTTAAAAAGCAACTTGAAAGTTGAATATCGGTATTTTTTTATAGGGCCTGGCTCAGTTTTTTGCATTATGCAAATATTACTGATCTAGGCCTTTTTTGTTACTTGTTTTTATTTTAATAATATTTTATTATATAAACATATTCAGCCAGTCTGAAATAGATTTTTTTAAAAGCAAAAAAATCTGCACATGTACAATCAGTTCTTTATTTAATTTGAAAGGAGGTATCTATTTGGTGGTAATAATATCGTCAAGTCCTTTCTTTTCAAGCCACATCAACCAAAAAGAAATTATTCCTGGTATCCGTGGACCCACTTCATAATTTAATTTTTAGTTGTTAGTATTTTGACAATGGGAGGTGTATTGTTTGAGAGTAGTAATGATTAATATCCTTACCATTAAAGCAGCAGGCGGTCTTACCCTGAAATAATTGGAATGCGGCCGGTACCAATACCGAGGAAATTATTAAACAATTAAATTTCATTTACATTCTTTTCTTTTCAAAAAAAACATACCAATAAAGAACAAAGTTGTTTCACTACCGAGCCTGGCTCAGTTTTTTTTTGCATTTTATGCAAACAAGACTGATTCAGGCTCCTTTAATTTTTAAACCCAAAACCATTACTCCTAATATCACCAACTCACTAATTATCAAACTCCAACCAGCCTGAACAAATCCAAACTTTGGAATCAAAAAATAATTTATTATCAAATCCACCAACGTCCCAATTAAAACCGACCAAAAAACAATTTTTTGTTTTTTCTCAATCACCAACAAGTTTCCAACAAACACCCTAAAATAATTAATTACTCCCGACCAAACTAATAAGCTCATCACTCCAGCCGATATAATAAATGATGGTCCGTAAATTAATTTCATAATTAATTCCCTTTGCCAAGTTATTAACATTGCTAATGGAATTAATCCTAAAAGCGATAATCCAATCACCAATTTAATTAATTTTTTAACCGTTTCTTTTTTATTTTCATGAATTAGAACCGTAATTCTTGGAAAAATAGCATAATTAATTACATTCACACTTTGAAAAGCAAAAAGAATTTTAAAAGCTGTCTGATACCACCCAACTTGATCATTACCAAAATATCGGCCAATTAATAAAGTATCATTATTGGCATAAATTATCGTTGCCGCTGTCATTCCAAAAAGAGGCAATGCTTCCTTTATTAATTCCTTCCAAAAATCAAAATCAAAAGCCATTTTAATTTTTATTTTTAATAAATTCATTTGCCAAATTCCCAAAATTATAGAGAATATTGTTGTTACCATATAACCTAAAACCAAATGAACCGCAGTTCCATGAAAACTAATAATTAATAATGCTGTTATTAAAGTTCCAATATAAAAAACCATTCTATTAAAAAAAACCATTTCCATTTTTTCCCAAGCCTGAAAAATTGAAATAAAAACTCCCTGAAAAACTTGAATTAAACTAAAAATTAAAGTTATCCACAACAACTGCATTGAAACCGGATTACGAATAAATAAAAAGGAAAAAACAAATAATATTCCAATCAAAATTGACAATATTAACTTTAATCCCATTAAATTACTCAAATATTTTTCTGTCAAATTTTTATGTTTTGCCACTTCACGAGTAGTAATCGTCGTCAATCCGAAATCAGACAAAATCATAAATATGGCAATATAGGCAAAAGACAAATTAAATGACCCAAACTCATTAGCTCCCCAATATCTAACCAAACCAACCGTCACCACAAACATCAATATCTTAGAAAAAAACTCAACCGCCCCCAACCAAAAAGTATTCTTGATTAATAATTGTCTATTCGACAATTCCTCATTATTATTAAAAAGCATTTTTATTTTTAATCAGATTTATTCAATTGTTTGTGCCAATTCCAAGCGCTTGAAATTATAGTTTTTAAATCAAAATATTTCGGTTCCCATTTTAAAATTTCTCTGGCTTTTTTAGAATCAGCAATTAACTCCGGAGGATCACCAGCTCGACGCTCAACTTCTGTTACTTTAAAATCAACTCCTGTTACTTTTTTAGCCACTTCAATAACTTGTTTAACAGAAAAACCACTTCCATTTCCTAAATTAAAACAATCACTTTCACCACCATCCATTAATTTTTTTAAAGCCAAAATATGAGCTTGGGCTAAATCATTCACATGAACATAATCACGAATACATGTTCCATCAACAGTTGGATAATCTGTTCCAAAAATTTTTATATCTTCTCTTTTTCCCAATGCTGCATCTAAAATTAATGGAATCAAATGAGATTCTGGGTTATGATTTTCACCAATTTCACCATCAAGATCTGCTCCACAAGCATTAAAATATCTCAAAGCCACATATTTCAACCCATAAGCTAAATCATAATCAGCTAAAATTTTTTCTACCATTAATTTAGCCTGCCCATAGGGATTAATTGGCATTTGCGGATGTTTCTCGTCAATTGGAACATATTGCGGATTACCAAAAGTTGCCGCCGTTGAAGAAAAAATTATTTTCTTAACATCATTTTCCAGCATCACTTGAAACAAATTTAATGTATTTTTCACATTATTTTGATAATACTTTTGTGGATCTTTTACCGATTCTCCTACCTCAATAAAAGCTGCAAAATGTAAGACTGCTTCAATTGGATATTTTTTAAATATTCCTCTAATATCCTCAATATTTCCTAAATCACCTTGAAAAAAATCTCCCCATTTCACCGCTTCTTTATGCCCTTTAACCAAACTATCAAAGATAACCGTCTTATAACCCTGCTTATTTAATTCTTTATTAATATGGGATCCAATATATCCCGCTCCGCCTACAATTAAAATCATAAATTTTTTAATTTTTAACTAATAAATTCTATCATTTTTTTATCTTTCTCCTAGTTTCTTCATCAAAAAACAACAGAACACCACCAAACAAAGAATTAACCACTCCCAAAATTCCCAAAAAAGCTGACATTAATAAAATACTTTCATTTGAACTGCCAAATTGAGAAAAGAAAAATAAATATAATTGCTCTCTTGCACCAAACCCTCCAATTGAAATTGGTAAAATTAAAATCATTGAAATAATAGGGACAAAAACAAAAACTGCAAAAAGACTTAAATTGACACCAAATTGCCACGCCACAAACCAAATCTGTAAAATATAAGATAATTCACTTAAAACTGACACTAAAAGACATTTGATAATTTGGATCCTATTTTTATCTCTAAATAATTCAAAGGCATCATCCAACTTATGTAATAAAGTAAAATTAGGTAATATTCTAGACGCATCAAAAAAATAAATAATAGAATAAATAACAAAACAAACCAAACAACCAATAATTAATGAATAAAAAACTGTTTCCGGAATAACCAATCCACTACTTCTACCAATAATTGCCGATATTAATCCCAAAATCATAAAAATCGAAAATCCTATAAATCTGTCCAATATTACTGATCCTAATATTTTTGTTTTTGTAATTTTTGGATATTCACTATCAATTACAATCCATTTTGCCACTTCACCAACCACTGCCGTTGAAAAAAATAAAGAATAAAAAGTAGCTAAAAAATTAGCCCGAGTAAAAGTTAAAATCTTTTTAATACTAATTTTAGGAAATAATAATAAGCTCCATCTAATAGAAATTAAAACCAATATTAAAAAACTAAAAATTATGTTTACTAAAACAAACCAAAATGGAACATTTTTTATTTCTCGAAATAATTCAACCACATTTACTTTTTTAAAAGCAAAATAAATTAAAACTACCGAAAAAGTCAATCTAAACAATCTCGACTTAAAAATTTTTTTAAAGATTTCCAACATAAACTAACTATTAGAATAACACGAAGTATAATTATACTAATTCATGAAAATTTTATTAATAAGTCATATTTTCCCTCCCGCTGTCGATGGTGGTTCAAAAGTTATTTATAAACTTGGTCAATATTTCGAATCTCAAAATAATCAAACTCTTTATTTAAGTTCAAATTGCTCTAGCACCGACGACTTCATCAAATCTAAATACAAAAAAATATCTACAATCCACAATCTAACATCTACGATTTATCTTCCCGTTTATCACCATCTTCGCCGTCCTCTAAAATTTCTAAATTTATTTTTAAATCAAAACCTATTAAAAATTTTTCAAAAAGGCCCAATTTTTAAAAGCATCCCATTTTTAAAAGCAATTTATCAAATTTTAAAATTCAAACCAGATTTAATCATCGCCGGCCCGCTTCCCACCACTATTGTTTTATATGCCAGTTTTTTAAAAAAAATAACCAATTCTAAACTTCTAATCAATGCTTCTTTTCATCCCACTGATAATGATTTTCAACAAAAAACTCTAATTAACGCCTTAAAAAAGGCAGATTATTTATGGACTCTTACTCAATCAGAAACCGATTATTTTACAAAAAAATTTAATATTGATCCTCAAAAAATAATTCTCGCTGGCAACGGCGTCGATGAGAATTTTCTCACTACTCAAAAATCTACGACCTACGACCTACGACCTAACATCTTGTTCATCGGTTCTCTCTCCACCCATAAACGCGTCGATCTTTTAATAAAATCATTCTCTACTATCTATAATCTACAATCTAATCTCTCTCTAACTATCGCTGGTCAAAAAACTCTTTTCTATCCTCAAATCGAAAAACTAATCAATTCCCTTGACCCAAAAATAAAATCTAAAATCAATTTTATTTTTAATTTTGATCAAAAAGATTTGGCTAAAATAATTGATAACTGCTCTGTTCTAGTTTTACCTTCCATCCAGGAAAGTTTTGGTTTAGTTGTCATCGAAGCCTGGGCTCGGCAAAAACCAGTAATTTGTGCCAATATTCCAGCCTTAAAAGAATTAGTTGAAAAATCAAATGGGGGATTATTATTCCAAGTTGATGATCAAAACGACCTAACTCAAAAAATTAAATTTATTTTGGATAATCCAAAAAAAGCAGAGCATTTGGGAAAAAGTGGTTACAATTATGTTAAAAATAATTATACTTGGAATAAAGTAGGAAATAAAATATGCCAAAAAATATTATGCTAATAATTACTCCTGTTTTAATAATAATTGCTGGAATTTTAATTTGGCGATTATTTTTTTATTTACCACCAGCCAATTCAGTCAAAATTAAAATCGGTAATACTAACTACAATATCGAATTAGCCACAACAATCGCTCAAAAAACAAAAGGGTTATCCGGACGAAATACTCTCTGTAAAAATTGCGGCATGCTTTTTACTTTTGGTTTCGAAACCAATTTGCCTTTTTGGATGAAAGATACTCTTATTCCCCTCGATATGATCTGGCTCGATAAAAACGGAAAAATCGTTGATATTCAAACCGCTACTGAAATTAATTCTACTAAAATTTACCAAAACCAATTACCAGCTCAATTTGTCATCGAATTAAATGTCAATGATTCACAAAAAATAAATCTAAAAATAGGTGATATTATTGATCTGTCAAAAATAAATGATTAATTTTTCTATCATCATTCCGAACTATAATGGTGCTTCCTTCTTGAAGGACTGTCTTAATTCCCTAAAACAAGCCATAAATAATTGTCCTGGTTCTGAATTCGAAATAATTCTAGTCGACAACAACTCAAAAGATAATAGTCTTGAAATTTTTGAAACCATAATTCCAAAAAATTTTAACTATCGAATATTATTAAACTCAAAAAATTACGGATTCGCCGGTGCTGTTAACCAAGGAATTGAAAAAGCCAAACATAAATATGTCGTCTTACTAAATAATGACCTCACCATGGAACCAAAGTGGTTTCAGTTAATTTCTAAAACCATTAAAGAAAATAAAAATCCAAAAATCGTCACATTTTTTGGCACCGTCCTTACCAAAGATGGAACCAAATTTGAATCCCAAGGTCTAAAATTTTTCTATTCCGGCAAATGCCAAAATATTTCCAATGGAAAAAAATTTAATAAATCTACGACCTACGACCTACCGTCTACCCAACTAGCCTGGGGTGCGTCTGCTGCTTTTGTTGTCTACAATAAAAAAATGTTAAAACAAATTGGTCTTTTTGATGAAAATTTTTTCGCCTACGAAGAAGATGTTGATTTAGCTCTTCGTCTTCATAACTTAAATTATCAAACCCTTTATATTCCTCAAGCTATTTCTTATCACCTCGGTGGTGGCACTAGTAATAAAATGGGTATTTTTAGGTATAAAATGGATGCCAAAAATTGGATTTATATTATCATCAAAAATTTTTCCAAAAAAGAAATAATTAAAAATTTTCCTCAAATCATCGAAGAACGTCTTAGAAATTTATCCGGACTAATAAAACAAATTATTCGTCTTTATAAAATAAAATCAATTTATTTTTTGCCTTTGATTTTATTTTCCACCTACGGAGAAGTTCTTGTAAATCTTCCAAAAATGTTTAAAAAACGAAAAATAATTCAAAAACTTGATAAACTAACTCAATGATTATTGGCATTGACATCTCATCTGTTCCTTATAAAACTGGCGTAAGTAATTACACTCTCAACCTCATCAGAAATTTAGTTAAACTCGACAAGATCAATACATATAAACTTTTTTATTCGTCTCTTCGGCTTCCACTTCCAAATGAAATAATTGAAATAAAAAAAACTCACTCCAATATTAAAATCTATCAATTCAAACTACCACCAACTTTTCTACAAATTCTATGGAATCAACTTCATCTTTTTCCAATTGAGATTTTTATTGGTAAATGCGACATTTTTCACACATCAGACTGGACTCAACCACCAACCATAAAAACTAAAACAATTACTACTGTTCATGATCTTACTCCCTTCCTGCATCCTGAATGGCATCATTCCAAAGTCATTGCCGCTCATAAAAATAAAATGAACTTAGCCGCAAAAAAATGTTTTAAATTCATTTGCGTCTCCCAAAGCACTAAAAATGATTTATTAAAGATTTTCCCTAAAATTAATCCACAAAAAATAGATGTTGTTTACGAAGCCGCCGAAGATAAATATGGAAAATTTTTAAAATTATCTAAAGAAATAAAACAGAAGAAAAAGGAAACCATTAAAAAGCAATACGATTTAGATAAATTTATTCTAGCTCAAGGTACACGCGAACCACGAAAAAATCTTAAAAGATTAATCGATGCTTTTGTCATTTTTAAAAAAAATAATCCTAAGTGTCGAGTTGATCTAGCCATTGCCGGTAAATATGGTTGGGGAGAAGATGTTGATGGTGCTAAAAATCCATCTGTTAAAATCCTTGGATTTATCCCAGAAAAAGATATGGTCGCTCTTCATGCCAGTGCTATTTGTTTAGCTTATCCATCCCTTTATGAAGGTTTTGGTTTACCGTTAGTCAAATCTCTTAAAGTTGGAACTCCAATCATTACTAGTAATGTTTCCTCCATGCCAGAAGTCGGTGGTAATGCTGCCCTTTACGTCAATCCAAATTCTATACCAGATTTAACCAAAGCCATTACTAAAATAATTAAATCATCCGCTCTTAGAAAAAAGCTAATTGAAAATGGTCTAATCCAAGCCAAAAAATTTGATTGGTCAAAAACTGCCGAACAAACTTTATCCATTTACAAATCCATATCTAATTAACAATTTATTATTGTTATAATCAAATATGAAGTTTACCCGAACCAAAAAATTGGTATTTTTCAACAATAAAGGTGGTGTCGGAAAAACTACTTTAGCCTACAATACTGCTGTTAAGCTATCAGAGTTTGGTTATAAAACCGTTTTAATCGATTTGGACCCACAATGTAATTTATCTAAGTTATCACTGGGTAAGTCTTTTGAAGAAAATTTATTTTCTGTTAATCAAAAAACTATCTTCACTGTTTTAGAAGGAATTATAAAAGGTGGCGCAGATATTGATAAAACTGTTGATTTTGAATCAATAAGTAAAAATTTATTTATATTACCAGGTAGTTTACTACTATCAGAATATGAAAATTCATTAATATCAGCTTATGGAGATGCTGCCCAAGGAGTCGAAAGGGGATTCTTTATAACCAGTGCCATTGATAGATTTTTAAGTGAAAAAGGCCTAGAAAACGAAGTTGATATTTATATCATAGACACTTCACCAAATTTAAATTTATTAAATAGAATAATATTTTTAGGATCCGACTATTTTATAACACCACTAATGCCAGATGCTTTTTCTGTCCAAGGAATTGAAAATTTAGGAACCACTTTTGAAAAATGGAAAGATAATTGGAAAAAAACTGCTAAGGTATTGGCCAGAGATAAACAAATTTCACATGACAAAGTTTTAGATGGAGAAGGATTATTTATTGGTTATATTATCAACTCGTATAATCAATATTCTAAAAAACCAATTAAGAGTAATGAAGAATGGATCAAAAAAGTTCCTTCTTTTATTAAAAAATATTTATCAGAAAAACATTGTCGAAATGGTTTAGTTGAAAAATCTTGGAAAAACAAACTAGCTTTAATCAAAGATTTTGGACAACTACCTCCTTTAGCCCAAATCAAAAATAAAGCAATTTTTAATCTAGATCCAATAAAGGATAATTTTGATAATGTAAAAGGAACAAAAGAAAATCTTGAACAGGCTAAAAAAGAATTCCAACAATTAACAGAAAATATATTGGAAATATTAAATAAATATTAATATGTTAATTGGTATTGATGGTAATGAAGCCAATATTAAAAATCGTGTCGGTGTTGGCCAATATGCTTTTAATTTATTGAAAAATATTTATTTAATTGATCAAAAAAATCAATATATTGTTTATTTAAAAAACAAACCATTAGAAGATCTTCCTAAAAGTAGGGCAAATTGGCATTATAAAGTTTTTGGGCCTCAAAAGCTTTGGACTAAAATTGCTCTCCCAATTCACCTTTTCACTCAAAAAGAAAAATTAGACGTTTTTTATTCCCCCAGTCATTATTCGCCCCAATTTTCTCCTTGTCCCACCATTCCAACTATTCACGATCTTGGATATCTTCAATTTCAAAACCAATTTACCAAAAAAGATCTTTACCAATTAATTAATTGGACTAAACAATCGATTAAAAAAGCAGCTCACATAGTTACTGTTTCTGATTTTTCTAAAACTGAAATTGAAAAAACTTATCAAATTGATCCACAAAAAATAACCATTGCCTACAACGGTGTTAATGAACCGCTAAAAATTAATGACAAAAAACAAAAAGAAATTTTAAAATCCTACAACCTACGATCTAAGTCTTACTATTTATACTTGGGTACATTAAAACCAAATAAAAATATCCCTTTTTTAATTCGTGCATTTTCAAAATTTTTAAAAACAACTGACCAGGAAACTAAACTAGTAATTGCCGGTAAAAAGGGTTGGCTTTTTGATGAAATTTTTTCTACCGTCCAGAAAGAAAGTGTCGAAGATAATATTGTTTTTACTGATTTCGTTGATAATTATCAAAAAACTATTCTTTATCAACATGCCAAAGCCCTAATTATGCCCAGTATTTACGAAGGTTTTGGTATACCCGTAATCGAAGCCATGAAATTAAATACACCTGTAATTTCCAGTAATATTGATCCTTTAAAAGAAGTTATTCAAAATAACGGTTTTTATTTTGAACCAACCAATCAAGAAGAATTAGTTCATCAACTTATTAATTTTGAAAGAATTAATCCCAAAGAAATCAAAAAAATAACAGATCAAGCCAAAATCCGCGCCGATTTTTTTACCTGGACCAACACTGCCAAATCCGTCATCTCCGTTTTTGAAAAATTTAAAAAATAATTTTTACCTTTGATTTGCTAAACTAAACATATGAAAGACCGTACCGGTAAGAATCTAGATTCTCAAGAAATTTTTCAAAAAATTATTAATCGTATTAAAACCATTTGTCTTGAATTTTGGCTCATGGTTCTTCGATTTGTCGGTTTTATCCCCATCCATACCATCAGAAAAATTTTCTACATCGCCTCTGGAATAAATATGCCATTAAATTCCACTATTCATATCGGTGCTAATTTTTTTAATCCTTCAAATATTAAAATCGGTCACGATACTATAATTGGTGACCATTGTTTTCTTGATGGTCGTGCTAAATTAACCATCGGCAATCACGTTGGCATTGCCAGTCAAGTTTTGATTTATAATGATGAACATAATATTCATTCCAATAATTACGAAAATTCTTTTGGTCCAGTCGAAATTGAAGATTATGTTTTCATCGGTCCTCGCGCCATAATTTTACCCGATATTAAAATTGGCAAAGGCGCTGTTATTGCCGCTGGAGCCGTCGTTACCAAAGATATTCCTGATTTTGAAATTTGGGCCGGTGTTCCAGCCAAAAAAATAGGTGACAGAAAAAATCAAAAACCAAATTATAAACTTGGTCGTCCTATGTTATTCCAATAATATGATTAAAAAAATATTGGTTGTATTATTTTGTATTTTTAATATTTTTGCCATTGTTTATTTAATTAGTCCAACTCCAACTCTTCCCGATTTGGTAAACAGTGTTAAGTCTGATGAACCTGGTGACACTGTTCAATTAAAAAATGTCTCAGCCTACTACACCAACATGACTCGAACTGAAGTTATGAATTTTTATAAAGCTTATTACAGCGGACCGTTTAGAATTATTCTTAATCACCCACCCGAAAAATCAAAAGAAATAATCAAAGATACTATTCAAAGTTATTATTTCGAAGAATTTATTTTACCTTTCAAAGAATCCATTTTTATCAATGGGTTTGAATGGGAAAATGATGTTTTTACTAAACCCGAAAAAAGAGTCAAAAATAAATTAATTTTCAAGGACAAAGAATACAAAGCCAAAATTACCATAAAAACCATCCCAACTTCCACCCCAAAACGCATCACCGCCTTTTTATTTACTGAAGCCGCTGTAATTTTAACTCTCCTTACTTATAAATCTTTTTTAAAAAAGAAACATGATTAATCCTGTTCTTTCGATAATTATTATTTCCTACAACACCAGCGAAATAACCATTAATTGTCTTAAGTCAATTTTCCAAGACAAAGGTCTTAAAGAAATTCCCTTTGAAATTATTATTGTCGACAACAACTCTAAGGATGATTCGGTTGCTCAGATAAAAAAATTCAAAGAAATAAAATTAATCGCCAATAAATTTAATGGGGGATTTGGTAAAGCAAACAATCAAGGCTTAAAAATTGCCAAAGGTAATTATATTTTATTTCTAAATTCCGACACTATTATTCTCCATTCCGCCATCAGCCAAACCTTAAATTGGCTTTGCTCCCATCCTGAGGCTTCGGTTTGCACTGCTCAGTTATTAAACAAAGATAAAACCATTCAAGCCTCTGGTGGTTTTTTCCCAAATTTAATAAATATTAAAACCTGGTGTTTAAATTTAGACGATCTCCCTTTTGTTAACAAAATTATTAAACCTCTTCATCCTCACACACCCAATTTTTACACTCACGACAAATTTTATTTAAAAGATCACCAACAAGATTGGGTTACCGGCGCTTTTATGATGGTTCGATCATCTCATTTAAAACCAACCCATGGTTTTGACGAAAATTATTTTATGTACGGCGAAGAAGTTGAACTTTCTTATCGTATCAAAAAAAATAATCCTCAATCTCAAACTTGGTACTTAATTGGCCCTCAAATTATTCATCTCGGTGGTGCTTCAGCCCAAAACAAAATCGATCCCATTATTAATGAATATCGCGGCATTCTCGCTTTTTTTAAAAAACACAAAAGCCAATGGCAGTACCAAATAGTCAAATATTTAATTAAATTTAATGCCGTCAGTCGTGGTGTTATATACTCTATTAGAGGTAATAAAAATACTGCCTCACTTTATTTTCAAACATGTTCAAAAATCTAAATATTTTTCGACCAATAATCGCCATTCTTATCTTGTTTATTCCTCTGTATCCTAAATTTCCTTTAACTAGTGTCGATGGCACCTATGTTGCCATCCGTCTCGACGATGTAGTTATAGCCCTTACTATTTTAATTTGGGCAATTTACCAACTCACTCACAAACTTCCTGTTTTTAAAATAAAAATAACCAAATTATTTTTAGCCTATTTTACGGCTATTATTGCCAGTTTCATTACCGCTTTTCTTGTTTATCAAACCGACTCAACAACACTTTTGCTTCTTCATCTAGCCCGCCGCTTTGAATATATTTCTTTATTTTTTATAGCTATCGATAGTATTAAATCGAAACAAGATTTAAATTTTAGCTACATTTTTCTTTTAATCACTACTTTTTTTGTCAGCATTTATGGTTACGGTCAAAAATATTTTCAATTCCCAGTAATTTCCACTATGAATTCTGAATTTTCCAAAGGTCAATTACTTCAAATGAGTACATGGACACGTATCAATTCTACTTTTGCCGGTCATTATGATCTAGCCGCTTTTTTAAGTGTCGTTTTAATAATTATCGCTGCAGTTTTTATTCTCAATAAAAATAAATGGATTAAATTATTCAGCTTGGTTGTTTGGGTTGCCTCATATCCAATTCTTACATTCACTGCATCCAGAGTTTCCATTTTTGCCTTTCTTGCAGGAATTTGTTTCACTCTTTTTGCTCTAAGAAAATATTTTTGGATTATTCCTTTTGTTATTTTAGTTGCTTTCAGTATTTTTAATTCAGAAGATCTAAATCAAAGATTATTAGCCACTATTCCTGCTTTAAAAAATCAAATAAATAAAACCACTACTGCCACAATAACTCCCACTGCTACTCCAACTTCAATTCCAGTCATCGCCGTTACCACTCCGATACCAACTTCTACAAAATTATTACCAACTCCAACTGTCGTTCGTCATCCTACCACTGAAACTTACCCTACTGTTGATGTTGATGCTGGCGTCGCTCGATCCGGTGAAATTCGTTTTAATGTTGAATGGCCACGAGCCATCAGGGCATTTAATAAAAATATGATTACTGGCACTGGTCTTGGCTCCATCACTCTTGCCACCGATAATGATTATCTCCGATTATTAGGCGAAAGTGGACTTTTAGGATTTATTTCCTTTATGATCATTCCTTTGTATTTCATAATAAAGACTGTTCCTAAAATATTTAAAAAGAAATCTACGATCTACGACCAAATATCCATCATCTTTCTTGGCTGTCTTTTAACTACCCTAGCCAATGCTGTTTTTATCGATGTTTTTGAAGCTTCAAAAACTGCTTATCTTTTTTGGATTATGATGGGTTTTTATTATCAATTGCTAAATTTCAAAGATGAAAAATAAAAGAAATATTTTAATGATCACCCCTTATATTCCACGTCTTTCCCAATCAGGTGGTCAAAACAGTTCCTTTTATTCCATAAAATATCTTTCTCCCGACAATAATATTACCCTAATTTGTCTTAGCCCAGACGAAGAGGGACTAGAAGATATTAAACAATTTTGTTCTAAAGTCATTGTTGTTAAGCGTGGTAAAACTTGGGATCCAAAAAAAGTTCTCATGACTGGATTTAGTCCATATCCTTTTTTAGTCATGAAACACATTAATAAAAAATTTCGTGAAGCTATTCAAAATGAATTAGATAATAATTCTTTTGATCTTATCCATTGTGACTGTTTTTATCCAATGCCTAATATTCCTAAAACCAAAATTCCAATTGTTTTGGTTGATCTTACAGTTGAATATGAAGTCTATAAACATTATGTCGAAACCATAACCGGCTGGAAAAAATTATTAAAACCTCTTCTTTGGGTTGATGTTTATAAATTAAAATACTGGGAAACTTATTACTGGAAAAACACTCACACTGTCGTTGCTTTTGCCGAAGAAGATCAACAATTAATTTCAAAAATTACTGGACGCAATGACATTAAACTTTTTCAAAATGGTGTTGATAATAAATTCTTTGAATCAAAACCAAAAACTGAAAAAAGTAAATTTCCCTCTATTCTTTTTGGTGTCTCAAATATGAAATGGATGCAAAACCGCGAATCTGTCGAAATGATTATAAAAGATTCATGGCCAGCAATTAAAAAGGCAATACCAGAATGTAAATTCTATATCATTGGTCGTCACGCCCCAGATTACTACTCTCACTATCGAAGTAAAGACATTATTATCGAAGAAGCTGATTTTGATGGCCAACCACATGATCCTATGTTTTATTATCAATATTGTTGGACTCTGGTCGCACCCATGGGTAGTGGTGGTGGCACTCGCAATAAGTTTCTTGAAGCCATGGCTTGTCGTCTTCCTATTGTTACTACTCCAGAAGGTATGGGCGGAATTAAAATTGAAAATTTTAAACAATCCATTATTTGCAACTACGACCAAATCGCTAAAAATACTATTGAGTTATTAAATGATAATAAAAGAAGAACTCTAATGGGCGAGGAAGCCAATAAACTCATTCGCAGTAAATATTCCTATCAAAGCAGTGTCAATGGTCTTAATCAAATTTATAAAGAAATTACTAAAAAATAAATGGATTTATCAGTCATCATTTTAAATTATAATTCTGCCGATTATTTAAAAAAATGTCTCGAAAGTATTTCAAAATCAGATATTGGCAATTACAAATATGAAGTAATTATCGTCGATAATAATTCTTCCGACGACAGTATAAAATTAGCCAAAACCGTTAAATCCTCAAATTTCAAATTTCTCGAACTTAATAATAATAGAGGATTCGCCCATGGTAATAATCAGGGATTAAAAGAGATCGATTCTAAAACTAGATTTGTTCTCTTTTTAAATCCAGACACTATTGTTCAAAAAGACACCTTCAAAAAAATGATCGAGTTTTTTGATCAAAACAAAAATATTGATGCTGCCACCTGTCAAATTAACCTTGCTCTCACTGGCAAAATGCAACCAGAATGTCATCGCGGTTTTCCAACTCCTTGGAATTCTCTATGTTACTTCACTGGTTTATCAAAATTATTTCCCCATTCAAAAACATTCTCTGGGTACTTTATGGGGAATTTAGATAAAACTATTCCACATAAAATCGATGCTTGTGTTGGTGCTTTTTTAATGGTCAAAAAAGAAGTCGGCGACAAAATTAAATGGTGGAATGAAAAATATTTTTTCTATGGTGAAGATCTTGATTTTTGTTATCAATTAAAACAAAATAATTTTAATTTATATTTTAATCCAAATTGTAAAATAACCCATTTTCAGGGAGTTTCTTCTGGTTTAATTAACAAAAGCAAACATCTTTCTAAAGCCTCACGACAAACTAAAATAATGACAGCTAAAGCTAGTACTCAAGCCATGAGAATTTTTTATCAAGAGAATTTATTTTCCCATTATTCAGCTTTAACCAAATTTTTAGTCATGTCTGGTATTAAGTTACTAGAACTCAAAAGAGTTTTCAAAGCCAAATATTTATGAAAAAACATATTGTTGTCGATGCCCGTCTCTACGGATCAAAACACACTGGTATTGGCCGTTACACTAAAAATCTTCTCAAAGCTTTAACAGAACTATCTGATTTTAAAAAATACAAATTCACTTTAATTATTTATAAAAATCTAGAAGATAAAATTAAAAAAGATTTAGACGACAATTTTAATTATGTCACCACCAATATTAACCATTATTCCCTAAAAGAACAACTTTTTTTACCATTTTTAATTTACAAATTAAAACCAGATCTAGTTCATTTCACTCATTTCAATAAACCAATTCTTTATTTTAAAAAATCAGTTGTCACTATCCATGATTTAATCAAACACTTTTCTAAAGGCAAAGACACCACCACTAAAAACCAATTTTTATATCAAATAAAATATTTTTTTTATTTGATACTAACTCGAATCATTATTATTAAAAACCAAATAATTGTTCCTAGTAATTATTGGCGTGATTTTTTAATTAAAAAATACTATTTAAAAAATTCTAGTGTTATTACTACTCATGAAGCCGTCGATCCAACTTTTTTAATCAACACTAAAAACGAAACCGTTGTCAAAAACCCCCAAAATTATTTGGTTTATACCGGTAATCTTTATCCTCATAAAAATATCATTATTGTTTTAAAAGCTCTTCAAAAATTACCCGAAATCAAATTAAAAATTATTTGTGCTCGTGATTTTTTTAGCGAAAAATTATCAAAACAAATTAATCATCTTCATTTAAAAAAACAAGTTGAATTCCTTGGTTATCTTGACGATCAAAAATTTAAAGACGTTTATAAAAATGCTTTAGCCCTGGTTCATCCATCTTTAATGGAAGGTTTCAGTCTTACTGGCCTTGAAGCCATGGCTCTAAATTGCCCTGTTATTTCCTCAAATTCCAGTTGTCTTCCCGAAATTTATGGTGATTCCGTTCTTTACTTCGACCCAAATAATTCCGATGAATTAGTCCAAAAAATTAATCAATTAAAAAATAATTTAGAATTACGACAGAAATTAATCAATCTCGGACATCAACAAATCAAAAAATATTCTTGGAATAAAACCGCCAAAGAAACAATGGCCGTTTATGAAAAATTATTATGACCAAGCCAAAAATTGCCTTGTTTTACGATTGGCTAAATCAATGGGGTGGAGCCGAAAAAGTTTTACTTGACTTAATAAAACTTTATCCTGAAGCTCCAATTTATACCCTTGTTCACGATCCAAAAAAAACTAACTGGCTTCCAAAAAACACCAAATTTATTACCTCATTCATAAACAAACTTCCATTTTCCAAAAACAATCCAATTTTTTACACTCCATTCTATTCAATTGCTCTCGAACAATTTGATTTTTCTGATTTTGATATTGTCATTTCGACTACATCTACTATCGGCCATTGTCTCCTAACACCACCAAAAACAGTTTTTGTTTGTTATTTTCACAATACTAATCGTCACATTTACCAAAAAAAATATACTTGGCCAATTTCTTTAATAATCTCCAATTATAAAAAAATTGATCAAATCTATTCAAAAAGACCAGATTTTTTGTTCTGTAATTCCCAAACAGTCCAACAAAGAATTAAAAATACTTATAAAAGAGACGCAAAAATAATTTACCCCGGTGTCGACACTTCCTTTTTTATTCCTTCAAAAACAAATCCCACCGAAAAATATTTTTTAATTGTCTCTCGTCTGGTTTCTCATAAAAGAATCGACTTAGCCATTAAAGCCTGCCATCAGTTAGATCAAAAATTATACATTGTCGGCACCGGCCGCGACAAAAATAAATTAATTAATCTAATAGAGTCCTTGAATGATTCAAATATAAAATTATTAGGAAAAGTCGATAATAATAAATTATTAAATCTTTACCAAAATTGTCAGGCTCTAATTTGTCCCCAATTAGAAGATTTTGGTCTAACTCCACTCGAAGCTCAAGCCTGTGGTAAACCAGTTATTGCCTACAATAAAGGAGGATTAACAGAAACAATTATCAATAATAAAACTGGAATTTTCTTTAAATATCAAACTGTAAAAAGTCTTATTCTTGCCATCAATAAATTTAATCCAAATAATTTTTCAAAAGATGTCTGTCAAAAAAATGCCCAGAATTTTTCAAATATTAAATTTATGTTAAACTTTAAAAAGGAAATTGACCTTTTATGGCAGAATCATCAATAAAACATTATATTCTTATCCTCTGCGGCGGAACTGGACCTCGCCTTTGGCCCTTATCCCGAAAAAGCAAGCCTAAACAATTTCTCTCTTTTTTTGATAAAAAATCAATTTTAGAACAAACGATTAAAAGATCTCAACGTATTGCCGATAATAAAAATATTTACATCGTTTCTGGAAATGATTATATCGATCGAATTCTTAAAATTGCCAAGGATTTTAATTTAACCAAAAACATAATTATTGAACCAGAGAAGAAAAATACCGCCCTGGCTATTCTTTATGCCACTATAAAGATTAAACAAATTGATCCAAACGCTATCATCAGCACTTTTCCTTCCGATCATTATATTAAAAATACTGCTCGATTAAAACAAACTCTCAATAAAGCCAAAACCATTGCCAATCTTACTGATACTATTGTTACTATTGGCATTAAACCCACTAAACCAGAATCATCTTATGGTTACATTTGCCCTAATCAAAAAATAGACGACTATTACAATGTTTCTAAATTTATAGAAAAACCAGATCTCGAAAAAGCTAAAAATTTAATTGAAAAAAATTCATATTGGAATTCTGGTATCTATACTTTTTCTGTCTCTACATTACTTTCTGAATTTGAAAAATTACAACCAGAATATTTTGAAATCGCCATGAATTTAGAAAAAAATTTAGACTATCCTAAAAAAATAGAGCAAATTTATAAACAATCCCCAAATTTATCCATCGACAAAGCTATCTCCGAAAAAACATCAAAAATGATTATGATTCCAGCCACTTTTGATTGGAATGATATTGGTGAATGGCACACTATTTTTGAAAGTTTACTAAAGAAAAAAGATAATCACGCCATCATCGATTCTAAAACTCAATTTTTAAGTATTAATTCTCAAAGCTGCTTAGTTTCCGGTCAAGATAAAAAATTAATCGGGTTAGTTGGTTTGAATAATTTAGCCGTAATTGATACCCCCGACGCTCTTTTAGTTTGTAATTTAGACTCTAGTTATAGCGTTCGAGATTTAGTAAGCTTGATTGTGAAAAGTAAAAAATATAAAAAATACTTTTTAAATTAAAAATGAAAAAAACCTTATTTGCAATTTTTAAAAGAACAATTGATATTGTTGGCTCACTTATTCTGCTCATTTTATTTTCTCTTATCATGTTAATTACTATGGTTTTAATCAAAATCAGCTCCCCAGGCCCAATTTTTTTTAAACAAAAAAGAGTTGGTAAAAACAGTCATCAATTTTGGATGTATAAATTCCGTTCTATGTATACTGGCGATAATGATAAAAGACTAAGAGAAAATTATCCAGATCTTTGGAAAAAATATAAAGAAAGTGGTTGGAAACTAGAAATGTCCGAAGATCCTCGTATCACCCCTATTGGTAAAAAAATTAGATCCCTTACTATCGACGAATTTCCTCAATTAATTAATGTGTTAAAAGGGGATATGAGTTTAGTTGGACCCAGAGCTTATCGAGAAGAAGAACTTCAAGAACAAGAAAAAAAATATCCTAAAACTAAAAAATATATTGATATTATCAGATCCGCTAAACCAGGCATTACTGGTGTTTGGCAAACCAGTGGTCGAAATGATATTTCTTTTGAGCAACGAGCTAAAATGGATGCCGCATATATCAAAAAACAATCTTTTCTTGACGAAATACTTATAATTTTAAAAACGCCAACATCTATGTTGTCTCGTTGGTAATTTTAAGTTACACTTTTAATATGGAACAAGTAACATTAAATACGCCTCCAGTTATTTCTAGCCCACCAATTATCTCCCCGAATAAACCTACAGGTTCTGCTATTAAAACTGAATCCAACTCCAAAGAAAAAGTCAAAAAGAAAGTTTTACCGGTTCTTTATGTTCTATTAATTATTTTCTCTGTATTATTTGTTCTCCTTTTCTTTTTTATCTTTGTACCTGGTAAAAAAATATACGCCCAAATCGGAAAAATTAGAGAGTCTGTTCCCACAATTAAACAAGCCATCAGCGATAAAGATTTGGATAAAATCAAAGAAACCTTGACCACAATTAAAACTCAAGAAGCTTCCATCGAAGCCAGTTATAAACAATTATCATGGATCAAAATTTTACCTGTTATAAATAATTATTATAAAGATGGCCAACAAGCTTTAATCATTGCTAAAGAGGGAATTGAAACTGGCGAAATTTTAGTTCAAGCCATTGAACCATATAAAGACTTTTTGGGCGCTAAAGGTAGTGCCACAAACAGTGAACAAACCACCGAAGATCGTATTACCTTTTTAACTCAATCAGTTGAAGGATTAATCCCATATTTAGACCAAATTGAAACTAAAATAACTACTATTCAAAACGCCGCCGATAAAATCGATCCTTCTCGCTATCCAGAAGAATTTAAAGGTTACAATATAAAATCCAATATCACTAAGCTTCAAGAAACAATTAATGAAAGTCACACATTAATTAAAGATGGCAAACCAATTCTTTCCAAAATCTCTTGGCTTCTAGGTAAAGACAGCCCTAGAAAATATCTATTAGTTTTTCAAAATGACGGTGAACTCAGACCAAGTGGTGGTTTTTGGACTGCCTTCAGTACCTTAACTGTCAAAGATGGAAAAGTAACTCCAGGCACTGCCAGTAATATTTACGATCTTGACGATAAACTAAACAGTAAAATTGCAGCCCCAAGATTGATTAAGTCATACCACATAAATGTCCCTTATTTAACTCTTCGTGACAGTAATCTTTCACCAGACTTTCCAACTGATGCTCAAATATTCTTAGAACAATACACAAAAGCTATGGGTGGTAAAGATAAGTTTGACGCTGTTATTGCTATTGATACTAATTTACTAGTTGATATGGTTAAAATTTTAGGAAAATTAGATACCAGAGTTGGAACTTTTACCACCGAACCTGATAAAAGATGTGATGGCTGCCCTTCCATAATTTACGAACTAGAATGGATTTCCGGACGACCAAGAAATTATATTGAAAAAAATCGAAAAGATTTCTTAAACCCTCTAATGTCGTCATTACTAGCGAATTTAATGGGGTCAGAAAAATCAAAAATGGGATCAATCATTGAAGCTGGTCTAAAAAATATTAATGAAAAACACGTTTTATTTTATTTTCCAGATGAAGAAATGCAAAAAATTGGAAACCTAGCCAATATTACTGGAAAAATAATTGATGTTGACAAAAGTGTTGATTATATTCATTTAAACGATGCCAATTTTGCCAGTGCTAAAAGCAATATTTTTATTACTCAAAAAATTAAACACGACATTACCATTAAAGATGGTGTAGCTGAACACAAAATTTCGGTAACTTATGATAATCCAACCGCCGCATCAAACTGTAATTTGGAAAAGGGTGATTTATGTTTAAACGCCGCTCAATATCGTGACTTATTTAGATTTTATGTTCCAATCGGTTCTAAACTCATTAAAATGACTGGTTCAGAAGTTGAAGTAGAGCCTTATGAAGAACTAAATAAATTAGTTTTTGAAGGCTTTTATGGTAATAAATATGCTTTAAATGCCAAATCAAATCTTAAAACTTCAGTGCAATATACCTCAGGAGCTACTATCGGATCAACTTACACCTTAGTACTTCAAAAACAACCAGGGACAAAACCGGTTGAATATGAATTAACTATAAACGGTGAAGAACAACCAATTTTCCAATGGGCAGCCGATAAAACCATCAAATTTTCTTTATAATGGATAAATACCAAAACACAATTGGTATTGTTATTAATAAAAAAACTGTCAAAGAAACTGATTTATTGATAACTCTTTTAACCCCAAGGAAAGGAAAAATAATTGCTTTAGCTAAAGGCGCCAAAAATATCAAAAGTAGTAGACTAAGTTCACTCCAGCTTGGTAACACTATCAAAGTCCAACTTTATCAAAAAAATGATTTTTTATGGTTATCAGAAGCCCAAACCATTACCCCGTTTTTACAAACCAGTAAAAGTCTCACCCAAATAAATCTATTATTTTATTTTTTAGAAATTTTAAATCGTCTCATCGCTGAAAATCAACAAATTGAAAATATTTATCAAATATCCCAAGAAATTATCGACGCCATCAATCAAAATCAATTAAATCGATATATTAAAAACGAAATTCTTTTTTTAGAAACCCTCGGCTTTGGTGTTCCTAATGAAATAAATTTATATTTTCAAAAAAAAGACTATAAAACTACTCAACAATTAATCAAAGGATTTTTTGAATCCATCATCGAAAAACCTTTAGAATCAAATAAACTTTTCAAATAATCTCAGGTATAATATTCCATGGCAGAAAAAAATCAAACCGAACTCGTTAGTAAAATCGTCAGTCTTTGTAAAAGGCGCGGAATTATTTTTCAAAACTCAGAAATCTACGGCGGTGTCCAAGGTTTCTATGATTATGGCCCTGTCGGTTCTTTGATGAAATTAAATTGGAAAAATCTTTGGTGGACTGATAATGTCGTCAAACGACGAGATGTCGTTGGTATCGACGGTTCTATTATTACCCATCCTACTGTTTGGCAAGCTTCTGGCCATGTCAAGAATTTTGCCGATGTTATGGTTGAATGTAAATCTTGTCACAAAAGATTCCGCCCCGATCTTCTCGATGATACATCTAAATGTCCCGAATGTGGCGGTCAATTTACTGAAGGTCGAAAATACAACATTTTATTTGAAACTGAAATTGGTGTCATCGAAGGTGAAAAACAACACGCCTATTTAAGAGGGGAAGCCTGCCAGACCATTTATCTCGATTTTAAAAATATTGTCGATTCTTGTCGTGTCAAAATCCCCTTTGGTATTGCTCAAATTGGAAAAGCTTTCCGAAATGAAATCACTCCAAAAAATTTCCTCTATCGCACCCGAGAATTTGAACAATGGGACATTCAATATTTTGTTCATCCTACCGAAATGGACAAATGGTTTGAATATTGGAAAGAAAATCGCATGACTTGGTATAAAAAAATATTTAATAATTCCGAAAATTTAAGATTTAGAGAACATGCTAAAGACGAATTAGCTTTTTATGCAAAAAAAGCTTTTGATATTGAATATAATGCTCCTTGGGGTTGGGCAGAAATGGAAGGAATTCATTGGCGTTCTGATTATGATTTGACCCAACATTCCAAATTCAGTGGCCAAGATCTTTCCTATCTCGATCCGATCACTCACGAAAAATATTTACCTCATATCACCGAAACTTCTGGTGGTGTCGACCGTAGTTTCTTTTTTATACTCCTCGATGCTTACCGCGAAGAAAAAAACGAATCAGGAGAAATTCGTACTGTTTTAAAAATAAATCCCAAAATTTCTGCCTATAAAATGGCTATTCTTCCACTTGCCGCCAATAAGCCAGAATTGATCAAAAAAGCTGAAGATATTTTTGAAAAATTAAATGAAAAATATTCAGTTGATTGGGATGACAGTAGTAATATCGGTAAAAAATATCGTCGCCAAGACGAAATCGGTACTCCTTGGTGTTTAGTTATTGATTATCAAACTCTCGAAGATAACACAGTCAGTATCCGTGATCGAGATACTATGAAACAAATCCGAATTAAGGCCGATGAGGTTGACAATTGGCTGGAAAAACAGTTAAATAAATAATATGAAGAAATCAATAATAATTTTTATTTCTATTGGTGTTGTTATTTTAGTCTCATTAATTTTATTTTTTACTTTAAATAAAAAAAATACTCCTGAAACCAAAACTACCACTAAAACCACTAAAGCTTCTAAAAAAATTGAATTGTCGGCTGACGAAAAACCCTATATTAATCTTATTCCCACTGTCGATGGTCATACCTTATCCCTTAAAATCACTCAAATTCCATCTAAATTTACCAGTATCGATTACGAATTAATTTACACTGCTAAAGATGAAAATATAGAAATTGAAAAAGGAGTCAGCGGTACTATAAAAAATTCTGAATATTCTTCAGCTAAAGATCTTTTATTAGGTACTGCTAGTTGTACCAACGGTTGTAAATATAAATATGATGAAGGTGTCACTGGTGGAATTCTTACTTTAACTTTAGCCACCGACAATAAAGAATATGTCGCTTACGAAACTCCATTTGTTTTAACTAATTCCGCCGACATTAACAAAGAAAAGAAAATAAGTTTGACTGAGGAAAATTTTATTATCAATGGCACTGTCACTTCCAAAAGTGATTTCTTCATCGCCTTTAAAAATTTCCAATCCCTTTATTCTGTTTTCTCCAGCGGCAATGGTAAAGGCAAAATTACTTCAATCGAGCCAACCACTGTTACTAAAACCGATTTAACCTCAATAACTGGTGATTACACCATTACTCAATAATGGAATTTCACACTCCTGTACTGTTAACTGAAACCATCGATCTTCTTGATGTCCAAAAAAATAAAATTTATATTGACGGCACTCTTGGTCATGGTGGGCATACTCTAGAAATTCTTAAAAGAGGCGGCATTGTATATGGTGTCGATCAAGACCCAAAAAATTTAGAAATCGCCACCAATCGAATCAAAAAAGCAGGATTTGAAAAACAATTTTTTCCAATTCACAATAATTTTAATCAATTAGAAAATATTGTTAATAAAAATATTAAACAAAAGATTGACGGTCTAATCATTGATCTTGGTCTTAGTCAAAATCAGCAAACCGATCAAGACAGGGGGTTTTCATTCAATGATGAAAATTCTCTCGATATGAGATTAGATCCAGAAAACCAAGAATTGACCGCCGAAGAAATTATTAATACCTATGATTACGATCAACTTTTCGAAATATTTAGTAAATATGCCCAAGAGGTCTATAGTAAACCGATCACTTTAAAAATTATCAGGGAACGCCAAAAAAAACCAATTAAAACAGCCACAAGATTGGCAAATATTGTTAGAGATTTTTATAAAGAACGCCACATTAAATCAAAAATTGATCCCAGTACTAAAATATTTTTAAGTCTCAGAATTGTGGTTAACGACGAATTTAACAATTTAAAAAATTTCCTTGTTCAAAGTTTAAGAACTGTTGATAAAAACAGTAATGTTTGTATCATTTCTTTTCATTCCGGTGAAGATCGAATTGTTAAGCAATTCATCAAAGAATACTCTGATCAAAAAGTTATTATCGAAAACAAAAAACCTACTAAAACCTCTTTTCAAGAAACAAAGAAAAACCCTTTATCTCGCTCAGCTACTCTAAGATCGTATAAAATAGTATAAGATGTTAAACAAACCGTTTTTTTTACTCATCTTTTTTTTGATAATTATTCAGGTCATTTTTTCGTTTTATTATTCCAGTGAAATTATTAATCAGAATAATTTAATTAATCAAAATCAAATCAATCTTCAATCTATTAAGATTAAAAATCAAGAATTAGAGGAAGAACTGGCCACTTTATCATCTTTATCTAGAATCGAAGCCACTGCCAGTCAAAAAAATTACAAAAATCTAAAAGAAACTATAAATCTTCAAAATTAAAGTGCAAAATTCAAGATCTAAAATATTATCTATCGCTCTCACTTTTTGTTTTATTATTGTTTCTTTTCGTTTTTTTTATTGGCAGGTTTTAAAAGCCCCGGAATTAAAAGAAAAAGCTAAAAATCAAACTTACAAACTTGAAAAATTATTACCAGAACGTGGAAAAATATATTCTTCTGATAATTTTCCTTTGGTTTTAAATCAAACTACTTACCAACTTTCCCTTTATAAACCAAATTTTAAAGAAGATTTGGATAAAATTTTAGACCAAATTGAACAAACTTATCCAAATTTTAAAACTGAAAATAGCGAATCTCTGGAAAAATTTAAAAATAATCCAAACCAAAAATGGATAACTTTCAACTCTGCCTTAAACGAAAAACAAAAAAATACGTTATATATACCCGGAATTGAATTTCAAAAAATAGAAAAAAGATTTTATCCAGAAAATTCCATGGCTAAAGATATTCTTGGAGCTATTGGTAAAGATCTTAGCGGAAACCAAATTGGATATGGCGGTCTCGAAGCTTTTTATCAAAAACAATTACAAGGAAAAACTGGTTTCGTTTGGGGACCCCAAGATGCCACCGGAAAAACTATTTTAAATAAAAAAAGTTGGAGTTCAGACGCTGTTAATGGCAGAAATATTTTTACCAATATTAATCGCAGTGCTCAATTTTACGTTGAAAAACTTCTTCAAAAAGGTATTAATGAATTTTCTGCTGATTCTGGCTCAATTACCATTATAGAACCAAAAACCGGAGCTGTTTTAGCTATGGCGTCTCTCACTGCCACCAATTCTGCTACTATCAGTTCAATCAGAAATCCTGCCATTTCTAATCTTTTTGAACCAGGATCAATTTTTAAACCATTAATAGTTTCTATGGCTCTCGACACTAAAGCCATCGACACCAATTACATCTGTACAAAATGTAATCAACCCCATACTATCGGTAAATATAATATTAGTAATTGGGATAGCGAATTTCATGCTGATTCTAGTCTCCGAGATATTATTAAAAATTCCGACAACATCGGCATGAGTTATATTATTGCCAAACTTGGTCTTAATAATTTTTTAAATTATTATCAAAAACTCGGTCTAACCCAAAAAACCGGCATTGATCTTCAAGGGGAAGCTAAACCGACAGTTAAAACTGAGTGGCCAGAAATCGATTTAGCCACTGCTTCTTTCGGGCAAGGAATTGTTGTTACTCAAATCGGCATGCTCCAAGCTTTTAACACTATCGCTAATGACGGTATTTTAGTCAAACCTAAAGTCGTCAGTTATTTTACTGAAAACGATAAAATTATTAAAAATAAGAATCAAAAAGAAATCCAAGTTTTTAATCAACAAACCATAAAAGATATTAAATCGATTTTAAAATATTCAGTTGAAAATGGTGTTGTCGCCAAAATGAAGCCTGAAAATCTTGAGGTTTGTGCTAAAAGCGGCACAGCTCAAGTAGCTATCAGTGGCAGTTATGAAAATAATTCTTCCACTATTGCTTCATATATTGGTTTTTCTCCTTGTTATAATCCCAAATTTACTATGATTGTCACTATTAATAACCCAAAAACCTCACCATGGGGATCAAGCACTGCTGCTCCAATTTGGTATGAATTAGCATCAAAATTAAACGATTTGTTATAATTGAATACTTTCAATGGTTCAAAAATTTAAAAACGTCTTTCTACATTTACCAAAAAGTTTTTTTTACAATTTAAAGTACAGTTTTCCAAGTAAAAAATTAACTCTAATTGGTATCACTGGAACAGACGGTAAAACTACTACTTGCACCCTAATTAATGAAATATTAAAACAATCTGGTCTAAAGACTGGGTTAATTACCACTATTGGTGCAAAAATTGGCGATAAAGAAATAGATACTGGCTTTCATACCACCACTCCAGACCCATCTATTCTTCAAAAAATTTTTAATGATATGGTGAAGGCTAGAATAACCCATGTTGTTTGTGAAGTTACCTCGCATGCCCTTGATCAATATCGTTTTTGGGGTTGCAACTTTGAAGTTTCTGGTATTACCAACACCTCACATGAGCATCTCGATTATCACAAAGATATAGAATCTTATATTGGAACTAAAGCCAAGCTTTTTTCAGTTTCCAAAAGTGCTGTTTTAAATAAAGATGATCAATCTTTCGACCTTATAAAAAAACAAATTAAAATCCCTTTTAAAACATTTAGTATTAAAAAAACTTCAGACTATCAAGCCCAAAAAATTAAATTAGATTCAAACTCATTAAGCTTCCATATTAATGGTCAAAAATTTACTACCGACAGTAATTACGAATATCAAGTCTACAATATCCTTTTAGCCACCGCAATTTGCTACAAATTAGGAATAAGTTCAGAAATAATTCAACGAGTAATAAAACATTTTCCAGAAACAAAAGGTCGTCGAGAAGAAATTCAAAATGAACTCAAATTTAAAACCATTATCGATTTTGCCCACACTCCATTTGCTCTCGAGTCATCACTTTCTTCACTTAAGAAAACTAACCAAGGAAAAACTATAGTCATTTTTGGGGCCACTGGTGGACGAGATCAAAGTAAGCGCCCAATAATGGGTGAAATTGTTTCTAAATTAGCCAACATTGCCTTAATCACTTCCGACGATACTAGAAATGAAAAAATAGAAAATATTAATAAACAAATAATAAGTGGTATTGATCCAAAAAAATCAGAATTGGTTGATTATCAAGAAGTTAAAAATAAAAAACAAATTCAAAAAGTACTCGAATTATCCAATAAAAAGTTTATATATTTTAATATTCCCAATCGCCAAGATGCTTTTAATTTGGCCATAAAATTAGCCCAGCCTAACGATGTTGTTATCGCCTGCGGTAAGGGCCATGAAACCACTATTCTCCATGGACACACCGAATATCCCTGGTCAGAAGCAGAAGCTTTTAGAACCGCTTTCAGACTTCGAAAAACAAAATAATATGACCCAATTCAATTTAAAAAATACTAACAGTATTGACCAAAATTACAAAAACGGTCTTCTTCCTCAAAGAAACAATAAAAATTTATTTTATTATCAAACCAGTAGCCGTTCAAACTTAAAAAATTTTAATTTAAGCTCCGAAAATCGCCGAATTTTAAGAAAAACAGAAGACTTCATTTTTGAAAAAATACCTTTAAAAAATTTCAACTACGATTCCAAAGTTCAAAAAGAAATTGTCACCTGGGTAAAAACACTTGGTTGGGATTTTCCGGTCAGTTCAATTAAAAATGTTTTTAAAAATCATATTTTTAACTATCTATATATATGGAAAGATGAGCAAAAAAATATTATTGCTTATTCTCTTTGTTATTTTTCAAAAGACATTAGTCATATCGCCTATGTTTTTTATAATCCAGAATTGGCTCATGGGAATCTACCTATTCGTTTAGTCTTACAAGTCATCATCGACAGCCAAGAATTAGGTTTAAAATATTGTTACCTTGGTCGCTTTTCACAAGACACCGGTTTTTACAAACGCAACATGCCAGGTTTCGAATATTTCAATAACCAAAATTGGATTCCATATACTAATTTACCTAAATTTTAATTATGCATATTCATATTTTAGGAATTGCCGGAACTATGACCGCTTCATTAGCCGCCGCCCTTAAAAAAGAAGGACACTTGGTTACCGGTTCAGATCAAGAAAAAATATACCCACCCGTCAGCACTATTCTTAAAAAAGCCGACATTAAAATCAATTCCTCAAAAATTGATTCCACTATAGATTTGGCCATAATTGGTTCGTCATTTTCTAATTTTCAAAAAACTAAAGAAGAATTTGATCAAATCAAAAAATTAAATATTAAATATATTTCTGCTAGTGAATTCATTGGTCAAAATTTAGGCAAAGAAGACTCTATCTTAATTGCCGGAACCTACGGTAAAACTACCATTTCTTCTCTTGTATCCTGGATTTTTGATCAGGCCAATTTGAACCCCAATTATATGTTTGGTGGAAAAGCTTTAAACCATTTTCCCTCAATCAATATTTCATCATCAAATTGGTCAATTATTGAAGCTGACGAATCAATCCATGGTCTCGATACCCAAGCTAAATTTTTATATTATCCAGTCAAATTTTTATTACTAACTAGTGCTGATTGGGAACATAAAGATTCCTACCCAACTGAAATTGAAAATTTTAACGCCTTCAAAAAATTAATTTTAAATGTTCCAACTGACGGAATTTTATTTATAAATTCCCAAGGATATCAAACAAAAAAATTAAGTCTTTACTCAAAATCAAAAATAATTACCTATAATTCACCAACATCCGACTATTTTATTAAAAATATAACAATCAGAAAAAATTATTCCATTTTAGATATAAAAACTCCCCGAAATATTATTCAAGCCAAAACCAAATTAATTGGCCAGTTTAATTTTGAAAATATTTTAGCCGCTATTACCATTACTGACAGTCTAAACATTCCCCAAACTAAAATTAAACAATCCATTTTTAAATTTAAAGGAATTACTCGTCGAATTGAAAAAATTTATAACCATAAAAATATTATTATATTTGATGATTTTGCCCAATCTTCCAATAGAATTAAATCAACTATTGCGGCTATAAAATTTCATTATCCAAAAAATAATATTAAAGTTTTATATCAACCTCATGCTTCCTTTATTCAACATAAGGAAAGTCTAAAAGAATTTAAAAACGTTTTTGATTCAGTTTCCGAAGTCGTTTTATCTAAATTAAGTTTTAATAATAAAGCCGAAAAAAATAATCGTGTTACCGCTAAAGATTTCAAAGAGGTGATTGGTGATAAATTAATATATCTTCCTGTCGATGAAGATATATGTTCTTTTTATAAAAAAAATCTCAAAAGTGGCGACATTCTAATTAATATGAGTTCTGGCGGTTTTAGTGGAAATAAAATTGTAAAATCTATTATTAATTCTTTAAAATAATTTATGTCCAGATATATCATTAACGGCGGTAAACCACTCAAAGGTGAAGTTTCTATTAGAGGTGCTAAAAACGCCAGTTTCAAACAAATAATTGCCTCCATGTTAACTGATAAAACAGTTCAATTAAATAATGTCCCTCAAATTTCCGATGTTAAAATTACCACTAGTATCGCCAAAAGTCTTGGATGCCAAATAACTCAAACAGGGGAGCATAGTCTTGAACTAACCACTTCTAAAATAATTAATTCCACCGTTCCCAGCGGTACTGGCGAAAAATCTAGAACCTCATTTATGTTTGTCGCTCCATTACTTACTAGAACTGGAACTGCCATTGTCCCAACCCCAGGCGGTGACAAATTAGGAGATCGACCATTAGATCGTCTTTTTGATTGTTTCTCTCAAATGAATATTAAAGTTTCCGAAACCGAAAATAATATTACTTTTAATACCGACAAAATTGTTGGTACCCATTATACTTTTACAAAACCTTCTCACACGGTCACTGAAGTAATTATTATGACTGCTGTTCTCGCCAATGGCGAAACAATCATCGATAATGCCGCTCTTGAGCCAGAAATTGATGATTTAATTTTAATGTTAAATCAAATGGGAGCCAAAATTCAAAGAGATTCCAAAAATAACAAAAGAATAATCATTCAAGGCGTATCCAAATTAAATGGAACTGAACATGATGTAATTTGCGATCGAAACGAAATTGTCACTTTTGCTTGTGCTGCCTTAGCCACCAAGGGTTCAGTTTCTATTTTTAGAGTCAAACCCAACGTTGTTCAAACATTTTTGGAAATTATTGAAAAAATGGGGGCTAAAATTAAAACCGGCAACGATGAAATTTATGTCGAATGGGTTAAACCCCTTACCAATATTGATATCGAAACCGAACCAGAACCTGGATTTATGACCGATTGGCAAGCTATTTTCTCTGTTCTTTTAACTCAGACTGTCGGCTGTAGTTCTATTATTGAAAGAGTTTATCCTAGTAGATTTCAACACATCGAAAATCTTAAAAAGATGGGGGTTAAAGTTAATTTCTTCAATCCAGAAATAAACAATTCTAGAGAATATTATCAATTTAATAAAGAAAGTGATCGCCCAGAATATTTTCATGGTGTTAAAATTTATGGCCCAACCAAATTAAAACCGGCCAATTTTGTTATTAAAGATCTTCGGGCTGGAGCTTCAGCCACCATTGCAGCCCTAACTGCATCAGGAAAATCAACTATCGACGGAGTTGAATATATTGAGCGTGGATACGAAAAATTAGCTGAGCGTCTTTGGTCTTTAGGTGCTAACATAGAATATATAAAAACCTAATTTTATGATTCATCTATATCTAGGCCTACTACTTTTTTCTTTTTTAATCACCAGTATTTTGGTCGTCCCTTTTATTAATCTTCTTTATAAATTTAAATTTCAACGACAAACTCAAAAAACGACTGATTTTCAAAACAAAAGAACCACTATCTTTGATAAGTTTCATAATTTAAAATCAGGTACTCCTGTTGGAGGCGGTTTACTAATTATTACCACTGTTTCCATTCTTTTTATTTTACTTTTCCCAGTTCTTAAATTTTCTCGAATCTTTATTTCCTCTAATTACACCATCACCCATGAAATTGCTATTCTATTTTTCACCTTCATTAGTTTTGGTTTACTCGGCCTTTATGACGATGTACATAAATTCTTTGGATTCAAAAAGACTGGGTTTTTTGGCTTAAGAATGATTCATAAATTAATTTTACAAATAATAATTTCATTAATTATTTCCTTCATGATTTATTTTCAATTAAAAATTGATTTTATTTATCTACCGTTTTTTGGCGCTATTAACCTAGGATTTTTCTTTATCCCAATTTCTGTCCTTTTTATTACTGGTTTTGCTAATTTTTTTAATATTACTGATGGCTTAGATGGTTTATCTTGTGGTCTTTTAATGTTTGCCCTCTTTGCCTTTTGGATTTTAGCCAGCACTTCAATGGATACGGTTCTTTCTTCATTTTTAGCTCTCTGGATCGGTTCTCTAATAGCGTTTCTTTATTTCAATGTCTATCCAGCTAGAATCTGGCTCGGTGATGTTGGCTCACTTTCTTTCGGCGCCACTTTTGCTGTTATTGCCCTACTTTTGGGAAAAGTAGTTCCTTTACTTATTGTCGGATCTCCTTTTATCGTCGAAGGTTTATCCAGTGCCATTCAATTATTTAGCAAAAAATATTTTAAAAGGAAAGTTTTTCCTGCCGCCCCAATTCATTTAACCCTTCAAAATTTAGGCTGGGAAGAACCAAAAATCGTTTTTAGGGCTTGGTTAGCCGGAATTATATTAGCAGTTTTTGGACTATGGCTAGGACTAAATTAGAACTACAACAAGAAATTGAGAAATATATCGGCCTACCTTACAGTAAGAATATCCTTAAAGACGGTAAAATAATCAAAGAGCAATTTCTTGGAGGTAAAGGTAATTGTCGACAAATTGCCACTGAAACCATCAGACTCGCTCAAAAACAAAAAATAGATTTAACTCAGTTAAACAATCAAGAATTTTATAATTTTCAAAAAAAGAACCATATTGGCATCGATTGTTCCGGCCTTGCTTGCCAATTATTAAATTTTTATTTTAATTCTGAATTAAATCCTCGCAAAACTTCTGCCAATATGCTCACTTCTGCTCCAATCTCACAAGAAATAAAACCAAGTGAGATTAAAACAGGTGATTTAGTCCGACAAAAAAACGGCCACCATATTTTATTTATCATCGAAAAACAGGGTAATGTTATTAATTATGTCGACAGCTCCATCTCTGGCAGGGGAGTAAAATACGGACAAACCAATCTTACCGACAAATCCTTTATCAACCAGGGTTTTTTCAGACTAAATTAATTTATTTTTCCTCAATCAATTCCCTATACTTTAATGGATTTAAAGATAAAATTTCCACTTCAGTCCCACATTCAGGACATTCAATAATATCTCCCACCATCGTGGCTTCTGTTAATTCAATTTCTGTTTCACAATCTGGACAAATAACTTTTTCGTTCATATTTTATTAAAATTAATAACTAGTATAATTAAACTATTATATGGCAAATACACCTTTAATTAAATTAGAAAATGTTTATTTAAAAAGAGAAGATTTAAACGAGACCGGATCAGCCAAAGATCGAGCCATGATTTTTCAAATTGAAAATTTAAAAAAACAGGATTTTAAAACTGCTGTCATCTCCAGTACTGGTAATGCCGCCATTTCCGCCGCCCATTTTTGCCACCTCAATCAAATCAACCTAACTATTTTTGTTTCCCCTAAAATCAATCAAGCTAAATTTGATTTACTTAAAAAAGATGGTGGTCAAATTTTTATTACCGATCAACCAATCAGTGAATCCATAAAATTTTCTAAAAAAAATCATGCTTATCTTCTTCGTCAATCCACCGACCCAAGTGCCCTAATTGGCTACCAAGAAATTGGTAAAGAACTAATGAATAAACTACCCCAAATTACCAGTATTTTCGTTCCAGTCGGCAGCGGCACCACCCTTTTGGGAATTTCTCAAGCACTGCCATCATCAGTTAAAATTTATGCTGTTCAACCAGCCAGTAATTGTCCTTTATCTAAATTTTTTGATTCAGACTACCAACCAGAAATAGAAAATATTACCGACGCCCTTTCCGCCAAATATCTTCCTTTAAAATCTCAAATAATTTCCGCCATTAAAAATAGTGGTGGCACTGGCTTAATTGTTCAAAATAATGAAATTTTAGAAGCCCAAAAAATATTAGACTTAAACGAAATTAAAACCTCTCTAGAGGGCGCTTTAGCCTTTGCAGGTTATAAAAAAGCCATCAAAAATAACCTAAACATAGGCAATTATCCAGTAGTAATTTTAACCGGATGTCAAAGATAAATTTAGAAAATATTATTAATCAATCCCCTTATATTTTCTTTTTTCTGGTTGTCGATAAATTTTTAGACATCGAAATTCCTCAATTAAAAAATTTTGAAAAAATCTATCTTTCTGATTATTCATCGATCAAAGAAAAAAACAGTGGCAAACTACTATCAAACCCAAAAATTATTGACTATATTTTAAAAAAATCTCAAAAAACTAAACTTATTCCCGCCATCATTCCCTTTAAGCCATCGGCCAAAATTGATTTAATTTGTCAAAAATATAATTGGATAAATATAAGTAATCCTGGACCAATCAATCGTTTTTTGGAAGACAAAATTAAATTTGCCAAACTTTGTCAAAAATACAAATTACCCACAATTCCTTTTACTATCGATACTTTCTCTCACCAAAATTTTTTGAAATATCAAAAACTTTACAATAAAAAATTAGTTCTCCAGACCCATTTTGGTTGGGCTGGCAATAGTACATTTTCGGCCGAATCTTGGGATGAAATTAAAGATAAAATTTCTTCTAATGTTATTGTAAAATATAGCCCTTTTATTCAATCTTCCTACTCTTTACTAAATAATTGTTGTCTTACTAAATTTGGTCTAATTCAAAGTCCACCTGCTCTTCAATACACTGGAATTTTTCCCTACACTAAAAATCCCTTCACTACTGTCGGTCGCCAATGGCCATCTTTTGCTCCCCTAAAAATAATTAAAGAAATTAATAAAATAACCGAAAATTTTAGTAAAATTTTAAAAGAAATTAATTATAAAGGTTTTTTTGGTCTCGATTTTTTAATTTATAAAAATAAAGTTTTTTTACTAGAATGCAATCCTCGTCTTACTGCTTCCTTTAGTTTTTATACAAAAATGGAACAAAAACAAAATATCACTCCTCTTTTCTATTTCCATATTGCCGAATTATCAAAAATTGATTATCAAATTAATCTAAAACAAGAACAATTAAGATTCAATAATAAAAAAATTATCGGTTCTGAACTAACCCCAAAAGATAAAAATAATTACACTTGCCAAAAGTTAAACTTTGACTATCCCTTATCAAAAACCACCAACCCTATCTCTCTCAAAAAAAAATAAATGAAAGAAAATAAGTCACCTCTTCTATTTCTGGTTTTCAGTTTAGTTTTTATCGGGCTGATTTTTATTTCTATTTCATCACTAGGCGAAGCCAGTTCTTCAATTGGAGATAAATTCTTTTATATTAAAAAACAAGGATTTTGGCTTGTTTTGGGAATAATTTCTTTTTATGTAACTTCAAAAATAAATATTAAAACTATTAAAAAATTCTCTTTCGCCCTTTATGCGATTTCTATTTTGGGTTTAATTTTAGTTTTAATTCCAAGTCTAGGCAATGAAGCTCTCGGCGCCAGACGTTGGTTAAATTTAGGTTTTACTAGCATTCAACCTTCAGAAATTTTAAAATTAACTTCAATTATTTATTTTTCTTCTCTTTTTTCAAAAAAGGAAAATCTCAATATTAAAAACCTAATTTTTTACCTTGGGCTTCCCTTCATTCTAATAATTATAGAACCAAATTTAAGCACCGCTATTTTAATTTCAGCCATTGTTAGTTCCATTTATTATCTCTCCGGGGGAGACATCGTTCCTTTGTTTAGTATTTTTAGTATTATTTTAGTAATTAGTATTCCACTAATTTTTTTATCACCATATCGATCAGCTAGATTAAAAACTTTTTTAGAACCGCAACAAAATCAAGAAACTTCATCGTACCACAGCAATCAAATTATCTTAACTCTTTCTTCTGGAGGATTTTTTGGTAAGGGTTTTGCTAACTCAGATCAAAAATATAAATTCCTCCCCAAAATTTCTACCGATTCAATTCTTGCCGTTATTGGCGAAGAGGTTGGTTTTATAGGAATTTTTGCAGTTTTATTAGTTTATCTTTCTTTAATAAATTATCTTTTAAGATTTTCTCAAACAATAGACGATCCATTTCAAAGTTTAATAGTATCCGGAAGCGCTTGTTGGATCGCTTATCAAAGCCTGATTAATATTTCTGCCATTACTGCCCTCATTCCTCTAACTGGCGTTACCCTCCCATTTATTTCTTATGGCGGTTCCTCTCTTATTACTCTTTTTATTGTTATTGGTCTAGTCAGAAATATCGAAAAAAATCAAAAAATATTGTTATACTCAAAGAGTGAACAAAGTAAAAAAGACGATAATAATCACCGGAACACACTTAACTCCAGCACTAGAACTCATTCGTCAACTGAAAGCTGATAAAAAGAACGATTGGCAAATAAATTACATTGGTCGAAAAAATAATTCTAGTGTCGATTACACTCCTTCGATTGAATCAAAAATTATCCCAAAAATAGGTATAAAATTTTATTCGATCAACTGCGGCAAACTGGATCGTCGTTGGCTTCCAAACACTATTAAAGGCCTTCCCCAAACCACCGCCTCTTTATTTGAATCATTAAAATTAATTAAAAAAATAAAACCAGATATTATTGTTTCTTTTGGTGGATATGTTTCTGTTCCAGTAATTATTAGTGGTTTTCTTAAAAAAATACCATCTATTACTCATGAACAAACCCTAACCAATAGTTTAACTACCAAAATTAATAGTTTTTTTGTTGATAAAATTGCCCTTTCTTTCAAAAATCAACATCAAAAAGAAAAACTTCCTAAAAATAAAATAGTTGTCACTGGAAATCTTTTAAGACAAGAGATTTTTCATCCTCAAAAAAATAAAATAGGAAATGATATTGATATTTTTATAACCGCGGGAAATCAAGGCTCTCACACAATAAATCTTTTAATAAAAAAAATTCTTCCTAAATTAAAAGACTATTATATTATCCATCAAACAGGCAAAAATGATTTTAATAGTTTTAAACAATTAACCAATATTTACCAAAAATATCAGGCTTTTAGTTATTTGGAATCAAGCGACATGGCCTATGTTTTAAATAAAACAAATTTAATTATTAGCCGTTCCGGTGCCAACACTAGCCAAGAAATTGTCGCATTAAACAAAAAATCAATTTTAATTCCCTTAAAAATCAGTCAACAAAATGAACAATTATTAAATGCTCTCTGGGTTAAAGAAAAAAATCCCCAAAATACGGAAATAATAGAAGAAAAAGATATTACTGAAAAAAATATTTTAGAAAATATAAATAAATTAATTACTAATAAAACAAAAAAAGTCGTCATTAAAAATACTGATAATCTAAAACTTTTAAACCTAATTCATGAAATTCTTTAAAATTTTTCTATTTGTCATTTTTTTTACTAGCCTTTCTTTTTCTATTTATTCATTTACTAATTCTTCTCAAGAAAAAATCAATCCGATTTCAGATAAAAACAATTTTTATTTTCAATTAGAACATGGTTTAAAAACTGCTCAAATTAATATTACAAAAAACACTATTAAGGATTATCAAAATCAATTAGAATTCTATATAATTAATGAAAGTAACAATCCAACCAAAATTATTTTATCTACTCAAAAAAATCCCTATTGGCAGATTGCTTCTTTACAAGAAATTTTAAAAACAGCTAAAATTAATAATAAGCAACTGCAATTAGTTAATCTAAGTATCAACCATCCATATGCAACATTCAAAAATAATTAATGTAATCGACATTGGCACTTCAAAAGTTACCACACTAGTTGGGCAGTATTTAGATGCTGATGATAAATTTAACATCATTGCCGTTTCCTCAATTCCATCTCTTGGTTTTCGAAAAGGCCAAATAATTAACTTAGAACAAGCTTCTCAAACCATCACTCAAAGCATCGAATCTGCCGAAAGAATGGCTGGTTTTCAAATAAACAGTGCCAATATTTCTATTTCTGCTCCTCATATTGAATCAATTAATTCTCATGGTGTTGTTGCCATCAGTAATCCAAATGGTGAAATAGATATTAACGATATCACTCGTGTAACCGAAGCCGCCAAAGCTATTTCTTTGCCAAGTGGTAAAGAAATAATTCATATTATCCAAAGAAAATTTACTGTCGACGGCCAAGAAGGTGTCATTGACCCAATTGGAATGAACGGCATCCGACTCGAAGTTGAAGCTCATTTAATTTTAGCCTCTAGCCCGGCTCTTAAAAATCTAAAAAAATGTCTTGAAGATATTGGTATTAAAGTCGAATCTTTAACTTATGCTGGTCTCAGCACAGCTACTGCTGCTCTAACCGACACTGAAAAAGAACTCGGCGTTGCTCTGGTTGATATTGGTGGTAGTATTACCAATATTACTATTTTTATCGAAGGTTCCCCAGTATTTTCATCAGTCATTCCCATTGGTGCCAACAATGTTACTAATGACCTTGCTATTGGTCTTCGATTTTCCATTGAAGACGCTGAAAAAATAAAATTAAAATTAGCCAAATTGTTCGAAAACAAAAAATTTGAAGATGAAGTTGAATTGTCCCATTTTGACATCCATTCCGAAGACAAGAAAAAAATTTCTCTCCAGACTGCCATTAATGGCATAATTAAACCTCGACTTGAAGAAATTTTTTGTTTAATTTATTCACAAATTGAAACCAGTGGTTTTCATCAATCAATTCCTGCCGGAATTGTTTTAACTGGTGGCGGCGCCATGACTGTTAATGCTAAAGAAATTTGCAACCGAACTATTCCTCTTCCACTAAGAATTGCCAATCCACCAAAAGTAGGTGGTATAGTTGATGATATTATGAATCCAGCTTATACTAGCACTATTGGTCTTTTGCTTTACAATAAAAATGTCAAAAAAGGCAGTGGTTCAAATACTAAAGGTATTAAAGCCCCCAAAATTTCCATGAGTGGATTTTTTGATAAGATCAAAAAAATACTAGAACCACTTTTACCCTAAATATGGGATTAATTAAAACTCTTACTGGACAATTTGCCAAAATAAAAGTCATCGGAGTCGGTGGCGGTGGTAATAATGCCATTAATTCAATGATTACCGAAGATGCCATCAAAGGTGTCGACTTCATCGCCGTTAATACTGATTCTCAAGCCCTCTTAAATTCTCTTGCTTCAATCAAAATCCAAATTGGTGAAAAATTAACCAAAGGTCTTGGTGCTGGAGGTAATCCCCAAATGGGACAAAAAGCCGCCGAAGAATCAAAAGAAAGAATCAAAGAAGTTTTACAAGGCACCGATATGGTTTTTGTCACTGGTGGTATGGGTGGCGGCACATGCACTGGAGCCGCTCCAATTATTGCCCAAATCGCCAAAAAAGAATTAGGAATTTTAACTATTGGTGTTGTTACTAAACCATTTTTGTTTGAAGGCACTCGTCGTATGACCAATGCCGAAGAAGGAATTTCTCAATTAAGAGAAAATGTTGACACTTTAATTGTTATTCCCAATCAAAAAGTCATGGAAGTTGTCAACAATAAGGCAACACTTTTAGAAGCCTTTAAAATTGCTGATTCTGTTTTAAGCAAAGGAACTAAAGCCATCGCTGATTTAATCACTGTTCCTGGATTAATTAATCTAGATTTTGCCGATATTAAGGCTGTTATGAGTAATGCCGGCTCTGCTCTTATGGGAACAGGTGAAGCCGAAGGAGAAAATAAAATCCAAAAAGCCGTTGAAGACGCCATTGATTCTCCATTAGTTGAAGTTAATATTGAAGGTGCTAGAGGAGTTTTGATTAATGTTACTGGCGGACCCGATATCACCATGTCTGAAATTGAAGAAGCCGCTAGAAATATTACTGAACGAACCGCTCCAGACGCCAATATTATTTTTGGAGCTACCATCGACAAAGAACTCAAAGGCAAAGTTAAGATTTCTGTTATCGCGACTGGGTTTGACACTAGTCGGGCTAATCTTTATCAGCATATTAAAAAACCACAACCAACTCTAATAAATTTACCAAATCAACCCAAACCCCAAACACAGGAAAATAAAAATACATTAGAAGAATCAAATCTTAGTGATAATCGAATAAAAGAATTCTTAAATACTAAAGAAGTTCCCACTGGCATCGATATCATCGACGAATACGATATCCCTGCTTTCCTGAGAAAAAATAAATAAAAAACGGCCAAAAACTAAAAACAAATATACCTTTCGGTATCAAATGTTTCAGCTTTCAGCCGTCATTTTTATGGATGCTCTAGAGGTTAAATGTCTTTTTGATCAGCCTCCAAGTAAAAACAAAAATAACAAACAAACATACAAGAAAAATAAATAAATGTTTGTCTGCCAAAATTTCCAAGGCTCCACCAATACCAAGTAATATACCTAAAACCAACACTATTAATACAAAATTACTCCAAAAACTTTTCATTAAATACACTTTCCTTTCACATCCAATTTTTTATGTACTTCTTTTACAGAAGAACTCAAAAGCTTAATTTCGAGTTATGTAAAAGATTGTATTAGTTTAATAACTTTCGTTATAAAACTAACCTATAATATCACACAAGTATTAATTTGTCAAGAAAAACGGCCAAAAACTAAAAACAAATAACACCTTTCGGTATTAAAGTTTCAGCCTTCAGCCATTATTTTTATAGATACTTGAAAATTGGATTATGGCCTATATGTAAAACATAAGCAGCAATTAATCCCGCTATCAAAGCCATTGCTAAAACACCAATTATCAAAACTTTTTTATCCTTTTCCATTCCCAAACACTCCTTTCTGTTTTCAAACACCAAAATTTCAAGTATCACTTTTTGTGTAACAATTTAGAAGCTTTTTTCCAAATTACAAAAACACGGTCTCATCGTATCACTTCTTATATTCTAAATCAACATATTAGCTTCAACTATAGTGTAAAATACTACTATGTCTAAATTTAAAAATATTCCCAGCAATATCAGTTTTCCCGCCATGGAAGAAGAAATCATTTCTTTTTGGAAAGAAAACAAAATTTTTGAAAAATCAGTTGACCAAAGATCCAACGACAATGCCTACACTTTTTACGATGGCCCTCCATTTATAACCGGAATGCCCCATCATGGTCATTTATTGTCCAGTATTGCCAAAGATATTATTCCTCGATACCAAACCATGAAAAGTAAAAAAGTTAAACGAGTTTGGGGTTGGGATTGTCATGGCCTTCCTGCCGAAAATAAGGTTGAAGAAAGACTTGGTTTAAAATCAAAAAAAGATATTGAACAAATTGGTATCCGTCGATATATTGATGAATGTTATTCTTATGTTCAAAATGTTTCTCAAGAATGGGAATGGTATATCGACCATGTTGGTCGTTGGGTAGATTTTAAAAATGCCTATAAAACCATGGATTTAAACTACATGGAAACCGTTATGTGGGTTTTTTCCGAGCTATATAAAAAGGGATTAATTTATAAAGGTCGCCGAATTTCTTTGTATTGTCCTCGTTGTTCCACTCCGCTTTCAAATTTCGAAATCGCCATGGATAATTCCTATAAAGATGTCGAAGATCCAGCCATTTCTATTAAATTTAAGTTAAAAGATCGTGACGCTTATATTTTAGCTTGGACCACCACTCCTTGGACTCTTCCTGGGAATTTAGCCTTAGCTGTTAATAAAAACGAAACTTATGTTGAAGTTTTAGTCAATCAAGAAAATATAATTTTAGCCAAAGATAGGGTTGAATCTGTTTTAATTAATAAAGAATATAAAATAATTAAAGAATTTAAAGGTCAAGAATTAATTGGCCTTTCTTACCAACCCCTTTACAGCTTTTTTACTGAAACTCTTCCCGACTATAAAATATATCATGCCGATTTTGTTTCTATGACCGACGGTACTGGTATCGTTCATATTGCCCCTGGTTTTGGCGAAGATGATTCAGCCCTAGGTAAAGAAAATAATTTATCTGTCATTGATCATGTTGATGACGAAGGAAAAATAATCGAACAAGTCACTCCTTTTGCTGGCCTTTTTGTTAAAAAAGCCGATCCATTAGTTATTGAAGATTTAAAAAATAGGAACCTGCTTTTCAAAGAAGAAAAAATCAAACACAGCTATCCTTTTTGTTATCGCTGTGGCACTCCATTAATTTATAAATCTCAAACTGCTTGGTATCTTAATGTTCAATCTATAAAAGATGGCATGAAAACCACCAATCAAAAAATAAATTGGATTCCAGAACATATTAAAAATGGTCGCTTTGGACAAGGAATTGAAACTGCTCCTGATTGGTGCCTTTCTCGATCTCGATATTGGGCCTCTCCAATTCCTGTTTGGGAATGTGATTGTGGAGAAAAATATGTTCCTAGTTCCATTGCTGATTTAGAAGCTAAATCTGGTCAAAAAGTAACCAATCTTCATAAACCAGAAATTGATGAAATTTTTATTAAATGTGATAAATGTGGAAAAGAAGTTCATCGGGTCACTGAAGTTTTAGATTGTTGGTTTGAATCTGGCGCCATGCCTTATGCTGAACGTCATTATCCATTTGATAATAAAGATCAGTTAGAAAAAGAATTTCCCGCCGACTATATAGTTGAATATATTGGTCAAACTCGAGGTTGGTTTTACACCCTTCATGTTTTGTCTAATGCTTTATTTAAATCTGAATCGTTTAAAAATTGTGTTGTTACTGGCACTATTATGGGTACCGATGGTCGCAAAATGAGCAAACTGTTCAAAAACTATCCCGATCCAAAAATGGTTCTTCAAAAATATGGCGGCGAAGCCATGCGTTTATATTTAATGGGCGGTGTCATTATGGTTGGTGAAAATATGAATATGAATGAAAAAGAAATAGAAGACAAAGTTAAATTTGTTCTTTTACCTCTTTGGAATTGTTTTAAATATCTCACCACTTATGCTCAAATGCACAATTGGACTCCAAACTTAAATTCAATTAACAATTCTACTAATATTCTTGATCAATGGATTGTCACTAGAACTGATCAATTAACTCAAGAATTTGCCCAAGAATTGGATAAATATATTATTCCCAATGCTGTTAAATTAATAACTCCCTATATCGAAGATTTATCTCGTTGGTATATTCGTCAATCACGAGATCGATTTGTTAATGGCGATAAAGAAGCTCTTCAAACTCTATGGCAAGTTCTTATCCAATTTACCAAAACCGCAGCTCCATTAATTCCATTCATCACTGAATATTTTTACCAAAATTTGGTTTTACCCTTTGATTCCAAAGCCTCAGAATCTGTTCATCTAGAACTTTATCCAGAAACAAAACCAATTGACCAACAATTATTAGATAATATGGTTTATGTTCGAGAAATTTGCGAGCAGGGAAATATGATCAGAAAAACTAGTAATCTAAATACTAGACAACCTCTCTCAAAAGCCACTATTAACAATTCTCAAAAAATAGATTTAAGTTCCGACTTAATTGAAATTATTAAAAATGAATTAAATATTAAAGATGTCGAAATTATTTTAGGAAAAAATAATCTAACAGTTACTCTCGACACTAACATTACTCCAGAATTAAAAGCTGAAGGTGATGCTCGAGATTTAATTCGCCAAATTCAAAGTCTTCGTAAAGAAAATCAGTTAAATCTTAAAGATAAAATTAAAATTTTTGCACCAACTTGGCCAGCTGATTTTGAAAAAGAAATTTTAACAAAAACACTAGGCGTTAGTATTGAAAAATCAGAAAATGTCACGATCTCTTTGGCTACCAACACTAATTAGCTTATTAATCCTTTTTTGTATTAATATTCTGATGGTCAGTTCCGTGGCTCCAAATTTAGTTGGTAAACAATTAATTGCTTGGGGATTTGGAATAATTTTATTTTGCATCGGTAAACAAATAAATCTAAAACAATTAAGTTCTTATAAATGGCCTATTTTTATAATTTGTAATATTTTTCTATTTCTACCAATCATATTAAACAGTATTACTCGTGGTTCTCGTCGATGGATTTATATCGCTGGACAAACCATTCAACCATCAGAATTCGTCAAACCTTGGCTCATGTCATTTTTGGCCAACACCAATTTTCCCTTGCTCCATTTTATCCCTGTCACCATCATCATGGCTCAACCAGACCTTGGCAGTGCCATTTCTGTTTTCTTTTTAATCATTCCTATTATTTTATACAACAAAAAATTACTCCGATTATCAATTATCTTTGGATTAATTTTTATTTTAATTTCTCCATTAATTTACAAATATGCCCTTCACGACTACCAGCAAAAACGAATTAGTACTTTTTTAAATCCAAAAGCCGACCCCTTAGGTGAAGGTTACAATGTTATCCAATCTCAAATTGCTATCGGTTCTGGTGGCGTTTTTGGTAAAGGTTATAAAAAGGGGACCCAAGGACAATTACTATTTTTACCCGAAAAACACACAGATTTTATGTTTGCGGCCACCGCTGAAGAGTTAGGCTTAATTGGTATTTTTATTGTTTTAATTGCTCATTTTTTATTAATCAGCACTCTTTTTAATAAAGCTTTTTCCACTAAAAATCGTCCACTTTTCATTTTTACTCTTGGTATTGCCATTCAAATTTGGATGCAGACGTTTGTAAATATTGGTATGAATATTGGTCTTCTTCCAGTTACTGGAATTCCTCTTCCTTTTATTTCCGTCGGTGGCTCTTCCCTCATGGCTTTATTATTTTCTCTCGGAATTGTCTATTCCTCTTGATAATCTTTATCTTGCTTAGATTTTTTCCTATGCTATAATCAAAAAGTATGAAATACGCAGTCATTGCCATTTCTGGCACCCAACATCAAGTTGAAGAAAACCAAAAAATTGTCGTCGATAATTTAAATCTTAAAGAGGAAGAAAAATCCTCAACTGATCA